>NZ_AQOD01000093.1 GCF_000513715.1 Salinivibrio socompensis S35
TCGCCTCGACCTGACTCAGCAATAGAAGCATTACAACATGACTAATCCGCTGCCAAAGGCCATTTTTTGATGGGCCGAACGGCTCAGGAAAAACGGATCTGGCCATTGCATTACGCAATACCCTGCCGGTTGACATTATTAGTGTTGATTCGGCCTTAATTTATCGAGGCATGGATATTGGCACCGCCAAGCCAACCGCTGACGAATTGGCGCAGGCGCCCCATCATTTGATTGATATTCGTGATCCGTCTCAAGCCTATTCAGCGGCCGACTTTCGTGAAGATGCCCTCACAGAAATGGATAAGATCGTGTCAAATGGCAAGATCCCACTGTTGGTTGGCGGCACCATGTTGTATTTTAAAGCATTGTTAGAAGGGTTATCGCCATTGCCCAGTGCGGATCTTGCTGTGCGTGGTGCATTAGAAAAAGAGGCGCAGCAATATGGCTGGGAAGCGCTTCATGCACAGTTATGTGACATTGATCCTGTGTCTGGCGCGCGGATCCACCCCAATGATCCGCAACGAATTTTACGGGCACTTGAGGTGTACCGTATCAGTGGACAAACCCTCACCGCATTGACGGGAAAAAAAGGTGAACCTTTGCCGTATCAGGTACACCAATTTGCAATAGCGCCTCAGGATCGAGGTGAATTGCATCGCCGCATCGAGCTCCGATTCGACAAATGATCGAAGCGGGTTTTGAAAAGGAGGTACGCGCACTGTATGAACGAGAGGATCTGCATCCCGATCTGCCTCGATCCGGTGCGTTGGGTATCGCCAGATGTGGGATTATTTGGCCGGACGTTGTACCCATGATGAAGCCGTTTACCGTGGGATTTGCGCGACGCGCCAGTTAGCTAAACGTCAGATAACTTGGCTTCGAGGCTGGGAAAATGTGACGTGGCTTGACAGTGACGCACCGTCGCTGTCTTTACAAACGGTGACAAAAGCGTTGACGGCAGGGACGGAAACTTGATGTATACTGTCACTGACAAGGACGCTGCTTAACCGCGACATTGACTACAATTACAAACAAATAAGGAAAAGAACTAATGGCTAAGGGGCAATCATTACAAGACCCATTCCTAAACGCGTTACGTCGTGAGCGTATTCCTGTTTCCATTTACCTTGTGAATGGCATTAAGTTACAAGGGCAAATCGAATCGTTTGATCAGTTTGTGATCTTGCTGAAAAACACCGTGAATCAAATGGTGTACAAGCATGCTATTTCTACCGTGGTGCCAGCACGCGCGGTGAGTCATCACAACAATAACCAAGTGGCTGGAGAGCGTCCGCAGGGCGACCGTCAGCAAGAAAAACCTGAGGAGTGAGTATTCAATTGCTAAGGAGTTTTTCGCTTGTTTGACCGTTACGAGGCCGGTGAACAGGCTGTACTTGTTCATATCAATTTTACCCATGATGGCGAGTGGGATGATCTCAGCGAGTTTCAAATGCTGGTGTCATCGTCGGGTGTCGATGCTTTGCAAGTTGTTGTCGGCAGCCGTCAGTCCCCTCATCCGAAGTATTTTGTTGGTGAGGGAAAAGCCCAAGAAATTGCAGACACCGTACAGCAAGTGGGCGCTGATATTGTGATTTTTAATCACACGTTATCCGCGGCCCAAGAGCGCAACCTGGAACAGCGATTTAAATGTCGAGTATTAGACCGTACCGGGCTCATTCTTGATATCTTCGCACAGCGCGCGCGTACCCACGAAGGTAAGTTGCAGGTTGAATTGGCGCAGTTGCGTCATCTTTCTACCGGCTGGTACGTGGCTGGACCACCTTGAGCGTCAGAAAGGGGGGATCGGTTTACGTGGTCCGGGGGAAACCCAGTTAGAAACGGATCGCCGATTATTGCGCGATCGGGTAAAAGCGATTTTACGTCGGTTAGAAAAAGTGGCGAAACAACGTGAGCAAGGTCGTCGAGCACGTGCACGTGCCGAAGTGCCGACCATCTCGTTGGTTGGGTATACCAATGCGGGCAAATCTACATTGTTTAACCGTATTACCGAAGCAGGTGTTTATGCGGCTGATCAGCTATTTGCCACACTCGATCCAACCTTGCGTCGGATTGATGTCGACGATGTGGGTACCGCGATTTTAGCTGACACCGTCGGGTTTATCCGCCACTTGCCGCATGACTTAGTGGCCGCGTTTAAAGCGACATTGCAAGAAACGCAAGAAGCGAGTTTATTGCTACATGTTGTTGATGCCAGTGATGAGCGGTTGCGTGACAATATTGCCGCTGTTGACGGCGTACTCGAAGAGATTGAGGCGGCGGACGTACCGCGTCTGCTTATCATGAACAAGATAGATAGTCTAGATCAGGCTGAGCCTCGTATTGAACGAGACGACGAGGGCGTACCTAAAGCCGTGTGGATATCAGCGCTGTCGGGTCAAGGCATCGCGCTCATATTTGACGCGCTGACTGAGCGTTTAGCAGGCATCATGGTTCGGCATCAGTTACGATTGCCGCCCACGATAGCGGGCCGGATGCAAAGTAAATTTCACCAGATGCGATGCGTGATCAGTGAAGAGTATCAAGATGATGGGCATCTGTTAGTCGATATCAGGCTGCCACAAACAGACTGGTACCGATTAGAAAAAAGAGAGGGCAACCAACTTGGCGACTTTATCGTCATGGAATAGGCTGCTAGAGTACAAAATTATCGTCAGATCAAATTGATGGAGTGCGTGAATGGCGTGGAATGAGCCAGGAAACAATGGCGGTCCCGACAAAGACCCCTGGGGGAATCGTGGAGGCCGTAATCAAGGGCCACCGGATCTTGATGAATTGTTTAACAAATTAAGCCGTAAACTGAGTGGTTTCGGCGGCCGCAAAGGCAAAGGCCCATCGTTTGGTGGCGGCATGGCAGGGCTAGGTGTGCTCGCGCTCATCGGTCTTATCGTATGGGGTATTTCCGGTTTTTACACCATTGGTGAGGCCCAGCGTGGCGTGGTACTTCGGTTCGGTCAGTATGATCGTATCGTGCAGCCGGGCCTTAACTGGAAACCGACCTTTGTCGATACCGTGAGAACGGTTGACATGGAATCAATCCGCTCGTTAAACAGCTCAGGTTTGATGCTGACCAAAGACGAAAACGTGGTCAGTGTTGAAATGGACATACAGTACCGCGTCATGGATGCGCAACAGTATTTGTACAGTGTGACCAATGCCGATGACAGCTTGCGTCAAGCAACAGATTCAGCACTGCGTGCGGTCGTGGGTGATTCGGTGATGGACGATATTATTACCAGCGGTCGCCAAGTAGTACGCGAGCGAACTCAGGTTGAGCTGAACAATATTATCGACAAGTACAACATGGGTTTGATTGTCGTCGACGTCAACTTCCAGTACGCGCGGCCACCAGAGCAGGTGAAAGATGCCTTTGATGACGCCATTGCAGCCCGTGAGGACGAAGCGCGTTTTATCCGTGAAGCAGAAGCGTATCGTAATGACGTCTTGCCAAAGGCAACGGGTCGAGCAGAAACGTTGAAAAAAGCGGCTTTGGGTTATAAGGAGCGTACGGTTAACGAAGCAGAAGGTGAAGTCTCTCAATTCGAAAAATTGTTGCCTGAGTATATTGATGCGCCACGCGTGACACGTAATCGCTTGTATATCCAAACCATGGAACAGGTGTACAGCAGTACAAGTAAGGTTATGGTGGATTCGCAAAGCGGAAACAGCAACCTCTTGTATCTCCCGCTGGATAAGTTGATGGGAGGGGCAGCCGTTGGGCCTAACCAGCGTAAAGAAACGTCGAGCAGCCAGTATGGCATTGAGCTGGAGCAAAGCTCTCAGCCAAAACAGCCTGAATCGGCGCCGCGTTCTGGTTCATCACGTGAAGGGAGATACTAAGCATGCGTAAGATGATGATCCCGGTTATAGTCTTAGCGGTCGTGATATTTTTGATGTCGATCTTCGTGGTGAGTGAAGGTGAACGCAGTATTGTGATTCGCTTTGGACGTGTCCTGAAAGCGGATAACGAGATCGCGAAAATCTATCAGCCAGGTTTGCACTTTAAGTTGCCGTTGTTTGACCGAGTGAATACCCTCGACGCGCGTATTCAAACTATGGATGACCGTGCCGATCGCTTTGTTACTGCAGAGAAAAAAGACGTCATTATTGACTCTTACTTGAAGTGGCGAATTAAAGACTTCGGTCAATACTACCTTGCCACAGGGGGCGGTAATAAGATCACCGCTGAGTCGCTTTTGCAACGTCGTATTTCTGACGGTCTGCGTGCCGAAATTGGTAATAAGACCATCAAAGAGATTGTGTCTGAAAAGCGCGACCAAGTCATGGAAGGTGTGTTGGAGCGTGCCGCTGGTGAGGGTATACGTGATTTAGGGATTGAGCTGATTGATTTGCGTATCAAACGTATCAACCTTCCTAGCGAGATAAGTGAATCGATCTATGCCCGTATGCGTGCGGAGCGTGAAGCGGTGGCGCGTCGTCATCGTGCACAAGGTCGTGAGCAGGCCGAAATCATTCGCGCGCAGGCTGAGTTAGAGGTAGCGACTATCCTCTCTAAAGCAGAGCGTCAGGCGCGAATCACTCGCGGTGAAGCAGATGCTGAAGTGGCACAGCTTTTTGCGCGTGCGTTTAAGAAAGAGCCTGAGTTCTATAGCTTTGTACGTTCGTTACAGGCTTATCGCGAGAGCTTTGACAGCAAGAGCGATATGCTGATTGTTGATCCTAAAAGTGATTTCTTCAAATACATGAAGCAGCCTGATGTGATCGATCAATAAATCGTTGTCACCGATAGAAAAGACAAGGCATCGTGCCTTGTCTTTTTTTTATCTTGTACTTATTGAGCACAGCAGGATTGAATGACGGAGGAGGAATCATGACAACGTTATGGGGAGCGCTCGCTCTCGTGTTGGTCGTCGAAGGGCTGGGGCCTATGTTATTCCCCAAGCAATGGCGACAGATGGTCACGGAGCTCAGTCAGCAGCCGGATAATCAGTTGCGACGTATCGGAGGATGTTTAGTGGTGATTGGCGCCGTATTCGCCTATTCCATCTTAGCTTAAGAAAGGGGCTGTCAGCTTGACGTGACAAACCCATGGGAAGAAAACGACAATACGGTTAAAAAATAAACTGCAACCGACTTTTTAAGGTGCTAGAATCCTTTTTTAACTAGCTGCATATCGAAGAAGATGGGTAATAACGTAGTCGTTCTCGGCACCCAATGGGGTGACGAAGGTAAGGGAAAGATCGTTGATCTTTTGACTGAAGATGCAAAATACGTGGTTCGCTATCAAGGCGGTCACAACGCAGGTCATACTCTTGTCATTGACGGTGAAAAGACCGTCCTACACTTGATTCCTTCTGGTATCCTCCGCAACAACGTTAAATGCATTATCGGTAATGGTGTGGTGTTGTCGCCAGACGCTTTACTGAAAGAAATGGGTGAGCTGGAAGCACGCGGCGTGCCTGTGCGTGAGCGCCTATTCCTGTCAGAAGCTTGTCCTTTAATCTTGCCTTATCACATTGCGTTGGATGCAGCGCGTGAAAAAGCACGTGGCAAGAAAGCCATTGGTACGACAGGCCGTGGTATTGGTCCGGCGTACGAAGACAAAGTGGCGCGCCGTGGTTTGCGTGTTGGGGATCTATTCGATAAAGAAGCCTTTGCTGAAAAGCTAAAAGAAGTGATGGAATTCCATAACTTCCAGCTAGAGCACTTCTATAAAGTCGAACCAGTAAGCTATGAAGAAACCTTAGCGAAGGTGATGGAGCAAGCAGACACCCTCACCGGTATGGTTATTGATGTGACTCAAGAGCTAGACGATGCCCGTAAACGTGATGACAAAATCATGTTCGAAGGCGCGCAAGGCACCTTGCTCGATATTGATCACGGCACTTATCCGTATGTGACCTCCTCAAACACCACTGCGGGTGGTGTCGCGGCAGGTTCTGGCTTTGGTCCTCGTCACCTAGGCTATGTTCTCGGTATTGCGAAAGCCTATTGCACCCGTGTTGGCGCAGGCCCGTTCCCAACGGAACTGGATGACGATATTGGTATGCACCTAGGCACCAAAGGCGCTGAATTTGGTGCGACCACTGGGCGTAAACGTCGTTGTGGTTGGTTTGATGCGGTAGCAATGCGTCGTGCTGTACAAATTAACTCGGTCTCAGGTTTCTGCCTGACCAAGCTAGATGTGATGGACGGCTTAGAAGAAATCAAGATTTGTACGGGTTACAAGATGGCTGACGGCTCCATGATCCAGGTGTCGCCATTGGCTGCAGATGCGTACGACAACATCGAGCCTGTGTATGAAACCATGCCGGGTTGGAGCGAAAACACCTTTGGGGTGAAATCGCTCGACCAGCTGCCACAAGCTGCGCTCGATTACATCAAGCGTATTGAAACCTTGACTGGCGTGCCGATTGATCTGATTTCGACCGGTCCAGACCGTAATGAAACCATCATTAAGGTTCATCCTTTCGAAAGCTAATGCTTGTGTGAAGAAAAACCATGAAGCCAGCGTTTAACGACGCTGGCTTTTTTTATCGCTAATCGATGAAACTGAAACCCCGATCGCGCGAAAGCGGAAAAAACTTGCCGCCTTTGCTAAAGTCACTGAGCAGGGTGCCGATACAAAAAGTCACACGGTCAGCGCGCGCGTTGCTGTTGGGTTTCTTGGTTGAATAGCGAGTAGGCATGACGTTTCGAACGCTGAGTTTTTCACTTTTACTAACGGCAACGACGCTGGCAGCTGTAACCGCCAGAGCGGACGTGGGGCCGGCAGTGCCTTTGTATGAAGAAAGTGAACTGATCACCTTATTTGAGACCAACTCACACCTTGAGCGCGTGAAACAAGACGATTGCCAACTGATGCAAGATATCGAAGTGCGGGCAACGCGTGTGGGCTCCCCCGCCTATGAGTTCTTGTATGGTGATATGTTGGCGTGGGGGGTGTGCGTCGATCAAGATGCAGAGCTCGGTGTGTATTATATAAAACAAGCTGCGCAGCAAGGGTTGCCTGCAGCGCTAGAGCAGCTAGGACGTTACTATGCGAATGGTACCTTAGTGCAGCAAGATCAGCGACGCGCGATTCCTTACCTACGCGAAGCCGCATCGCTGGGAGATACCCGCGCGCGCATTCAACTGGCTGAATTGCTGGTGGATGATGTCGGTTCGCCGCTTGACTATGAAGATGCTTATCGCTGGTTGTATCAGACCATTACTGCAGATTCTCGCACACGCAATCGTATTGCAGCGTTGCGTGCAGCGCTTGAGGCGCGTATGCCAAAAAACATCATTGCTCGGGCCAAAAGGCGCACCAGTTACTGGTAATCGCTTAATCGCTGGCGCCTGACAGCAGGCGATTTTATCGTCAAAATCCGCTATACTATTGATACTTATCTGTTCCCAATCTATTTTTGATATGGCCAGTTCGCCGTGTTCCTCTCGTTACCGATAAGCAAGACGCTGAAACAAAACGTCAAACTGCGATCGTCGCGGCGCATTCGCGATAGTTAACAGATATAATGAATTTAACATACGCCAATAGGAAAAGGTCTATGTCGCAAGACACAGGTTCGACAAATAACACCCCAAACAATATTGCTGCGGATCCGCACCAGGCCCGTGAAGCTGAAAAATACGAAAACCCGGTCCCCAGCCGTGAACACTTACTGGGAGTGATCCGAAGCTTTAAGGCGCCAGTGAGTCGCGATAATCTGTTTACCCACCTCGGCTTGGAGGGCGATGAGCAGTATGAAGGTTTGCGTCGACGTCTGCGTGCCATGGAGCGAGATGGACAACTCGTGTTCACACGGCGTAAGTGCTACGCCTTGCCTGAACGCCTTGATCTCATTAAAGGGACCGTGATTGGTCACCGTGATGGTTTTGGTTTTTTACGCCCAGAAGGAAAAGGCAATCATGATGATTGGACGTTACCGCATCATCAAATGCGTAGCGTGATGCATGGCGATGTCATTTTAGCGCAGGGCGTGGGTACCGATAAACGCGGCCGCCAAGAAGCGCGTGTCGTACGTGTTCTGGAAGCGCGCCAAGGCCAGATCGTTGGTCGGTACTTCGTCGAAGATGGCATGGGCTTTGTGGTGCCAGATGATAGCCGCCTTGGCCAAGATATCGTGATTGACAAAGATCATACCCATGGCGCGCGCATGGGTAACGTGGTGGTGGTTGAGATCATGCAACGTCCCACACGCCAAACCAATCCCGTCGGCAAAATTGTTGAAGTACTGGGCGAAAATATGGCACCAGGCATGGAAATCGAGATTGCGATGCGCACTCACGATATTCCCCATCAATGGCCCGACGCGGTACTTAAGCAAGTCAAAAGCTTGAGCGAAGAAGTGCCTGAAAAGGCCAAAGAAGGCCGTGTCGATCTGCGTGATCGGCCCCTCGTCACTATCGATGGTGAAGACGCCCGTGATTTTGATGATGCCGTGTACTGTGAGCGCAAACGCTCCGGTGGCTGGCGTTTGTGGGTCGCGATCGCCGATGTCAGCTATTATGTTCGTCCCGACTCGGCCCTCGATAAAGAAGCGCAAAATCGCGGTAACTCGGTGTACTTCCCCAATCAAGTCGTGCCTATGTTGCCGGAAATCCTGTCCAATGGCTTATGTTCCCTCAACCCACAGGTTGATCGCCTGTGTATGGTCTGTGAGATGACGATTTCTGAGTCAGGTGTGTTATCAGGCTATAAACACTATGAAGCGGTAATGAACTCACATGCCCGCTTAACCTATACCAAGGTGTCTAATATATTGGATGGTGACGAAGCCTTGCGAGAACGGTATCACTCTTTGGTCCCGCACTTAGAAACCTTGCACGATATGTACAAGGTGTTGAGCGACGCACGTCAGCAACGCGGTGCGATTGAGTTTGAGACGGTCGAAACGCAGTTTATCTTTAATGCTCAGCGTAAAATCGACCGTATCGTGCCGGTTGAGCGTAACGATGCGCACAAAATCATCGAAGAATGTATGATTCTTGCCAACGTCGCCTCTGCGCGTTTTGTCGAGAAGCACAAAGAGCCAGCATTGTATCGTGTTCACGAAGCCCCAGGTGAACAGCGACTTAGTGGTTTTAAAGATTTCTTGGGTGAACTTGGCTTGAGCCTCAGTGGCGGTCTGGAGCCAACGCCAAAAGACTACGCCGCCTTAATGCATGTGGTCCATGGCCGTGCGGACAGTGAGCTTATCCAGACCATGCTATTGCGCTCAATGAAGCAAGCAGTCTATCAAGCGGATAACCAAGGTCACTTTGGCTTAGCGCTAAAACAGTACGCGCACTTTACGTCACCCATCCGTCGTTACCCGGACTTACTTTTGCACCGCGCGCTCAAATATTTGATAGCTAAACAAGCAGGCAAAAACCAAGACCGCTGGACGCCGACCGGGGGGTATCACTACTCGTTTGATGATATAGATGTTTTAGGCGAGCAGTGTTCAAAAACAGAGCGCCGCGCGGATGATGCCACCCGTGATGTATCCGATTGGCTAAAATGCGAGTATATGCAGGACCATGTCGGCGATGAGCTTGAGGGGGTGATTGCCAATGTGACTGGCTTTGGTTTCTTTGTTCGTCTCAATGAGCTACATATCGATGGATTGGTGCATATCTCTAACCTCGATAATGATTACTATCGCTTTGATATGGTAGGCCAACGTTTAGTGGGTGAGGGGTCAGGCCGCGTTTTCCGACTGGGCGATCAGGTAACGGTCAAAGTACTGTCAGTGAATCTTGACGAGCGACAAATTGATTTTGAACTGGTAGGCTCTGAGCGCAAAGCCCGTCGCCCGGGTAAAACCGCGCGTGACAAGCGAAAAAAAGGTCGTGCGGAGTCCAATAAAGATCCACAAGCATGCCGTGAGCGAACTTCGGTACGCCAACAGCTTAAACACGGCGCAGTACCCAGTGTTGACGCTGATAAGGCGCCTGTGGATAAGCAAGGCAAAAAGTCTAAAGTAAAGTCGCCTGCGGAAAAAGCACGCAAGAAAAAGGCGAAGAAACAAAAAACCGAAGCGGCCAAGAAAAAGAAGTAGATCATGAGCAATGAAGTTATTTACGGTATTCATGCCGTCCAAGCGGTTTTAGCGACCGATCCTTCTCGCTTTATTGAGGTGATGGTATTAAAAGGGCGTCAAGATGAGCGCTTGGTGCCTGTACTCAATGAGATTGCGATGTTGGGTGTTAGCATTCAGCAAGTGGGGCGAAAAGCGCTAGATGATAAAACCCAAAGTGCTTCACACCAGGGCATTGTTGCCCGGGTAAAGCCGGGTCGTCAGTACAACGAAAATGATTTGGATGCGATCCTCACCAATACCGAGAACCCGCTATTATTGGTACTTGATGGTGTCACCGATCCCCATAATTTGGGGGCTTGCCTACGTACTGCCGATGCAGCGGGTGTTAGTGCGGTGATTGTCCCGAAAGACAAGTCTGCTCAGCTGAATGCGACGGCACGAAAAGTGGCCTGTGGCGCCGCTGAAGTGGTGCCTTTAGTGCGTGTCACTAACTTGGCACGTGCTATGCGTACGCTTAAAGAACAGGTGTATGGTTCGTTGGCACCGCGGGTGAAGCGGACCATGATGTGTATGACACGAAATTGGTGGGACCAGTTGGCCTTAGTGATGGGGGCGGAAGGTGAGGGCATGCGTCGTCTTACCCGTGAAACCTGCGATGAGCTGATCCGTGTGCCGATGGCAGGGAGTGTATCGAGCCTGAATGTGTCAGTGGCCACTGGAGTGTGTTTGTACGAGGCCGTGCGTCAACGTCGTTAACGTTTACAGTTTTGCTAACTAATCAAGAAAACGCCCCAGATTGGGGCGTTTTTTATATTAATGACTTACCAGTCAATTACAGCCGTTTCCAAACCGCCGCGTGGCCAGGTTGCTCGCCTTGCGTCCACCATTTAGCTTGATAGCGTTGGTTGTTGTATTCAATCTCATCGCCACCTGAGTAAGCGACCGTGGCTTGCCATTCATTACTTTGATTGGCTTGGCTATCACCAACACGCGCCCATGGGCCGCCTTGATCAGGGCGCTGACCTTTGGTCCACCACTTGGCGCGATACTCAACACCTTGGTACATCACGCGATCACCGCCAACATAGACAGTGCTTTCATTCCAAGCCGGCAGGCTGCTTGCTGGCGTCACGGTCACCGTGAACTGCGCTGGCGTCGTTTTATCACCATCGCTGACCTCGACAGTGACTACATACTCACTGTTTTCAGTCACGGTTGGTGCGGTCAGCGTGACTTGGTTGTCTGACCCTGATACTGCCAGATCACCAGATGCGCGGTAAGCGTAGCTGAGCGTGTCGCCGTCGGGATCGCTAGCATCGATAGTCACGCGGGTTTGCTCACCGCTTGTCAGGCTAACAGGGGCGATAGGCGCCACGGTGGGTGCTTGGTTTTCACTCGCTACCACCACCTTAATCGTAGTACTAGCTTGGGCATCGGCTTGACCGTCAGAGACAGTCACTGACAGTATGTACTCGGTGCTGGTGCTGACATCGGGCGCGGTGACCGTTACCGAGTCAGTATCACTATTGCTGAGTGCCAACGCCGTGTCACCTTGCCAGCGATAGGTCAGTGCATCGCCATCACGATCACGCGCGTTGGCAGCAATCGCCAGGGTGTCACCGGGGGCAAGGGTATAGCTCTGTTGCGCGAGGCTCACTGTCGGCGCGTTGTTGACCGGAGGCTGGCCATCTTGCGCTAAGCCTCGTGCATGGCATTGAGAATATCGCCATTGTCGGCATCAATTTCCCAGGCAAACAAGCCCGCGAAGTTGTGGTTACGCACATATTGACCTTTGGCTTTGACCGAGCGCGGGTTGTCGTAAGTGACCAGCTTGCCTATGTCTGGGTTCCAGACATAGGCGGCTTCGGCTTGTGCATCATAGCCGGGTTGAAAGCCGTTGATGCCGTTATCCGCGCTACCCAGCATCGATTTGACCACGCCTTTGTAGTCAATGACGCCGGCTTCCCAAATACCGTCCGCGGTACTGCCTTTGATGGGGCCGTTGCCCGGTGCGGTCATTGGATTGCTTGGGTCGGTGGCATTAGCAGGGAAGACCCCTTCCCATCCACGGCCGTACATTGCGGTACCGATCACCATCTTCTCAGGCGGTACGCCGCTTTCCAGCATCAACTGTACACCATTATCGAGCGTGTATGCGGGGCCTTTCCGTGGTTCGCCATTGTCATCGACGCCCGTGCCATCACATTCATCGGCACGCATATGGCTGCCGCAGTAAATGGCGGTTTGATGGCCAGTGACATTATTCCATGCACCGAAGAAGTCGTAGGTCATGGCAAAGATGTAATCCATGTACGGCGCACTGGCGCTGTAATCGACATTGGCGATTTTATCATAGCCGGCGCCGACCGCTGAGGTAAGTTGGTATTCACGGCCCGTATCGGCTTCGAGCTCATCCAACATCGCACGTAGCTCACGCATCAAGGCGGCATAGGCTTGGCTGTCCTGATCTGGGTTGCCCAAGTTAGGGTTGGCACCACCCCCGCCCTGGGTATTCCCAGTCGATATCGACCCCGTCGTAGAACTTCCAGGTTTTTAGGAACTCTTTCATCGAGGCAACAAAGACGTCACGGTTGGCTTTGTCGGTGAAATCAAAGAAGGGATCAGACAAGGTCCAGCCGCCTACCGAAGGGAGGATTTTGAGATCGGGATAGCGCTGTTTGAGTGCCATCATTTGCGCGTAGGTGCCACCAATCGGATCTTTGGCCGGTGTGCCGGGCAGTTTTTTCTGGATGGCCGCCCAAGGGTCATGGATCACCACTTCATAGTCTTCTGAGCCTTGGCAAGCGAGCTCAAGCGCGCGCAAGCTGTTGCCATTCTCAATATTACCCAGTGACTCGTTCGGGCCACAAATGGGGATAAAGCCGTACAAAATGTGGGTGAGGTTTCCCGCTGGGATCTGGCTAACATCGAAATTACGACCGTAAATACCCCATTCCACAAAGTAAGCCCCCACTACAGTATCAGGCTGTTTGGGGTAGTCGTTGTTGTTCGGGTCGACATTCATCGGCAGTGGGTCGAGATGGACGCCGTCGGTATCGGCGATCACGATGGGTTTGGCGGCGCTGGTCGCGCACTGGCCGTCGACACCCCCTTCACACAAGGCGAGTTTTAGCTGGTGGCGACCGCCTTTGTCATAGGGGAAGGTGACCGTGCCAGATTGGGTGCCCGCCGGTAAGGTGCCTTGATTGACGACCTGATCGTCAAAGTACACCTTGTAGCTATCACCACCGTCACCGGACCAGGCGTTCCACTTAATTTCAATTTGGACTTCATCAACGCGTTGCACCAGATCGTTGTACGATCCGCGACCATATTCGTCGACTTCAACAAATGAATAGTTTTGTGGCTTCCAATCCAAACTTGGGGTTGAAGGGGCCGCCACGGCGTGGCTGGCACCCAGAGCCCCAGCTATCGCCATAGAGAGTAGGGTCATTGGCTTCATGTTTGCTCCTTATTGTGTCACGCGTTGCCAAACAAGGGCAGCGTCGGGTTGCTCGTTTCGTGTCCACCATTTTGCTTGGTAGATGTTGTCGCCGTAGCGCACGCGATCCTTGGCCACATAGACCTCAGAGGAGCGCCACGCGGGCAGGTTGCTGGTAGGGTCGTCCGTGGCAGGTGTCACGGACAGGTTGAAGCTGTAGCTATCGTGATGACTAAAGACTTGGTTTTGCACCACGTCGTTGACATTAAACTGGATCTCACCGTTGCGCATCACCCCGATACGTAAGGGCTCATTGGCTTGCTGTTCGATAAGGCCAGCCAGCGTTTGCGGCCAATTCGCCACGTTTTGGGCATCGAGAGTGAGCGTGACGTCCACCACTTCTTGGCCTTGACGATTGTGCAAGCGGGCACGAACGCGGTCGCCTAATGCCGCCATTTGTGGATGCGGGACGAAATAGCCCAGCTCGTGCCATTGGGCAGGAGTAGTCTGGCTTGGTGTGATGGTGATGTCAGCACAGTTGTAGAAGCCTTCACCGGCCGGATCTATCCGTTGCCAACGGCTATAGAGAATCGCATTGCCCTGACGATCAGCGGGCAGAGTGACGGTCATCTCGTAATAGCGGTTACCGTCATCGCCCACCACGATGGGAAGGTCGCCAAAGGTGTTGATTTTTTCGAGATCATCCCACGTCAGCGCATCGGTCGCGCCGTTGTAATCTGGCTTGGTGAGATAAATTTCCCAGAAGCTCGGGTTATGAGGGGTGGTGGCCCTAAAACGCACGTCAATTTGACCATTGCCATCAGGAGTGACGTCGGTCCGTTGCCAGTCTGGTGACGGCAAGCTGACCCCTGCTTTATTCGGGTCGCCAGCGCCACATAAATTACCGTCGGTGACGGTGGCTTTCACCGCTTCCATATTGCGGTAGTCTGCCACCAATTGGGCCGACTCATGATGCTGCACAAACGGGTAGTGACCCGATTCTAAAAACGCGGCACGGCAGGCTGCATTAGGGATACGTGATCCATCAGAGGGCCACCAGTACCCTCCTTGCTCATGACAAATCGCTTGGCGCGCTTTGGGGCTTTCTAAATAGCCATGTGCCATTACCTGAGCGCTGCTTGCTGCCAGCGCAAGTGCCACGGCGGTACGACAGGAAAACTGCGTGAACGAAGGCTTGAACATAACGACTCCTTAACGGGGGCACCATGCCCCCGCATTCAAGACTAGAGATGAATTAAAGGCTGCAGACTTGGCGCCAAGCTTGACCACCGGGCACGGCTTGGGTCCACCACTTGGCTTCCCATACCGCATCTTGGTAGATAAGTTGGTCGCCACCGCTGGCATGGTTGCCCCCGTTAGGCCAGTTAGGGTAGGTACTTAGGCCGGCGATATCGACGCCGGGACACTGCGACTCTCCGCCACCTTGACCGGCGCCACCTTGACCGGCGCTACCGGGGAGCGCCGGCGGAAGGCTTGGATACGCCTGCTTTACCGCATAGCGCTGGCCATCTTTCTCGATGGTGATATTGGTCGGGTTAGTGATCGGCATGTAGTACATCACCTGAGCGTCCAAGGTTTCACCCGGCTTGAAGCTTTGCTCAATGCCGCCCCACTCGTTGATCAGGGTGATGGCAAAGCGATGATGCGTGGCGTCAAACCCGCCGATGTTGTTGCCACTGGCGTTGCTGCTATCACGCACCACTTCTATGCCTAGCTTTTTCTGGGCGTTCCAGTCGGATTTAAAAATAGCGAGGTGGAAACTGGCACATCAAAGCTGATGGTGGCGCCCGATAAGTCGAGATCGGAGTGGTTGGTAAAGCGGAACGTGGGTCGGATAGGGTAGTTGTCATCGCCCACCGGGAAGTTCAGCGCGTCAAAAGTCACATCGACTTGCTCGCTCGGGACTTGGAAGTTGACATCGCCACGTTTTAGCGAGTAGTCGCTTCCTGCTTGCTTAAAGGCTTGGTAAGCGAGCGAGGTCAGGGTGTCACCCATAAAGTAGGCCTGACGCTGGTCATCATAGCGATAATCCCCCGCCAGCTCCCAGAACATCACCCCGCCTAGGCCTTTATTGACCACGTAGTCCACTTTCTCGGCCATCGAGGTTTCGTCTTCCATGGATAGGAATACGCGTTTTTCCTCGTTCCATAACCAAGGCGCTTTGGCGATGTCATCGTAGTAACGCTGATAGCTCCCAGTGAGGCGATCGGTGGGGTCTTGCTCAGGGTCAAGTCCGTATTCCGCCGCATAGGCCGGTAGTTTGCCATCGAGCAGGTTTTTCACGTGCCACAAAGGGTTAGAGCCTGCAGGTACTTCGTTGCCGAGCTCGTCCATATCATGCCAGAGGTTATCAATGCCGACTGCGCCGTTGCCGCATTTGTTTTTCTCACCGACCCCCGTGCCAGCCGGCACTCGCTTTGGCTTGGCAGTGGTGCGCGACCCCAGAGGCCTTTATTGCCACCTTGAACGTCTTGAAAACCGCGAGTGTAGTAAGGAATACCGATATTGATACGACCTGGTGACATACCGCCCATAAAGTAAGTGGCTGCCCAGTCGGTATTTAAATAGCCAATCCCTTCAAACTCAGGGGTCTGGTAGACATTCCATTGCTTGAGCTCTGAGTCTTCTCCAGTGTCATACAGCGGCGCTTGATGGCCAACATGATCATTCCATGCGCCATGCAAGTCATAGCTCATGATGTTGACGTAATCCAAGTATTGCGTAGTTTGGAAGGTCTCCATGCCGCGCAATAAATAACCCGATGAGGGTGAAGCGATGGTGAGCATATAATGCTTGCCATCTTGCGCACTGGCTTTGTCGAGTGCTTCACGCAGCGACTTCATCAGCACTTGATAAGATTGATTCAAGTGCGCACGACGTGGGTTGGAATAGGCAAAGTCATCAGGGTGGCCAGAATCTTTCATTGATGATGGATATTCATAGTCAATGTCTAAACCATCAAAACCATACTGACGCAAGAAGGCGACCGCACTGTCGGTGAAAGCCTTAATACCTGCTTGGTTGACGCTGCCATCGGCATTGGTGGTCATGGTGTAGAAGCCGCCACTGTCGATACGCTCGCCGTTTTCACCGAAGTAGCCCCCGGTTTCGGCCCAGCCACCCACAGAGATCAGCGTTTTCACGTCGGGGTGCTGCTTTTTATATTTGTTAAGCAAGTTAAAGTGGCCTTGGTACGGCAGGTTCGGATCCATGTCTGCGCCTGCAACGCCTGGCCACGTCATTTGCGTGGCTGGGTTATCCGGTGCATCGGGATCGCCAATGGAAAGTTGGTTGTCAGCATTCACGTGCGCAAAGGCGTAGTTGATATGGGTGATCTTGTCCCACGGAATATCACTGACTAAATAGGCTGGCTGGCCGTTGGCACCATTACGCCAACTGGTAAAATAACCGATGACGCGACGAGGGTGATCCGCGCCCATGTCTTCTAGACCGTTTTCATCATATACAGAGCAATACGGCACCTCGACTTCTGGTGTGGTGTATAAACCGTCTGGGCGACAGGCATACTTATCGCCGCCGGTTTGGTCATCTCCCACCACCTGTTGCAATGTTTGAGTGCCGGTAGCGCCTTTATCGTCAGTAACGGTGAGGGTAAAGGTAAAGCGGCCCGTTTGCTCGGTTTGCCAGCGGATGGTTGTCGCCTCCGTGCCTTCATACAGTAAGGTATCGCCTTGAGCGAGCGTAAATGAGGCAACCGACCCATCACTGTCGGTCCCCGCGAGGGTAAAGATGAGTGTATCGCCAACCTGAACCGGACCAGACGGTGAGACGGTTAATGTTGCGGTCGGGGGTTGGTTGACGCTGCCAGCACACTGACCGAGAATCTTCCACGCTTTCCACTCTCCTGACTGGATGGCAGGGTCAGCTTGCGTCCACCACCTCGCTTCATAGGCGGTGTTATCCGTTTTTACTTGCTCTCCTTTGGTGTAGGTATTTCCGTCCTGCCAGTTAGACAGAGGTTGGCAATCAACGGCGGCTTGTACACTCGGGCTATTTAATGCAAGCCCCGTCAAACCTATAGCGATCGCACGCGATGGTGTTATCAATCTCATATTTTGCTCCAAAATTTGAAACTGAATTAATTCAT
>NZ_AQOD01000094.1 GCF_000513715.1 Salinivibrio socompensis S35
TATGTTGAGAAATGATGTTATTCTCACAATGCTCTAGATCTTTGATGTCTAAAACGGAAACTCCTAATGCTGCATCGTTGAGCTTTTTATAAATAAGTGAATCCGTACGAACCATTCTTGCTAGTTGACTTGACCAGACTGTGCAAAGCTTCTTGTATAGCAAAGGGGCACTTTTTGTAAATGTTAATACTAGACCAAGATACCCAAGCCAATCAGGAAATACGCAGTTTTTTGAAATCTTTACTAGGTCGGCAGTTATGCAGATATCAACTATTTTACGCTGTTGTTCTGGAGTAAAAGTATAGGGGAATTGCCCAATTTTAACTGAGTAATTTGTTTGTTGTTTTTTCACCAACCAATTATCTTCAAGAGGGTGTTTACCCCGAGTTAGTTCAACTAGACCAAATCGAAAATGAAGTTGACCACAGGTGGTACAGTTTAAATTCCAGCACCATTTTTCTTGTGAAGCTAGTTCACTCATTGCCTCAAACGCATTCATAAATTTCTCTTAACTTTTTACAATAAAACGAATTTGCTGATCCGTATAAGCTGGATTTAGTAAATTAAATTTTTTTAAGTAAGCTAGAAATTTCTTACCATGGTATTCAGACAATGTTTTAGTCCCTACTGCGTTATTGCCTCCAAACTGACTACAGAAACGGTATGATTGACCATTAATTGAATACTCTTTGACCCAATACCTTTCATGATAATTTTTGGACGCTTCCGTTGAAATCATGATCAATGGGAAAGATATACCAAAGTGTTCTTTGCACCAGTCAATGTTTTTCAATAACTCTAAATGCTCTGCTGTTTGGCTGCAAAAACCGATAATTTCATCAATGTGTTCTTTAACCAATTTTCCAACTCGTAGCTCCACCATATCCACATCCTCTGAATGTTTTAACAATCTAAAAACTTCACCCTCAGGCTTTTCTGTCGTCAATGTTAATCTAACGATTCCTTTATTTTTCCAGCCTCTCAAGGCTCCAGACCAAATATTGGCTTTAAGGTTAGAATGCTCTCCAAATTGCTGAGCCGACCATTCTTCAGTTGAGACTCGGCCATCAGCATATTGAAAAACCTTCCAAGCTTGCTTTTGATTTATCAAGCATTGCCTAAATTCATCTTCACTTGGAATAAATACCAATTCTGGTTTTCCAGTCACCGTTCTGGATTCATAGAAATCAAGAAGCCTACAGATCACGTTATCCGGTGTCTCAAATCCTATTACGTGTTTACCAAGGCGAAGGTAAGTTTCTTGCGATAGTTCAATTTGCATTGCTGATACTCATAAGTAATGTTGCTTACAAATATAGTAATGATCATTACATTTTAAGTCAGCTGTAATTACACTTGAGAAGTAACAGAGAGTTTTGGGATACTATCTGAATTAAAAAAGCCCCTTCGAGAGGGGCTGGTTGATGGGAGCCTAGTTGGCTAGTTGGCGGGGTTATCTGTTTCCTCTTCAGTGATATCGTCATCGGTTGAAGGCACCGCTTGCTCAACTTCTGCTTCTTTACCCTTAGCTTGGGCTGATTTTCGTGCTCGAATTTCGATATCAATTATGCGTCGAGCCAGTTTGATGATGCGCTGTTGCCATGCGTAGTTGCCATCAACACGTTGCTTGTTGCTAAGCACGCTAGACAACCAGAGTGTGTCCATTGAGATCATCAACGCATCGAGTTTGCGAACTAAGCCGACAAACTGGCCAACCTGAGGCGAGCTTATTTTGGCGTTGAAGGTAATCGGGTCCGTGTAGTCAGGTACTTCATCGATGCCGTTGGACTCCATCAGTTTGTCCAAACGAGCTTGTTCGCTGTCTACCGCCTTAGCGCAATCCTCGATCAACTGGCTAATGATCTGTTCCACTTCATCAATTTCGTTCTCATCGCCAATGATGCGCAGGATGACATCGATTCCGTAAAGCGCACTGACCGTGCGCCTAAAAACACGGTCAACGACACGTTGCGCCTGTAAGCTGTTAATTGTGAATGATTGTTCAAAGATGGGTTTTGAGTAATTGGGTTTTGCTTGGGCCATAATTTTGCTCCTGATATGACAATAATCAGTCCCTAGCCTAATCCTCTGTGAGGTAATGGCCTTTCAGCTAGGTGGAAGAATTGAGCATCTTTCTGACTATCCTGTCTGGGTAAGACGGTTACACTGACTATCAAATATTGCTGATCTGTTTCAGTGATATCTGCGCCTGAGAGCATGAGCTCAAAGGAAGCCCGCCGCTGAGTTTTCTCAGTGGTACTAAGAGGTAGCTAGCCTCCTTAAACAAATAGCCTGCATGTTTTTATATGCTCAACCATGCGTTCCTTGCGGTTCGCCTTTTCACCACCCAACTGGGGGAGTTTTCCCCTGTTGGGGGTGACTCCTTCACAACCAAATTAAGGAGTCACCAATGGAATATATCTTCGGATTTATTATCCAAATCGCAGGCATTATGTTGCTTGCAAAACTGAGCTGGTCGCTTTTGCGATTGCTTGCCCGTCAAAGCGTGCGCCCGTTTCGATTTGTACTAACTCAAATCAAGCGATTGCTCACACCAACACCAAAACGTCGTCCAATGGCGGTGCCTAAAGCTCCTGGTATGCCCCGTTTGACATCTGCGTTTTACAAAGAGCCACATCAGTACGACATGGCTTTACTCGAAATACCAACCTATCTGCGCCGTCAGTCTTCTATGCCCATCCGGGCAGAAACGACTGTGTGCACAGAGTTCAACTAAGACGAGGAGAACATCATGAAAAACCAAGTAACACTCATAGGCTACGTTGGCTCTGAGCCAGAGACGCGAGCCTATCCATCAGGTGATTTAGTGACCAGTATTTCGCTGGCCACATCTGAGAAATGGCGTGACCGTCAATCCAATGAGCTCAAAGAGCATACGGAATGGCATCGGGTCGTTTTTCGAGATCGTGGTGGATTTAAGTTAGGGCTAAGAGCAAAAGATTTAATCCAAAAAGGAGCGAAGCTTTTTGTTCAAGGGCCTCAGCGCACGCGCTCATGGGAGAAAGATGGTATTAAGCATCGATTGACCGAAGTGGACGCGGACGAGTTTCTGCTTCTTGATAGTGTGAACAAAGCATCTGATCCATCAGCGGTGGATGATGCGGGCTCCCAAGCTAATTGGGCGCAAACTTATCCTGAACCAGATTTTTAACCGAGCGAAAACGCTTTAACCCAGCCGGGAGTACTTTCCCGTCAGGGGCAGACTCCCACTTTGATTGTCGGAGTCCAAAATGGAAAAACCAAAGCTAATCCAACGCTTTGCTGAGCGCTTTAGTGTCGATCCAAACAAACTGTTCGATACCCTAAAAGCAACAGCATTTAAGCAACGTGACGGTAGTGCACCGACCAATGAGCAGATGATGGCGCTCTTGGTGGTTGCAGATCAGTACGGCTTGAACCCTTTCACCAAAGAGATTTTTGCGTTCCCTGATAAACAAGCTGGGATTATTCCAGTGGTAGGTGTCGATGGATGGTCTCGCATCATTAATCAACACGACCAGTTTGATGGCATGGAGTTTAAGACTTCAGAAAACAGAGTCTCCCTGGATGGCGCGAAAGAATGCCCGGAATGGATGGAATGCATCATCTACCGGCGCGACCGTTCGCACCCAGTCAAAATCACTGAGTATCTGGATGAAGTCTATCGACCGCCTTTTGAAGGTAACGGCAAAAATGGCCCTTACCGTGTAGATGGTCCATGGCAGACGCACACTAAGCGAATGCTAAGACATAAATCCATGATCCAGTGTTCCCGCATTGCGTTTGGCTTTGTGGGAATTTTCGATCAAGACGAAGCGGAGCGAATTATCGAAGGCCAAGCAACACACGTTGTTGAGCCATCAGTGATTCCACCCGAGCAAGTTGATGATCGTACCCGAGGGCTTGTTTACAAGCTTATCGAGCGGGCGGAAGCTTCAAACGCATGGAATAGTGCATTGGAATATGCCAATGAACATTTTCAAGGTGTTGAACTGACGTTTGCGAAACAAGAAATATTTAATGCACAGCAACAAGCAGCGAAAGCGCTCACACAGCCTTTAGCTTCTTAGCGCCACGCATTCATTTTACTAACCCTGGCGGGATTATTCTCCCGTCAGGGGGAAGGTCTCGTCTTTTTTTTGGAGATCTTCCATGACTAAATCAGCCTCACTTTTTCGCTTCGTATTGGTTGTTGCCCTTGTCTTAGGTTCGATTCAAGCCGGTAAAGCGGCAATTGATTCGGTTCAAGCAAGTGTTGTTCAACACCAAACAGCGTTAGCACAAGCTGCAAAGTAACCACTTAACCCTGAAGGGGAGTTCTCTCCTTCGGGGGAGTCTCCCCTCAAAGGAGGCAATATGAAGGTTATCGACCTATCACAACGTACTCCTGCATGGCACCAGTGGCGCATTGCAGGGGTTACGGCATCTGAAGCCCCAATTATTATGGGGCGTTCACCCTACAAAACACCTTGGCGATTATGGGCAGAAAAAACCGGATTCGTATTACCGGAAGACATGTCGAATAATCCTAATGTGCTTCGCGGTATTCGGTTGGAGCCTCAAGCAAGGCGAGCATTTGAGAATGCGCATAATGACTTTCTTCTGCCGTTATGTGCTGAAGCCGATCATAACGCAATCTTTCGGGCCAGCTTTGATGGCATCAACGATGCGGGCGAACCCGTTGAACTGAAATGTCCTTGCCAGTCAGTTTTTGAGGATGTGCAAGCTCACAGAGAACAAAGTGAGGCGTACCAGTTGTATTGGGTGCAAGTTCAGCATCAAATACTGGTCGCCAATAGCACGCGTGGTTGGTTGGTATTCTATTTTGAGGATCAACTGATTGAGTTTGAAATACAACGAGACGCGGCGTTCTTAGCTGAATTGCAAGAAACGGCGCTTCAGTTTTGGGAGTTAGTTCAAACTAAAAAAGAACCGTCAAAATGCCCTGAGCAAGATTGTTTTGTTCCCAAGGGAGAAGCCCAATACCGCTGGACATCGCTGTCTCGCCAGTATTGCTCAGCACATGCCGAAGTGGTTCGACTGGAAAATCACATTAAATCTTTGAAAGAGGAAATGCGAGACGCTCAGTCGAAATTGGTCGCTATGATGGGTAACTACGCTCATGCCGACTATGCAGGGGTCAAACTCAGCCGCTACATGATGGCGGGTACGGTGGACTATAAGCAATTGGCCACCGATAAATTAGGCGAGCTGGACGAACAGGTTTTAGCTGCTTACCGAAAAGCGCCACAAGAGCGGTTGCGTATCAGCACCAGTAAGCCAGAGCAGCCCGTTGAAACACCAATCAAAATCAGCCTTGAGCAAGAGAACTTGGTTCTGCCAGGTGACTCGCCGAGCTCATTTTATTTTTAACGTTCACTTGGAGCCGATTTCGGCTCCTTTCTCATGCGCTTACATCGAGTGCATCAGAAAGCAGTTTCACTCGTAGCCAATGCTGGGTACGAATGATAGAGCGAGCTGAACTCTTACATACACAGCCATACCACAATCTACACACCACCCGACGGGGACTTCATTCCCTGTTGGGGCATGGGGCCTCGTTAAAACTAATGAGGTTTACCATGACTGAACAATCCCCATTTTTGGTTCAAGTGAATCAAGCGTTTAATGTCCCGGCTCCTGATGCTTTCGTTCTGGAAGGATTTGGTGCCGACACTACCCATCCAAACATTCCCGTTCGCAAGGACGAGTATGTTTTTAGAAAAGAAGACTTACGTGACGTATTGGCGTTCTTGTCTAACCCAGACGGTGACGGTTTGTATATTACAGGCCCCACAGGATGCGGGAAGACCTCGCTAATTTGCCAAGTTGCTTCTCGATTGAATTGGCCTGTTCAGCAAATTACTGCGCACGGTCGATTGGAGTTGTCCGATCTTATCGGTCACCACACACTGGTTAATGGCAACATGACCTTTGTGTATGGACCGCTGGCACTGGCTGTCAAGCATGGCCATTTGCTGATCATTAATGAAATGGATCTTGCTGAGCCTGCTGAACTGGCTGGACTCAATGACATTTTGGAAGGTGCCCCGTTGGTCATCGCACAAAATGGCGGTGAGATCATCATGCCACATAACAAGTTTCGTTTTATCGCTACCGGCAACAGTGCGGGCAGCGGTGACCAGACGGGCTTGTATCAAGGTGTGCTTCAACAGAATTTGGCTTTCCTTGATCGCTTTAGAATCATTGAAGCGACCTATGCAGAGCCATCTGTAGAGGAAGCCATTCTGGAGAACGTTGCGCCGGGCTTGCCAGAAGTCTTTCGCCAAAAAATGGTGAAAGTAGCTGGTGACATTCGTCGTCTTTTTATTGGGGGCGCGGATGGCGGTGCTGAGCTTAGTATCACCATGTCCACTCGGACCTTGGTGCGCTGGGCAAAGCTAACACTTGCTTTTAAAGGCGCTCCTAACGCAGTGGAGTATGCGCTGGTTCGGTCTTTGACGGCTCGTGCTGAGTTGGAGCAACGTGAAGCCATTCATCGTATTGCTGCTGATGTCTTCGGTGACCATTGGGAGGATTGATGATGGAAAAGTGCTTTGCTCTTTACCGTTACAGTCATTCTGATGGGACAGCCAAAGAATGGGCCATTTATGTTGGAGCAGATAATCAGGAGATTGAAGTTCGGTTTGGAAAAGTCGGTCAATTGTCGCAGCAGCGATTGATTGACTCGACTCATCCTAACGCAGAAGCAGACCGAAGAATCAATGAGAAAATC
>NZ_AQOD01000095.1 GCF_000513715.1 Salinivibrio socompensis S35
CAAGGGAGGTTTAATAAAGAATTAGTGATTTAACCTTGTGTCATCTCATCCCCCAAGGCAGAGTAATCATTAACTTGTTATCGCCTTGTTGGCTACACCAATTTGAGAGGAAAGTATGTGTTCAGTATTTGGGGTACTTGATATAAAAACCGATCCGCAACAACTGCGCGACGTTGCGCTCAAAATGTCAAAAACCATGCGCCATCGTGGTCCCGATTGGTCAGGGATCTATTCGTCTGAAAAAGCCATTTTGGTCCATGAGCGCCTTGCGATTGTCGATCTTAACAGTGGTGCCCAGCCACTTTATAACCCTCAACAAACCCAAGCGTTGGCAGTGAATGGTGAGATCTACAATCACAAAGCGCTTCGTGACGAATTCGTGCCCGATTATCCGTTCCAAACCGAATCAGATTGCGAAATCATTTTGGCACTGTACCAAGAAAAAGGCGCTGAACTGCTGGATTACTTGAACGGTATTTTTGCCTTCATTCTTTATGATGAAGAACAAGATGCTTATTTAATTGGCCGTGACCATATTGGCATTATTCCGCTATATCACGGCCATGATGAGCACGGTAACTATTATGTGGCGTCAGAGATGAAAGCACTAATGCCAGTGTGTAAAACCATCAGCGAATTCCCTCCGGGCCATTTTTTATGGAGCAAACAGGGTGAGCCCGTCCGCTACTACAAGCGCGATTGGATGGACTATGATGCGGTAAAAGACAACGGTACCGATAAAGCCGCGCTCAAAGAGGCGTTAGAAAGTGCGGTACACCGCCAACTGATGACCGATGTTCCCTATGGCGTCTTATTATCAGGTGGGCTTGATTCGTCGGTGATTTCTGCGATTACCAAGCAGTTTGCGGCTAACCGTGTTGAAGATGATGATCAAAGCCAGGCTTGGTGGCCACGCTTGCACTCATTTGCCATTGGCCTTGAGGGCGCGCCTGACTTAAAAGCGGCGAAACAGGTTGCTGATCATCTGGAAACCGTTCATCACGAGTTCACTTACAGCATTCAAGAAGGCTGGACGCCATTCGAGACGTGATTTATCACATTGAAACCTATGATGTGACTACCATTCGCGCATCAACTCCCATGTATCTTATGTCACGAAAAATTCGCGCGATGGGGATCAAAATGGTGCTGTCTGGCGAAGGGGCAGATGAAGTGTTTGGTGCTACTTATACTTCCATAAGGCGCCCAACGCACAAGCCTTCCACGAAGAAACGGTACGTAAGTTACTTGCCCTTAACATGTTCGATTGTGCTCGAGCCAACAAATCGATGGCCGCATGGGGCGTCGAAGCACGCGTACCGTTCCTGGATAAAGCGTTTTTAGAAGTAGCGATGCAAATCAAACCGGACGATAAAATGTGCGGTAACGGTAAAATGGAAAAACACATCATTCGTGAATGCTTTGGCGATTTACTGCCCGAATCAGTGGCGTGGCGACAAAAAGAGCAGTTTAGCGATGGGGTTGGCTATGGCTGGATTGATACATTAAAAACCATTGCAGACGAAAAGGTCAGCGATCAACAGTTAGCCACCGCTGAATTCCGCTTCCCATACAACACGCCGACCACCAAAGAGGCGTATATGTATCGTGAGATCTTCGCCGAGCTTTTCCCGCTCGATGATGCGGCTAAATGTGTACCAGGCGGCCCCTCAATTGCCTGCTCTAGTGCAGCAGCGATTGAATGGGATGCGTCATTTAAAAACCAGGCCGATCCATCTGGCCGTGCCGTACGCAATGTCCATCGCGACGCGTATTAAACACCCGCCTCTGATTGTCACACCTTGACGGTGCGCCCTCTGTATCGGTAACACAATGCAGGGGGCGATAGCGTTAGCCTCTCTCCAGACGCTTAAAAGCAAATAATAGGCAGGATATAGCCCGAAACTCAACATAAAAACTACAAATTACATACTTTTTAGTTATAATAATTTCTATATTTATCAGTCATTATCTGGATATGGTCCATGAATATTCTTAAGGAATTTTATCATACACTCATACACTCGTTTAAGAACCTTATCCCGATCATTGCCGTGGTGGTTTTTTTCCAACTCGCTATTTTAAAAAGCATCCCTGACGACGTAGTAAGTATGTCGATAGGTATCGTTATCGTTGCTGTCGGTGTCGCTTTATTCCTTCAAGGCCTTGAGCTCAGTATTTTCCCGTTGGGAAAAAGCTTAGCTAACCAGTTTGCTCGGAAAGGATCCTTATGGTTACTGATATCATTTGGTTTCGCCATCGGTTTTTCAGCCGTGATTGCCGAGCCTGCTTTGATTGCGATTGCAGAACAAGCGGAAGTCATCAGTGATGGCAAAGTCAATGCACTTTCCTTGCGGCTATTGGTGGCTATCTCGGTTGGATTTGTGATCAGTCTGGGGGTGTTTCGCACCATTATGGGCTACCCACTTCACTGGTTCATGATCATTGGCTATATCAGTGTGGTTTTAGTGACCTACTTTTCTCCACTCGAAATAGTAGGGCTTGCTTATGATTCGGGAGGTGTGACAACCAACATCGTTACCGTTCCACTTATCGCCGCAATTGGAATAGGGCTTGCGAGCTCAATTAAAGGACGAAACCCTATTATTGACGGTTTTGGGCTAGTGGCCTTGGCTGTTATGGTTCCAATGATCACCGTTCAGCTGTATGGCATTTACGTTTACTCGTTTAAAGAAGCGACAGTCATTGTCAATACGGTCACCACATCAACGGAATCACATTCAGCATGGCTAACCATGTTCATCGACTTACTGACGATGATGCGCGATGTCATGCCTATCATTCTAACCGTTTTGTTTTTCCAATATTTGGTTTTAAAACGTGGCTGTCTAACCCTTTGCATGTATCCTTTGGTTTTTTCCTCGTTATAATTGGCTTATATGCTTTTGTGGTCGGATTAAAGCTCGGTTTATTCCCTATTGGCAGCGCTATGGCCGAGCAACTAATCGCTAACGATAACGTCGCTTTCATTTATTTATTCGCGTTTGCCATTGGTTTTTCCACTACTATGGCTGAACCTGCCTTAATCGCAGTTGGTAAACAAGCGCAAGAAGCATCGCGAGGCAAAATTAATGGCAATATTATTCGATTATTGGTGGCGCTGGGTGTTGCCATAGGGATCACAGTAGGCGTACACCGAATCATCGTCGGTGGTTCCATGCACTTTTTTATCATGACGGGTTACAGCCTCGTCATCATACTGACTTTTTTATCTCCGAAATATATTGTACCGCTTGCCTATGATCTCGGCGGGGTAACAACATCAGAAGTGACTGTGCCGCTGGTAACCGCCCTTGGTATAGGTTTAGCTACGCATATCGAGGGGAGAAGTGTATTAATAGACGGCTTTGGCCTCATTGCATTTGCATCTATTTTTCCTATTATTTCGGTCATGACTTACGGAATTATTAGTCAATGGCGTTTAAAATCACAAGGTGAATGAACTTATGAAATTTTCAGCTTTGGTCTCAGTCGTTCCTGAAAATATGGAGGACGAGGCAATCGAGTGTGCAAAGAAAGCAGGTGCAACTGGCATAACATTATTATCTGGACGAGGTATTGGAAATAACGCTAAAAGAACCTTTTTCGGTTTAACTTATGAGGGCGCTCAATCTGTTCTCCTGATGGTTGTAGAAAAATCGATATCATTAAAAATTCTCAAAGCAATGCAAGCGTTGCTACAAAAAGATGAACACGACTCAAAAGGTATCGTTTTTACAGTTGGAATCGAACACCTAGCTGGTATTGATATGAGTCAGGTAGAGCGGTTTGAAGAAAAAATCATGGGCGAGACAACGGGTAAGGAATAGCAATATGTTAGTAGCAGATGTAATGATTAAAGAGGTAATTACCATCTCTTCTTTCGCCAAGTTGAGAGAGGCTATGCGACTGATGAGAGAGAAAGAGGTTAAATCTCTCGTTGTTGAGAAAAACACGAAAACAGATGCTTATGGCATTATTACCTATTCGGATATTATAAAAGCAACGCTTGCCGAAGACGGCGATATCGATCTGCTTAATGTGTTTGATATTTGTACCAAACCAGCGATCAGTATCGGCGCAAAAATTGACATAAAACATGCTGCTTCGCTGATGGTCAACCAAGAACTAAAACGTTTACTGGTGCTTACAGATAACGAACTAAGTGGCTTTATCTCAATGAATGACATTATGAGTGAAGTGCTTGCCAACTTAGACAGCCAGTAGCTAAACCATACTGGCTGACATCATGATAACAAAGCCGCTGGCTTTAGCGGCTTTGTTTATACTAAAAACAGCTTAACGCTCCCAATAGGCTTCTTCTAGGCTATCTTCACGCTCTGGCAAACCGCGAGACAGACGCGGCGAGTGCTGAGCCAACACTTCATAGCTGACA
The DNA here is from genome assembly GCF_000513715.1 of Salinivibrio socompensis S35. Lineage (GTDB taxonomy): Bacteria > Pseudomonadota > Gammaproteobacteria > Enterobacterales > Vibrionaceae > Salinivibrio > Salinivibrio socompensis. The sequence continues at coordinate 4,397 of NZ_AQOD01000095.1, forward strand.
CGGTTGGCGTATTTACACACCTGAGAGAACGACGAGTAGGTCAAAAATGGATACTGATGTTTGCTCGAATTGGGCACATTATCACGGTGGTAACGGTTGGCTGACATATCGTGCAACAGTGCCGATAACGCACCATCGCCCGCGCCATTGGTGTTTTTGATCCGCTCAGGGCCACCCATGTAAGGGGCAATGTGCGAATAGATTTTAATCGGGTTTTCGCAATCGGCTTTGATCATCGGACGGCTGAACTCATACATGTTAAATTCAGCAATCGCGCCAGGCAGCAACGGTAGCGAAGTCTCGCGCTTAGCGTTGTCTTCACTGTAGCCAGCCATGTATAGGCCAATCGGGCCCGCAGTACATAGTACCATATCCACCCACTGCAAGGTCGCATCAGCCGCCAACAGCGGATCACTCTCTCCGGTTAAGGCTTCGCCTTCATCTTCATTCATGGCGACCACACTCACATGCTCGGCCAGAAAATCACGCCACCACTGGGGGTTTTGCTCAATCACATATTTGGTGCCCAATGTCATCACCACCGGCACGTTATGCTTTTTGGCATAATCAATGGCACGCATGGTCGCTTCCGGCATGGGATCGCCTTCTTTACAACGGACCAAATACGCCGTCAGCACTAAAGCAGAGGCGTTCTCAAAGATGTGTTCAGGGATGGAGTCGGGATGCAGTTGGTTCATCAAGCCTTCGTTGATCGCAAAGGTGCGCTCACCGCAATCACCAATCAGTGCATAACAACGGCCAATCGGGCCTTGAACCGGTTGCAGATAGTTTAGATCCATTCGGCTAGACGTATTGCACAAATAGCGATAAGAGTAACTCCCAATGCGGATGTCTTGGCTCATCACCCCCAGTAAGATCGACTGATCGTCAGCCAACGCTGAATAGTTGTGTAAGGTATTGCCAATGGTGCCGCCGGCAAACTCATGCGTCACTAAGTTGTTGTCTTTTAGCTCTTGATACAAGGCTTCGGCACGCTCATCATCAATCACTAACGAGTGGCCTTTGCTTAAACCATAGCGTTCCAGAAATTCATCACCTACTTTCGCCTCTATATCGACCAAGGTTTGATCAATGCCAATAACATGGGGGCGCTTAAAGCCGCGGTCAGTGGCAGGGTTGAGCAAAGGGTCCCGGGCATGAACCGGAAAGTAGTGTTTAGACTTACGTTGTCCTGGAAATTTCATGGTTCGTGTAACTTGGCTAATGGAAGGGAGGCGCGGATTCTATCACAGAATTTGCGCCTGCGTAGCGTCTGGCCTACGAATTTCTCACCGACCAGCCTTGTGTATGTTCTGCCACCAGCGAGGCCATTAAGTGGATATGTGCTTCGTCATCATTTAAGCATGGGATAAAACGAAAGGCTTCGCCACCGGCTTCTAAAAAGATATCACGACATTCTCCCGCAATTTCCTCTAAGGTTTCCAGGCAATCAGATGAGAAAGCGGGGGTCATGATGTCTAACGTTTTGATTCCCTTGGCTGGCAACCCTTCCAAGGTTTTATCGGTGTAAGGTTTTAGCCACTCTTCACGGCCAAAGCGTGATTGATAACTCATCATAATTGCCTGATCAGACAAACCTAATTCGGCTTGGAGCAAAGTGGTGGTTTGTTCACAGTGCTGCGGGTACGGATCGCCATTATCGGCAAAACGCTGCGGGATGCCGTGATATGAACACAACAACAAGTCCCCTTGTCCATGCTGATCCCAGTGGCGTGTTACCGACGCCGCCAACGCGGATTGATACGCTGGGTGATCATGATAATGATGAACATAGCGCAGTTCCGGAAGAAGAGACTTCCCTTTGAGAGATTTAGCCACTTTGTCGAATACCGCGGCAGTGGTCGTGGCCGAGTATTGCGGGTATAGCGGTAAAATCATTACCTTTTCACAGCCTTGTTGCTGTAGCTCATCCATCCCCTGCGCGATAGAAGGTGTACCATAAGTCATGCCCAAGCGACCGGCATATCAACCTGTTTCGCTAACGCATCACGTTGGCGCTTGGCATACACCATTAACGGTGAGCTTCTTCCATCCAAACACTTTGGTAGAGTTTGCAACCTTGGGTGACCGTACTGGCAAGATCACGCCATGCAATAATGGACACCACAACCAGCGCGTCAAATCGACCACACGGTGATCGTGCAAAAACTCAGAGAGAAAGCGCTTTACAGATGCAGGGTCGGCGCATCTGGGTACCCAGATTGACCAATAGCACACCAACCTGGTGTTTGTTTTCTGTCATGATGGTTTATCCTTGGTATCGGCTCCGTCAAAGAGCGGATAAGTGTAAGTGGTTGATTGCAGCTTGCCATAAAAAAACCGGAGCGACCAATCGTCTGCTCCGGTTTCTGCTATCCGTCATACCGATGGTGATGACGTCACATCATCACCCACCGCACGGTCACTAGGGGTGGTTTAGCCCAATACCTTTTGGATCTCGGTGCTAACCTGTTCGACAGCTTGGGTGCCATCGAAAGTGACAAACTGGGTATTGCCGGCATCGGCTTCTTTTTTGTAGTACGCAATCAGTGGCGCCGTTTGATTGTGATACACGTTCAGGCGTGCACGCACTGTTTCTTCTTTATCATCGTCACGCACCACCAGCGGCTCGCCCGTCACATCGTCTTTCCCTTCCTCTTTCGGTGGGTTGTAAACGAGGTGATATGTTCGGCCAGACGCCAGGTGAGCACGGCGACCACTCATACGCTCTACAATAACGTCGTCCGGAACGTCGAATTCGAGTACGTAATCGATCGCGATACCGATCTCTTTAAGACCATCCGCCTGTGGAATAGTACGTGGGAACCCATCTAGCAAGAAGCCGTTGGCACAATCATCTTGCGAGATACGCTCTTTAACCAAGCCAAGAATAATGTCGTCAGACACCAATTCGCCAGCATCAATAACCGCTTTGGCTTGTAAACCAAGCTCAGTGCCCGCTTTAATGGCGGCGCGCAACATGTCACCGGTAGAAATTTGCGGAACCCCGTATTTTTCCATGATGAACTGCGCTTGCGTCCCTTTACCCGCGCCCGGTGCACCTAACAGAATGATGCGCATAGTGATCCCCTTTATGATTATTTAGGTTTCGTTAAACTGCGTCTATCGTCGCAAAGACCCGAAACATACACGCTTAACTAAACGCTATCAAGCCCGGCATCCGGCCGGGCTTGTCGTTCGTTATTGAGTATGTCGTTTTGCTCGACGTATGTCGATTATACCTTAGTCAGAAGCTGATTGACCGACGCTAGGAACTCTGACGGATCATCCATACTGCCTTTCTCGGCCAACATCGCTTGCCCCAGCAACAGTTCTACCCAGGTGCCAAATTTTTGCTCATCGCTTTCATCGGCCATGCGCTTAATTAAATCATGTTCTGGGTTTAACTCGAAAATGTATTTAACATCAGGCGCTTGCTGGCCAGCGGCTTCTAGCAATTTCGCCATTTGCGTACCCATTTCAAACTGATCGGTCACGACCACCGCTGGTGTGTCTGAAAGCTTGAACGTCGTGCGCACGTCTTTCACTCGCTCACCCAGGTGCGATTTGACCCGCTCAACCACAGATTCAAACGCTTTTTCAGTTTCTTCGCGCTCTGCTTTCGCTTCTTCGTCATCGAATTGGCTCAAGTCAAGATCGGCTTTGGTGATCGCCTGGAACTGCTTACCATCGAACTCAGTCAAGTAGCTCATCAGCCATTCATCGATGCGATCGTACATCAAGATCACTTCAATGCCTTTGGACTTAAACTGCTCCAAGTGTGGGCTGTGTTTGGCGGCGTTATAGCTATCTGCCGTGATATAATAAATTTTGTCTTGCTCGTCTTTCATGCGCGACACATAGTCGGCCAACGATACGGTTTGCTCAGCGCTATCTTCGTGGGTTGAGGCAAAGCGCAGCAAGCCAGCAATTTTTTCTTTATTGCTGAAATCTTCTGCTGGACCTTCTTTCATCACTAAGCCAAATTCACGCCAAAATGTTTGATATTTTTCAGCATCGTTTTTAGCCAGTTTTTCCAGCATCGACAACACACGCTTGCTACAAGCGCCACGCAATGACTGGGTGATCTTATTGTCTTGTAAGATCTCGCGCGAAACGTTAAGCGGTAGATCGTTAGAATCAATCAAACCACGAACAAAACGCAAGTAACTTGGCATGAATTGTGACGCATCATCCATGATAAACACGCGCTGTACATAGAGTTTCAGTCCATGTTTGTGTTCGCGGTTATAAAGATCCCAAGGCGCCTTAGAGGGGATATATAACAAGCTGGTGTAGTCATTTTTACCCTCAACACGGTTATGGCTCCAGGTCAGTGGCTCCGCAAAATCATGCGAAACATGCTTATAGAATTCTTTATATTCTTCAGCGGAGATATCAGACTTGGCACGGGTCCATAGCGCTTGCGCTTTGTTCACTTGCTCCCATTTGCCTTCACCGGTCTCATTGCCTTCTTCATCTTTTTCTTGGGTCCACATTTCGACCGGAATCCCAATGTGATCCGAGTACTTGCCGATCACTTCACGCAGGCGCCAGTCGTTAAGGAACTCTTTCTCATCGTCTTTGAGATGCAGGGTGATTTCGGTGCCGCGTTCCGCTTTGCTGGCAGGCTCCAGAGTATACTCACCTTCACCGGTCGATTCCCACTGCACGGCGTCGTCAGCCCCGAGTCCAGCGGCGCGAGTGCGTACTGTTACTTTATTAGCAACAATAAACGCGGAATAAAAACCGACACCGAACTGACCAATTAAGTTGGAATCTTTGCTTTGGTCTTCGTTCAGTTGTTTTAAAAATTCTTCGGTGCCGGATTTAGCAATAGTCCCTAGGTTGGCAATGACATCATCACGGCTCATGCCAATACCGTTATCAGTTACGGTTAAGGTGCCGGCATCATTATCAAAGGATAAGCGTACACGCAGATCACCGTCGTTTTCATACAGATCAGGCGCTGACAGCGCTTTAAAACGTAGCTTGTCGGCGGCGTCCGACGCGTTTGAGACGAGCTCTCGAAGAAAAATCTCTTTGTTTGAGTAGAGAGAGTGGATCATCAACTGCAGCAATTTGGAGGTATCTGAACCAAACTGGTGTTTCTCTGGGGTTTTCACGCTCATGTCAATCTACCTAACATTATGATGTTTAAAGGCTGAGTGGGCAGTCCGCCCACGTCACGATGAATTCATATTCAGTATCCCAGGATATAAGGGTCACATCAGACGCTTTCAAGGTGTTGTTGGTTAAATAAAAGCCAGTTGAATAAAAGAAAGCCTAACCGGACGGTTAGGCTTGATGAGCTATTAGCGATATTTACGCGGTTAGCGATATTTAAGCTGTTGGCGACCAATGATCGAGTGCGATAGCGTGGTGCCATCAACCAGCTCAAGCTCACCACCCATGGGGACCCCATGCGCAATTCGGCTCGCGCCCACTTGGTGCTCTTGGCAAAGCTCAGCGATATACTGTGCCGTGGCTTCCCCTTCCACCGTGGGATTTGTTGCCAGAATAAGCTCCTCAATCGGTTCGCTTTGCAGGCGCTTTTCAAGCACGTCTAAACCAATATCTGCCGGCCCAATCCCATCTAATGGTGACAAATGCCCCATTAAGACAAAATAACGCCCAGAATACTGACCAGTGGCTTCAACCGCGGCAATATCAGCAGGGCTTTCAACCACACAAATCAATCCGGTTTCTTGGCGTTTCGGATTGTCACAAATGGCACACACGTCTTGCTCGGTAAACGTCCGGCACTGGCTGCAGTGGCCAATATCGGTCATCGCCGTGCTCAGTGACTGCGCAAGGGCAATCCCTCCTTGGCGATTACGTTGCAAAAGATGATAAGCCATACGCTGCGCAGATTTGGGGCCAACCCCAGGTAAACAACGCAGCGAGTCCATCAGTTGTTCCAGTAACTGGCTGGTGCGCATCGATTAAAACGGCATTTTCATGCCCGGTGGCAACTGCATACCGCCTGTCACATCTGTCCATTTTTTCTTTTTGTTGCTCTTCAACACGACGTGCAGCATCGTTGAATGCGGCTGCAATCAAGTCTTCCAACATGTCTTTGTCATCTTCCATTAAGCTATCATCGATGTCGACGCGGCGAATGCTGTGGCTGCCTGTCATGGTCACTTTCACCATGCCGGCGCCCGCTTCGCCTGTCACTTCCATGCTGGCAATCTCTTCTTGTACTTTTTGCATGCGCTCTTGCATTTGCTGCGCCTGCTTCATCATGTTGCCCATTCCGCCTTTACCAAACATAATTCTCTCTCTTGGTTAGGTGTCTTAAATTGGTCGAATGCTGTCTTCTTCTAACTCCGCCGCAAAGCGTTGAAGCATAAAAGTGACATTCGGATCATTATGCAGGCTGTGTGTCGCCTGCGCTAATTTTTGTTGATAACGCTGCTCGCGCCGCTCTAACGGTGTGATCCCCGACTCACCAAGCTGTACCTCCAAGGTAATGGGGGCACCAAGCGCTGTCGTCAAGGCCTGCGTTAACTGTTGCTGCGCTTTTTCGGTATTCAGGTGCGCCTGATCGGGCCTTAATGTCAACCGAACATGGTCGCCTTCACGCATCATGGCGGCATTGAGCGCCATTTGTTTCACTAGTCGCTCCACATCAAGGCTATCGGCCAACGCACACCAGGGATCTTGCTGATTGGTCTCCTCCACCAATTTGTCACGCATCGCTGGCGTTTTCTCATGCTCAAGTGCCTGTTTGAGCGCGTTTGGCGTCAACGAAGGTGCAACACGGGTGCCTCGGTTTGAGCTGAGAAGGACGCCATTGATAAGGCTCAGACGCGGTGTGCGATGTGTCGCTCCCTTGCGCTGGCACAGGATTGGACGACACGGCTGCCGAAGTAGCGCCAGACACAGGCGATGCAGTTTCTGCGGCGGTCGCGACGCGATCCAACACAGATAATGCATCACTCTTGGCCGGTGTCTGTCTCGCCTTTTTTACGCCAGACTCGGACTGACTCGTTTGCCGTTTCATCCGACTACGCAACTGGTTGCGCGCTTGAATCAAACTCGAGGCGGCGGACGCTGCAGGCTCACTGGTCAGTGACGCTGGTGAGTCGGTGCCCTGCTCGGGCTCTGTTGCTGGTGACACCGGGGCACTATCACCGTGCTCAGGCACTGATTCATCGTGATGAGTCGACGGTGCATCGTGATAAGGCGCTGACGTCCCCGTGTGTGATGGTGGTGCCTCAGGCGCAGTCGGCGTGATCGATGCGGGTGATGGATGCGCCGACGCGGCAACTTGCGCTTTTAACGCACTGATCGCTTGTGCCGGATCGGGGTTATCAGTGGATGCCGCCGCAGGTTGAGCGCTTGACTCAGCCCTAGCTGAGCGACTGTCTGATCCACAGGTTGGGCGGTTGGCTGAGAATGTGACGCCGGAGCCTGTTCAGGCACCGCAATGGCCACTGGCTCGTACGGCACCGTTTTGACTGGCTGAAACGCCAACATCCGTAGTAGGACCATCTCAAGCCCCGCCCGTCCATCAGGCGCATAAGGCAAATCTTGCCGACCCTGCAGCGCCATTTGGTAACATAGCTGCACATCTTGCGGCGCTAATCGTGACGCTAAGGCTTGTATGCGCGCGTACTCACCATCGGCATCATCACGGGTATGTGGCAGCGTTTGCGCCAGTGCAATTTGGTGAAGTTGGCTGGCGAGTTCTTTCAGTAAGCCATCCCACTCGACACCCACCTGCGCAATGTGTGTGAGCCCATTCATCAGTTCGACCGCGTCTTGATTCACCAACGCTTCCAGCAGCAATAATGCATTGTCGGTACTCAAGGTGCCTAACATCTCTGCCACGGCATGGGTGCTGATCTGGCCGTTACCGAGCGCGATCGCTTGATCGGTTAAGCTCAGCGCATCCCGCATACTGCCTTCCGCCGCACGCGACAGCAGCATCAAGGCGCGAGATTCGGCCTCAATACCCTCTTGGGTAAGAATATACTCGAGCTGAGTTTGGATCTGGTTGGCGTCAAAGTGCTTTAAATGTAACTGTAAGCAGCGCGACAAAATGGTGACCGGCAGCTTTTGTGGATCCGTGGTCGCGAGCAAAAATTTCACATACTCAGGCGGCTCTTCCAGTGTTTTGAGCAAGGCATTGAAACTATGCCGCGACAGCATGTGTACCTCATCAATCAGGTACACCTTATACCGCCCACGCGCCGGTTTATACTGGACGTTATCCAGCAGCTCGCGGGTATCTTCCACCTTGGTACGCGACGCGGCATCAATCTCTAGCAAATCAACGTAACGCCCTTCATCAATTTCCCGACAGGTTGCACATTGACCACACGGCGAGGATGACACGCCCTGCTCGCAATTCAACCCTTTGGCAAAAATACGCGCAATGGAGGTTTTGCCCACCCCCCGAGTCCCACTAAACAGGTAAGCATGGTGCAGGCGGTCATGATCGAGTGCATTGGCTAGCGCCGTCAGCACATGGCTTTGCCCCGCCACAGACTCGAAGTTATGGGGGCGCCATTTACGTGCAAGAACTTGGTAACTCATGTCAATTGGCATCCTGGTGGCTGATAAATGACGCAAGGTCCAGCGTCGTGTTCACCGTTAATGGCCGGCAAATTCGCACAGACTGTACACATTGACACCGAGGCTGTCAGTTTTTCCTCACCGCCAATATCAGGCAAGCTAATCACAAATCCGGCGTGTTCCACGGTACCGCCCAAGCGACGGACTAATTTGACGGTCGCGTCAATGGTGCCGCCGGTGGCGAGCAAGTCATCGATCACCAGTACTTTATCGCCATCATTAATCGCGTCACGGTGGATTTCAAGCGTGTCCTCACCGTATTCTAACTGGTAATTTTCGCTGATCACTTCACGTGGCAGCTTGCCCGGCTTGCGGACAGGCACAAAGGGCAGTGCCAGTGCTAACGCCAATGGCGCACCAAATAAAAAGCCGCGTGACTCAGTGCCAATCACCTTAGTAAAGCCTTGGTCACGATACTGGGCGGCAAGGGCATCAATGGTGGCTTGATAGGCGGTCGGGTCTTCCATCAAGCTGGTGACATCACGAAATAAGATGCCTGGCTTGGGATAATCAGGAATGGTTTGAATGCTTTGTTTGATCACATCCAAGTTGTCGTTGCTCATGGCCAATTCTCATCGATAAAAACGCAAACCGCCATGTTATGAATTTTCAGCCGACCCAGCAACAGATTCCGTTTCTGGCAGGCGGAGAAACCAGCATAAGAGCACAATTAGGCAAAGAAGTAGCATACCTTTTAACCAAAGCGCTGCCACCATGTAAATCGACCATGAGAAGCTGGCTACTATCATCACTGTGGCGCGCTTTTTCACCCGCCGACTGATGGCACGCTTGTGGTACCAGTCGGTGAGTATCGGCCCGAACGTCGGATGGGCATGTAACCAATGGGCGATACGGGGAGATCCACGCATAAAACAGCCGCTCGCTAATAGCAGAAACGGTGTGGTGGGTAGCACAGGCAAAAAGGCCCCCGCCGCGCCCAATGCGACCCATAGCCAGCCTAAGCCGTTCCATAACCAACGCCCTGCGACTGTCGGTGCTTGTTGCATCGTCATCGTTACCTTTTGGCGATCTTTCGTTGCCGTTTTTACTTACACTCAGTGTAGTGGCAGAGACACTATAGGTACAGCGTTAGTGGTATAGGATGGGAAGAAGTCAGCGGATAAGGCGGTCATTAACCGCCAAATAGGATCCCAAGCCACGTTAAACTCGCCGGTAAAGTAGGGAGAAGCAGTGCCAGCAAAAAGCCGAAAAAATACTTTAGGTTATAGGGTTCTTTAAATTCATGTTCCATCGGTTACAACACTCACAACAACATAACATCAGTGTGCCGCTACTATAGCTCAGCTTCCCGCCGCTAAAAACGGACTGTTTGTAAGGTTTTAGAGGGATTATTGATTTACATCAGGGTAACAAGTTAACGCATTGGGTCATGATAAACGTCATTTAGCCAATCAAGCGAACTGACCATGGATACTACGACTCTTGCGCAGCTGCGGCGTAAGCTCACTCGTGAGCGTGCCGAGCTGATAGCCACGTTAACCACGCGCCTGCGTGAAGACTGGGACAAGCATTGCGACACCTTGACTGTCACAGAGCTGATCAAAGAAAGCCAAGGCCTACCTGGTGCGATTCGCTGCCTCGGTGAACGCCTAGAAAAAGTCGATGCAGCTTTGTGTGCCATGGATTTGGAAATTTACGGCTTGTGTGCCGATTGTGAGAGTGACATTCCACTCGATGATTTAATCAAGGATGCCGCCGAGCAGCGCTGTCCGCAGTGTCGTGCGTCGAATTATTATCATCACGATCCGGCGACTCGCCGTGCGACACCGGGCACCCGTAAATCGGTGTGAGCCCAAGGTCGACTTTCGCTTGTCTCACCGTGGCTTAAACCGAGCGCGCCCAGTATCTACTGGGCGCGTTTTTTTATCGACAGTTTAAGGCAGTCAATCGAGTGATGCTGACTATCAAGCATCACCCCACAACACTTAGTCTTGATCAATGATCCAACGGCGGAAGGTTTTACGCTCTTGATCGCTGGCTTTGGTGTACCACAGTTTTAGCTGAGACAAAGCATCCCCTTTAATCGAGGCTTGTCCTTGGTCGTCGACCTCGACCAACACATCATTCAGGTTTTTGCTCTGCCCTTGAACGATCACGATCCCGTTCGCGCGGTTGTAATCGGCCACCAGCGCTTCCATATCGGCATAGGCACCGAACCCATCGCCTTTTAGCTCGACCGCGTCTAAAGGCATCACATCGCCATTGTCGTATTCGGCTTGCCATTGTGGGTTATCAGCAAAATAGCTGGTCGCCTGGGTTTTCACTCTTAGATTGGTATCAATATTGATGGTGGCATCGCGGCCATCAACCTCAAGCTCAAACAGATACGGGCGCGAGGTAAAAATCACCTCTTTACTGCCGCGTTTCACTTCGCCGTCAAAGCGCATCACCAACTGATGGGTGCCGTTATCTAACTCAATGCTCTGCTGCGGTGCCCAGTTGTCAAAACGGACTTCTTTGCCATCGACCACCACAAATTCAATCTGACGCGCTGAGGTGATTTCCGCCGCATTGATTGCACTCGATACCATCAATGCACCTAGCGCCCACGCAGCCTTTGTTAACTTTTTCATTGTGACTCCAAACGGTAAGACGAAAAAAGCCGCCCTAGGGCGGCTTTTGTAACCAGTGCTACATCTAGCAATAATGGTTTAAGCTCAATTAGAACTTAACTTCCATACCTGCTACGTAGCCCCAGTCTTTCTCGTCACCGTCGCTATCGCCAACTTCTGCGTATACTTTTGCATTGCTGTGCAGTGCATAAGTGACGTTAGCATAGTAACCGTTGACATCTGAGTTTTCACCGTCAACGTCTTGGTTATCATAGCCGATAGCATAGGTAGTTTTACCCATGGTGTAATCGGCAGCCAGTGAGATGTAGTCGGTGTCAGTGTCAACACCACCGATATCAGATGAAGTGCGACCGTATGATGCTGCAATTCCTACGTTCTCAATGCCTGCATATTCAATTTCGAAGTTATAAGCATCTTTATCATCGTTGTTTGCACGATCAACGTTATCTGCTTTTTGATAATAAACACGCGCATCAACGTCTGCTACGCGATAACCTAGACGGCCTTCATAAACACGAACATCGTCGCCTGCTGGTGAATTAGCGCTTCCATCTTCGATGCCGTCGCTTTTATCGTTATATGTCAAGGCGCCGTAGAATGTGCCGTTATCATAAACATATTTGCCAACTTGAGCGGCTTGCTCATAGTCTGCACCAAAGCTATTTACAGAAAGCTCGTAATCTTTAGTGATACCAGCATCATCCATCAATAGGTACTGACGACCTGCGGTAAACTGACCCCAATCGCCTTTAAAACCAACATACAGCTCGTCATTTTCAACGTTTGAGCGGTTCTCGCCTGTAGGATCGCCATTTTCGTCATAGTTGCTATTGGCATCGTTCATTTCAAATTCGAATGCCATCGCACCAATAACAGAAAGCTTGTCTGACACTGCTACTTCAGTGTTGATAGCGAAGTCACCGTCTTCCAACTTCCACGCACCGTCAAGATCATTACCAATCTTCTGAATGTACTGAACTTCTGCTGCACCTGATGCGTCTACTTTAACGCCTTCTGCGTTATACAGGTTGATGCTTGCTGATGCTGAGCCAGCTGCCAGCAGAGCTGGTACTGCCATTGCTAGAATAGTCTTTTTCATGGTTAATCCACTGCCTTTTCTATTTAGTCATTATGAGTTCCTTCATGGAACTCTGTTTTATGGTGACTGTCACTCTGCTGCTTACAACAAACGCTGTGAAGCACAAAATGCCAGTTCACTGAAACTTCGTGGCTAATCGTGCAGAACATTTGGTGTTCTGTCAACTCGCTGGAAGCGCATTACAACTTAGACAAAAAATCTTTAAAAACAATAATATATCACACGTAAATGAACAAAGATCACAGTTTGACCTTTATTCACAAATCGAGATCGTGAAAGTTAACAACAAAAACAATCAGTATAAAACGCCAAATATAATTGAAAAATGTCTTATTTAAAGCATAAAAAACTAATCAATCGCTTAAATAAGGCGTTTTGTTAATCAAACGGCAGATCAGCAAGATAGCGAAAATGGTTCAAATTAAATTCGTGACCAAGATCTCATATCTGTAAGGAAAACTAACATTCCATGATCGTTTTCACGTTTTCCCCCCGTGTTATACTCGGGTTTATCCTTTACTACTCGGACCTGTTGATGCTCAGCCTGCCGTAAAATCAGACATTCGCGCGTGCTACCAAACGCTACAAGACCAACTTCCCCACTTTATTCCGCGCAAAGCTCAGAACTATTTGGTGGCAGAGTTAGCCAAAACCTTGGCGGGTGATTATGACCCAAACGTCGGCTATTAGTGGCCGAGGCGGGCACCGGGGTGGGCAAGTCAATGGCGTATTTGATGGGGGCAATCCCGTTCGCGCTCAACAACAATAAGAAAGTGGTGGTGTCGACCGCAACGGTGGCGTTGCAAGAGCAGCTTGCTCATAAAGATATTCCCTTTTTCCATCGCATCTGCCCGAAGCCGTTTGATTTTATCTTGGCCAAAGGACGCCAGCGCTATTGCTGTGCACACAAGCTCAGTGCGGTGGCAAATACCGAGAGTATCCAAGGCGCGCTATTTACCCAAAAACCCAAGCGTAATGAGCAGTTATTACTCAATGATCTCTACGCCGCGCTGAGCCGAAGCAAATGGGATGGCGACCGCGACAGCTGGCCCAAACCGATTGCCGATCATCTGTGGCAGGCGATCGCCTCTGATAAACACACCTGTCATGCAGGCCTGCCCGCCCACCGTGGTTGCCCCTTTGCTAAAGCGCGCGAGGCGATGGACAAAGCTGATGTGGTGGTGGTCAATCATAGCCTGTTATTAGCCGATCTCGAGCTCGGCGGCGGGGTGATCTTGCCCGAGCCCGAGCAGTGCCTATATATGATTGACGAGGCGCACCACTTGCCCACGGTAGCGCGAGACTTTTCTGCCGCCAGTGCCAGTTTGCTTGGCGTGGTGGGCTGGTTAGAAAAGCTTAATCAAGCCACGACCAAACTGGGAAACACCGCAGATATCAAACGCGCCCACCGCTTTGTCGATAGCTTATTAGACGCCATTCAAACCCTGATCCCAGGTTTACGCGAGGTCAAACACATACTCAGCCAACTGTCGCTTAACGACGACGGTTGCTATCGTTTTGCCGATGGTGAACTGCCAGAGGCACTCAATGCGCCCAGTGAGCAGCTAAAAACCGCAAGCAAAAAAGCCCATCAAACATTGGGCAAAATCCATGATTTGATCAATGAACGTCTGAAAGAAAATGACATTTCGGCGAAACTGGCCGATCCTGCCCTCGCCGAAACCGCGTTTTTCTTACAACGGTTAGAAAATTTGGAAAAGGTTTGGACCTTGATGGCCCAGCCCAATTCTGACAAAGGCGCACCGCTTGCCCGTTGGGTACAAGCCTGCCGTGAGCGCGAAGGCGATCTTTGGGTGCATGTCTCTCCCTTAGAGGTGGGCTGGCGCCTGGATCAAATGCTCTGGTCTCGCGCGGCGGGCGTTGGCCTATTTTCTGCCACCTTGCGTGCGCTTAATCGCTTTAGCTATTTTTGTCGCCAAGTGGGGCTGAATGAAACCGACGGATCACGTTATTTGGCCTTACCCTCCCCGTTTGACTACGCCAACAAAGCGCGCTTGGTGATCCCAGCCATGCCTTGTGAGCCGCAAGCCGGTACTTTTACCGAGGCGCTGAGCGAGAAAATTATTGAGCACTTAGAAGGCGAACGGGCGTCCTTGGTGTTATTCGCGTCTTATTGGCAGATGAAACAAGTCACCCAAGCCGTTGAGCAAACGGTAAAACAACGCGGCTGGCAACTGCTCTGTCAGGGCACACAATCGCGCACCGCGCTATTAAAGGCTCATGATCACGCCGTGAATGCGGACAAAACCAGTATTATCTTTGGCACCGGCAGTTTTTCCGAAGGCTTAGATTTACCCGGTAACTTATTGACCAACCTTATTATTACTAAAATTCCCTTTGCGTCCCCACCTCTCCAGTGGAAGAAGCTCACGCTGAATACATTGAGCGCTGCGGTGGCAATCCGTTTTTACAAATCGCGGTCCCAGAAGCGAGTAAAAAGCTGGTGCAATCCGTCGGTCGTCTACTGCGCAAAGAGGAAGACTCTGGTAAAGTGGTGCTTCTTGACCGGCGCATTATCACCCGCAGATATGGCCAATCTTTACTCGACTCGCTGCCGCCATTCAAACGCGTGATCGAATCTTAAATTAACGAGTGACTATGCTTGAATTGATTGATCTTTCGACCTTAGTGATCCTAGGGCTGACGGCTTTTGTCGCCGGCTTTATCGATGCCGTCGCCGGTGGAGGGGGCATGCTGACTGTCCCAGCCCTGTTATCACTGGGTTTGCCGCCCCATGTGGCGCTGGGCACCAATAAACTGGCGGCGACCTTTGCCTCCAGCACCGCCGCCTTTACCTATTATAAAAAACGTCTTTTTTCGCCTTTATTTTGGCAACACGCGTTTTGGGGCACCTTAATTGGGGCAACGGCTGGGACCTTACTGGTTGATGTGCTCAGTACCGAGTGGCTGGAAAAAGCGATCCCGATCGTGGTGCTTGTAGCCGCGATTTACACCGTTTGGCATCCACATCCTAAGGGTGATAATAATCAGCTCCCCGCGCGCTGCCCTAAGCTACCTATCAAGCAGTGGAGCCAAGGCCTATCGCTGGCTTTTATGATGGGGTTGCTGGCCCAGGGACTGGCGCATTTTGGACGGTGTTCTCCATGTCTCTTTATCGGATGAATATTTTGCTCTCCTCCGGGTTAGCCAAGGCAATGAACTTTACCAGCAATATTACCTCATTGGTCGCGTTTGCGCTGTTGGGCCATGTGAACTGGGCACTCGGGCTGATCATGGGCTTATGCTTAATGCTAGGCGCATTTATAGGGGCTCACTCGGCGATTCGTTTTGGCAGCCAATTTATTCGGCCTATTTTTGTGACTGCAGTGGTGATTTTGGCCGGTAAACTGGCCGTCGATGCTTGGTTTTAATCCCTTACACTATTTGTGTGGACGTCACACGTTGGACGTCACATGTTAGACACCACGACTTAGGGCATCACATGCTGGACGTCCCCCATTTAGCGTGATTGAGAGACAAACAATGAAAGCGCAAATTGAAGCCATGTCCCACCACCTTGAGCAACTGGCGACTCAGGCCGCAGACGTCGATCGGCGTCGTGGCGAAGCAATGCGCCTTTATTTGCCACCACCCTCTTTCACTGCAAGGGCAAACTACTCACTCCCTGTGTAAACGAAGCCCAAGGATTGCTGGCGGTGATGCAGCGCGATCAGCAGCAAGGTACATTGACCGATGCACGCGCAACCCATATTTGTGAGACCCTGTTGTCGCAAATTACCGCGCTACAACGCGAACTGGCCACTCAACCATTACGCAAGCAAGAGCAGGCCAAACGCGGGCCACGACGTCAGGCGATTGGTGAGCTTTACCAAGATCTCGCCAAGCACCAAGACTGGGAGCGCCGATTAGCCGATAAACTCCGAGACGCCAATGCCAGCGTAGACATGGCGTCGACCCCGGCGGTACGACAGCAGTATCAAAAACAAGTGCTTGCCCTCGAACAACGTCTAGCACGCTGCACCAAAGCGCGAGAGCGTATCGAAACCACCATCAGTTACCGAGAAAAAAAGTCGTGAAATAGGCTTAGGCCATACTGAGATAAGACGCCCGAGAGATCAACAAGGAGAAATACGTGCTGCCATTGATTTACCATCCTGTGTACTCGGACTTTCCCCTTCCCGACGGCCACCGCTACCCGTTGCAAAAATACCGGCTATTGTTTGAGCGGTTACAACGCCTAGGATTACCAGTTGAATTTCATCAACCCAGCCCGACCACTCGGAAAGTGATTGATGCCGTTCATGATCCCGATTATGTCAGTCAGTTACTGGCAGGAGATTTACCCTTAGTTAAAATGCGCCGGATTGGTTTTCCATGGAGCGAGGCACTGATTACCCGTTGTTTAACCTCGCTAGGCGGCACCACATTAACGGTCGATCATGCCCTGGATTCAGGCCTTGCCATTCATCTTACGGGCGGGTATCACCATGCGCACTATGACTTTGGCAGTGGCTTTTGTTTGTTTAACGATTTAATGATTGCCGCCCGTCATGCGCTCACCCAGCCAGGCATTGATAAGGTGATGATCGTCGATTGTGATGTGCATCATGGCGATGGCACTGCCGCGCTGGCCGCCGACCACCCAGATATTGTGACTTTTTCCGTCCATTGCGAGAAAAATTTTCCCTCACGCAAGCCACCCTCTGATTTAGACTTGCCCCTGCCAAAAGGCACCGCCGATCGGGACTATCTCAGCGCTTTTTTACCTTTGTTAGATCTCGCTCTCGCGCAGTATCGCCCCGACATGGTGATCTATGATGCCGGTGTCGATGTCCATCAAGCCGATGCGCTCGGGTATCTAGCATTATCAATTGAAGGCATCTATCAGCGAGACAGTGGCGTGCTCTCACGCTGTGCTGACCATGATATCCCGGTCGCCGCGGTGATTGGGGGCGGATATCATGACTCGCACGCGAATTTAATTCCTTTACATGAGCAATTGATCCAGGCCGCCATCGCCCGATAGTGTGTTGTGCGCAATGTTCCATACTTCACCCAGGAGGTGTTATGACACCATCAGATTCAGCCACCCAACAGGCTTAGACAATGCGCCAGATGACGTCAAACTCGCGGTAGACCTCATCTACTTACTCGAGAACCATGAGATTGATCCCGACACCGCGTTGTCTGCGATTGAGATGGTGAAGCGAGACTTACTGGCGAAACAAAACGCATCGTCCTGACAAGTTAGGCATACGGCTGCTACTTTTCCTGACAAATACGGTTGACATTGCCGAATGGCTTGTATGTTTATAACTCGTTTTTGCTGATATTACGTGCTTTCGATCACATTTTATTCAGTCTTAACAAAATGAATAATTAGTCATTAATCACGCTATATTATTTGTCCACTTGAAGCTGGACTGCTTTAACATCAAGTAATTAGCCTGCAAAGCATTACATTTAAGTTACAGATTTTAGTGCTGTTATTAACATTTATAGCCGCTTAAAAAACCAACACCTCGCCAATCACATAGTGTTTTGTCTCACAAATATCGGTATTATCCGGCGTGCTCCTGCTAGTGTATCCGTGTGTTAACACATCGATATGACTCATAAAAGCGCACTCTGGCAACAGCCGAGCATGGATTCAAAATGCTGTTGCAGACTCAACGTCCACTCGTCATATCAGGTTCTCAGACATGATGATGTCGAGTGAATAGTTGCTCACCTGCATGGATAGCAGCGATCTCACAGGGACAGTGGTTGTCGACCCTCGCATTCGGTGACAAACGGGCTATCGCTCGAACAGGCACCATGTAAGGCGTCTCCCAACAGACAAAACAGAGTTTAATGATGGAACTACTTAAAAATCTATTTGTGTCCGTAGTCGATACAGGTAACGGCCTCCTTTGGGGCAGCGTACTGATTTATCTTTTGATTGGCTTAGGCTTGTACTTCACCGTGCGGTCGGGCTTTATTCAATTCCGTAACTTTGGCCACATGTTCAAACTGATGGCAGATAGCCGTAATGGCGCATCAGGCGGGATCTCTTCCTTTCAAGCATTTAGCACCAGCCTGGCGGCGCGTGTCGGCACCGGTAACATGGCGGGTGTCGCGGTAGCACTGTACCTTGGCGGTCCAGGGGCCATTTTCTGGATGTGGTTAACCGCCCTCGTCGGCATGGCCACCAGCTTTGTCGAATCCACCCTCGCGCAAGCCTACAAAGTGAACCATAACGACAAGACCTATCGCGGCGGACCGGCTACTACATCGAAAAGGGGTTGGGTCAACGCTGGCTCGGGATTGCCTTTGCCATCTGTCTAATTATCGCGTTTGGTTTAGCCTTTAACGGGGTGCAATCTAATTCGATCGCGGCGGCAATGGACACGGCATTTGGGTTTAATGATCTCGCCGTGGGTATCGGCCTAGCGTTATTCACCGCCCCGGTGATTTTTGGTGGAATGCGCTCGGTCGCACGTGTAGCAGAGCTGATTGTGCCCTTTATGGCACTGGCTTATTTGTTGGTTGCCTTGGTTGTGGTCGCCATGAACATCGAACAGCTTCCTGCGGTGATTTCAACCATTGTCAAGAGTGCCTTAGGTTTAGAGCAGGCGGCAGGTGGCGCCATGGGCTATGCGATCGCGCAAGCGATGATGCAAGGCATTAAACGTGGTTTGTTCTCGAACGAAGCCGGTATGGTTCCGCGCCCAATGCGGCGGCAACTGCGACCACTAAACCTAATCACCCTGCCGCACAAGGCTATGTTCAGATGCTAGGGGTCTTCATCGATACCATTGTCATTTGTACCGCCACTGCATCGATTATCTTGATCTCTGGCATGCTTGAGCCAGAGAGCGGCCTAACGGGTATTGCACTCACGCAAGAAGCCTTGGTTAGCCAAGTGGGTGATTGGGGTGCAGCCTTTATCGCCATTGCGATTCTGCTGTTTGCCTTCACCTCGATCATCGCCAACTATTCGTATGGCGAGTCTAACATCGAGTATATCTTTAAGTGCCGTAAAGCCATCTTGTTATATCGTATTGCGGTGCTCGCGATGGTGCTGATGGGCGCAGTGATGGATCTGCCACTGATTTGGAGCTTTGCTGACCTATCAATGGGCATGATGGCCGTGATCAACTTGGTCGCCATTGCGCTATTGTCTGGCGTTGCGTTCGCCTTGATGAAAGACTACGAAGACCAGCGTCGTGCGGGTAAAAACCCGACTTTTGATCGCACCAAGTTCCCTAAACTGGACAAACAGATCGATAAAGACGTTTGGTAATGCCAAGCCAATAATACAAAAAACCACCGATGATTCGGTGGTTTTTTAATTGAGCTCTATTTTTAAGGCGAAGAATTTATACGCTCAACCAATACCCGATGAGCAGGGTAAAAACCAAACATGCGCCGGCGTAAAAACCCAACTCAATTTTACGCGCCGTCATGTCTTCTGCTTCTTCCGGTTTAAGCGTCAATCCCCAATAGGCAAAGCCAACCGACGATGACAACAACAGCACCCCGAGACCAAACACCAGCCCCTCTACCACATGGATCAATGTCATTTTTGTTCCTCTTATCTTTCCGTCACTGGCTTGTAGCACGCCAAATTATACGCCTTGCCAGCCAATACGGAAACCATACGAGAAACGTTCATCGTGCCTTAGCGCATCCACATAAAGCCTTAGCGCATTCATATAGCGCTTTAGCAGATTTACATAGCGCTTTAGCGGATTCACATAGCGCCTTGGTGCATTTGCCTAGGGTTAACGCCATAACGTACTAACCAGCGTATCAGGCGAGAAATCGTGCGCAATTTGTGCCTGCAGTAGCTCGGCAGTCGCTATCGCATCGGTGAGCGCATGGTGGCTTTGATAAAACGGCAACTGATAGCGGTGCCGACTGTCCGCTAAGCGAATTGATTCAGGCGGCCGACGTGCTATCCATTCAGCGAAGCTACGCTTACCCGTACGATGCTTCCAAGCTTCTAATTCCATGGTATCGACCATGGGAAAAATAATGCCCTCGCCCAACCGCTGCTTAATCGCTCGATCTAAAAACTCTCGCTCAATCCGACGATAATGCACCACCACCACAGATCCGGCTAATGCACTGAGTAAAGGCTCAATCACGTGCGCAAAGTCAGGCGCATTGACAATATCAGAATGGGTGATCCCGTGAATCACAATCGACGACTCGGCGAGTGGCCGGTTGGGGTTCACAATCCAGTGTTGGGCCTGTTGGCAGCGAATACGGTTGAGGGTAAAGGGCACCAAACCAATACTGACAATCGCATCTTGCTGGCTATCCAACCCCGTCGTTTCAAAATCGAGCGCGACAAACGGCACTTGTGAGACAGGTGTTTCCGGTGACACCCATCCTTGCTGATAAAACGCTTGCAACGTTTCATGCTGCACCGTCTCGCGTTTAGTCTCTAGCATCGCACGCCAGTCTACCTGGTCTGCATCCTCTTTTTTCCTAAGATTAAAATGGAACATACCCTTCCTTTAAGACCGATTGGCTGATAGCGGAATTTCAAGAATTTCTGCGCATTGCTCAAAATCTGAAACGCGTCTTTTAGATTGCGACGCTCAAAGTCAGATAAGTTCTCAGGCTCAATATTGTTGTCAGGCTCACGGCCCGCTTCAATATCCAATGCTTGGTGACGGATCCTGACCATTGAAATAAACTCCATCGCATCACGCAGATCGGGACCACGGCCTTTGGGTAAGATCCCTGCCTCGATAATATCGTCTAAACGCTCAAAAGAGTTTTGTGAACGTGAATCGGTCGCCAAGGCGTGGACGCGGATCAAATCGGCCAAGGGCGCGGTGCCACGACGTTTTAAGTTAATCGAGTTATTATGGCGACCATCTTGCTCCATCACAAAATCTTTAAAAAAGCCTAAAGGTGGTGTGCGATTCAAGGCGTTACGTGCCATGGAGGCTAAAAAGCGATTATTGCGACGCGCGCGACGCCCGACAAAAGCTTTGAGTTGCTCTGCCCAGTTCGTCCGACCATGGACGCCATCTAAATCGAAGAAAATATTACTGTCGAGTAATGAGCGCGGGCTAGGATTATCTATCCAATCGGCAAAACATTGTTCCCATTCTTTAAGTGTTTTACGCCACTCTGGATTGGTTGCCATAATATTACCCGTACAGTAGGTATAACCACACGCGTTTAAACCGTCGGATACTCGCTTAGAAAGGGCTTCAAAGTACGCATTGTGTTGTTGGTGATCGTAGTTATCATCCAAAATAATCGCGTTATCTTGGTCGGTAACAATCAACTGCTCATCGCGTGCCATTGAGCCCATCGCCAAAAAGCAATACGGTACAGGCGGTTTGCCCAGCTCTTCCTCGGCAAGCTCCAATAAACGTTGTTTAAAACTGCGCCCAATGACAGACAGTGCCGAGCCAATCATATGCGAGTTGGCATCTTCATTGACCATGCGTACAAAGCAATCTTTGACCTGCTGAGACAGGATCACTAAATCCTCCACCGACTGCTGACGGAAGATACTCGCCACCAAGAACAAGCTGTTTTGCGACTCGTAGCGTGCAATATCAGACAAGGCAACCACACCAATAGGCTTGCCATGTCGAAGCACCGGCACATGGTGAAGGTTCGAGCGCAATATGGTTAGCATGGCCTCAAAAATATACGCATTGTGATCCAGGGTGATCAGCTGTGGCGACATGATCGCCTGAACTTGGGTTTCATAAGGCAAACCTTCCGCTAACACGCGATTACGCAAGTCGCGATCGGTGATAATCCCTAGTACCGGCTTTAACCCGGTTTCCGGGTTAGGTTCATCTCCCATCACCAAATCGATGAGACAGTTTCTTGCGACATCACTTGCGCGGCATACTGCACTGAGTCAGTACTGGCAATCATCACAGGATCGCGAATGATCAGTTTCTTCACTTTGGAGGTGGTGAGATCATTGGCTTCATTATGACTTGAGACCGCTTGGCGCAAGCGTGTTCTATCCTCAACCTCGACAAAATCGGCAAAATGCTCAAAATCATCAAATAAACGATTGAACGTGGCTTCAGGAATGAAATAGATCAAGGTGTCTTCAATCGCTTTCGCTGGCATCCGCACTCGGTTATTCATTAAAAGGCCCATTTGGCCAAAAATGTCCCCTTCAGAAATGCGGTTATACAGCGTGCCATTTCGGCGAAAAAGTTCGACAGCCCCGCTGCGCATGATCGCCAAGTCGTGAATTTCATCCCCATAGGCAAAAATATCGGTGCCTGCACGGAAATAACTGATTTCAATGCTGGTTGCCACCTCAGCCACCACCTCTTCGGGGATAGCATCAAAAGGGGCATGCTGGGCAAGAAATGTTGCAATTTCGATTTGTTCAGCTTCCATAGCGCTCACCTAAACGTACGATAATATCTTGGTAGGACACGGTGACTCCAGATGTCCATTGCCTGTCACACAATGTGCCGTGTGACTTGCCATAAAAAAGGCAGCCTCGAAAGCCTGCCTTTTCTATCTTAGCTAACTATCAAACGGTTAGCACACATCTTTATTTTGCACGAGGTTCAGAGGCAAGTCCTTTAAATAAGGAGACGGTTGCCACCAATAACACTACGGCAAACGGGAAGCCCGTCGAGACCGCCATCGCCTGTAGCGCGACGAGTCCTCCTCCGAGGATCAGTGCAACGGCGACTAAACCTTCGAACGTTGCCCAGAAAACGCGCTGCGATACCGGCACGTCCATTTTACCGCCTGCCGAAATGGTATCTAGCACCAAAGAGCCCGAGTCTGATGAGGTGACAAAGAAGACAATCACCAAAATGATACCGATAAACGAAGTAATCTCCGCCAACGGCAAGCCTTCTAGCATCGCAAACAAGGTCAGCGATAGCTCAGCATCGACCACCGCGGTATAGCCTTCGTTGACGAATTGATTAATCGCGGTGCCACCAAATGATGTCATCCACAGTACGCTCGCAGCGGATGGGATCAGCAACACACACGTAATAAACTCACGCACTGTGCGGCCACGTGAAACGCGAGCAATAAACATCCCAACGAATGGCGACCAAGAGATCCACCACGCCCAGTAGAACGCTGTCCAGCCTTGGGTAAAGTTGGCATCGTCTCGGCCAAAGGGCATGGCCAGCGCTGGTAAATTTTGTAAATACGCGCCCAAGTTCCCAAAGAAGCCTGTCAGAATAGCCAACGTTGGACCGACGACAATCACGAAGATGAGAAGTAAGAAAGCTAAGACCAAGTTCAGCTCAGACAAGCGCTTAACCCCTTTATCGACACCGGCTACCACCGAAAAGATCGCTAGCGCAGTAATGCCAATCACCAGCAGAATTTCGGTGGTAGCTCCCAATGGCGTATCGAACAAATAATGCAGGCCACCAGACGCCTGAGATGCACCGATACCGAGCGAGGTGGCAAGACCAAAGAGCGTCGCCACGATCGCTAAGATATCAATCATGTGACCGGTCCAGCCCCAAATACGCTCACCAAACAACGGGTAAAATACCGACCGAATGGTCAAAGGAAGCCCTTTGTTATAAGCAAACAGCGCCAAGCCAAGTGCTAATACCGCATAAATCGCCCATGGGTGTAAGCCCCAATGGAAAATGGTCGCCGACATCCCCAGGCGACGCGCAGCTTCCGTATCACCAGTGGCGGCTCCCAAAGGTGCCCAATCGGTACGAATACCATCCGCACCCGTTGCGGTCCCTTGTAACGCGGTTTGGAAATGGGTTAACGGCTCAGACACACCATAGAACATCAAGCCAATGCCCATCCCGGCGGCAAACAGCATCGCAAACCAGCCAGCGTAACCGTAA
>NZ_AQOD01000096.1 GCF_000513715.1 Salinivibrio socompensis S35
CAATCTATGAGCAGGCAAAAGCCAAGCATCCTGAGCGCTGGGCTAGAGAAACACGTGACTGGACGCCTGTTAGTACAGTCACGCTAAATCCAGGAAACCCAGAAGATAATCAACAAGGCGGTCAAAAAAGAGCCGCTTAATTAGGAAATCTGGTCAACTACCTTGAAATCTACCGCTGGCCTGAACTCGCCAAACGGTTTGTATCTTCATGGCGATACGTCTTTTTAGGCGTTTTTAAGTGAAATCGGCCTGTATCCCTTGTCAGGTATGGGATTGCGCGAGTTGATTTATATCGAGACGCCAAATAGTGATTGTTACGGCAGTTTTACGTTTGGCGTTTCGATCCAAAAGCCAAACGGATAGTGGTTTTGGCTTTTGGGGTTAATTGGATGGGGAAATTGGTTTGGTAGAAATCGTCAATGAACAATGGAAATCAGAAGTATCAAATTTATTGCAGAAAGAAACGGACAGGCTAAAAGCGCTGGCACGAGCTGAAGTTGATGACTTTTGGGTTACCCATTACAAGGTTCGTGAGAATGAGCTTTAAGGACTTGGGGCTGCTTGGTGTCCGGTATCAGAGACTTTAAGTATGGCTTTGGCATAGAGTGTACATCAACAGTTTTCACGGTCAACGAGGCAAGCGTGTAGTCTTTAGTAAAGGACTGCGTATCTCAAAGACGAAGCTGAGATACGCATTTTTGGACTGCCAAGGTTTGGCCAAAGAATGGGAGCTAGCGCTGGCCATGGAGAAAGAGGAATTCTTCAGTGATGTTCGACGCCAAGTTGATAAGCTCAACATGCTGCGTCGCAGAGTGAATGCCTATTGAATCACCGGGTCTACTTCACTCGCGGTAATTGGTCCCAGCGTGTTGTATAGGCGGGAGACAAATGCTCTCGCTTCATCGACCAATCTTTCTTGAGTCCTTGTCCAGCAAAGAAAACCTTTCCGGCACCGCTTTGGTTAATGGTGTCCAATACAGACATTAACTGCTGGCTATTAGAGCGGGTCGATACTTCATCGAATAGTCCTGGTTGAAACATGCCGGGATCGTAAAAGTCAGACAGCATGACGCCCGCTTTGGCATAGCGAAATCCATCTTTCCAAATCCGCTTGAGTAAGTGATTGGCCAGCTCGATAAAATCCCGCGTGTCGCAACTGGGGATTAGCAATTCACCCGATGCAGAGTTGCTATATTGCGGCTCGTTGTCCTTAAAGGGGCTGGTTCGTATGAACACGGTCATCACTTTGGCTTGCTGCTGTTCTTTGCGTAGCTTTTCAGTGGCGCGGGTTGCGTATTCACATACAGCCTCATGTAACAATTCAAATTGCGTTACTTTTACGCCAAATGAACGGCTACAGACAATTTGTTTCTTAGTTGGTGGTATCTCTTCAAGTTCAATGCACGACTCGCCATTGAGCTCTCTGACAGTTCTCTCTAAAACCACTGAAAACTGGTCTCTGATGGCTCTAGGAGAGGCATTGGCTAGGTCTAGGGCTGTGGTGATACCCAAAGCATTTAATCGCTTTGAAAGCCGTCTACCAACGCCCCAAACATCATCAACTGGGACTAATGCGAGCAATCGACGTTGCCGATCTGGATTGGTCAGATCTACAACCCCTTGAGTGGCGGGATATTTCTTGGCGGCATGGTTAGCCAGCTTGGCGAGTGTTTTAGTCGGTGCAATGCCTACACAGACGGTGATCCCAATCCAGTGGTCAATGCGCTCTCGCAATTGTTGTCCGAACTCGACAAGAGATATGGCAGACTCAATACCGGTTAAGTCCAAAAACGCTTCGTCAATGGAGTAAACCTCTACTCGTGGTGCCATCTCTTCCAAAGTGCGCATCACTCGACTGCTTAAATCTGCATACAGCGCATAGTTGGACGAGAATGCCAAAATACCATGACGCTGCATGTCAGCTTTGATCTGAAAAACGGGTACGCCCATTTTAATACCGAGTAACTTGGCTTCACGCGAGCGTGCAACCACGCAGCCGTCATTGTTGGACAGCACCACAACCGGCGTATCTTTTAAATCAGGACGAAACAGCTTCTCACAACTGGCGTAAAAGTTGTTGCAGTCCACCAAGGCAAATACAGGCATGGGCTCGTCACGACTTGCGGCGCATATTTCGCACCACACTAGTGACCACACCAAAAATCTCTAACTCTGTCCCTTCAGGAATTGGGATAGCTCATACGCCTGGTTTTTTGGCAGCAACTTTACGCACGGCCTCAGTTGCAGCTCCTTTACCGTGAGTTCACCATGGATACCCGCGATGACAATGTCACCGTGTTCGGCTTGGACAGAGCGATCAACCACCAGAATGTCATCAGCGTGAATTCCAGCATCAATCATTGAATCGCCTTCAACGCGAACAAAATACGTGGCCGCGGGTCGCTTGATGCATAGATCGTTAAGGTCGAGGGTTTGCTCAACATAATCCTGCGCGGGTGAGGGAAAACCAGCAGAAACACGTTCCATGAACAATGGGATACGAAGGCGCTTGGTTTTGATGAAGGCAAGTGCGCCGCTACGGCCTATCAGCGAGACACTCATGACGAACCTCGAAAAATGACAATTATTACTGTTTATTTGCACAGTATAAATGCTATGCTGATTTCTACAAGTAAAATTGTAGGTAAAACTGTAGTTGTTCGAGTAAGACGTTGTGTTGTGGGTGATTTCTTTTTTGTGTTGAAAAGCTTGATGTGGGGGATCGCTCGCCCTCGTCAAAGCCTGCAAGGCTTGGACAATACTGCTTCTGCCTACTGCTCTTGTTTCTGTTACTGATCCTGTTACTGCTACTGGTTGACGCATGGGTTTGGTAACTGTCAGACAAGGCTTGTTGAACCCTTCGCAAAGGGTTTAAAAACAGTTAGTAAAATTCTGCTTCGTATTGAATTTACTGGCTTAAAGCGAAGCCAGGAGCATCATTAAAATGCTCAGTCGAACTTAGTTCAAGCCTTTTGCAACCGTTTGAAAAGGGGTTGGTTAAGCCATACGTAAAGGGTATCGGTAAGGGTTACCTAAACGGTTTAGCTAAGGCTTTCTGAAAGGCTTAGCCAAAGCCTTCATACATGGGTTCACCCAGTAGAAAGATTAAAAAAACGCTGAGGTATCCAAGGTGCATTTTGTACAAATGCGTTTATAAACGAACAGGCACAGTGAAATAACCCAAAGCGAACAATAGAATTGAAGAGGAACCATCAATGACAAGAGCCCCAGCGCCATTTCCGCTAGAGCGCCTCGCGGATATCCCAGAAAGACCAGAAGATTTTAGATTGCTGGAGCGTATTCCATTAACGCGTGAGCCGCAGTCTTGGCCACTTGAACTTTCTCCTATGGTCGGTGATGAACAGCCAATGGTGCTGCTCGATACAGAGACAACCGGACTGTCTGCCGATGATGAGTCCATTATTGAGCTTGGTATGGTTAAGGTGCTTTACAGCCCCTCGGCAAAGCGGATTGTGTCGATTGTTGATGTGATCAGCCTGTATGAAGATCCCGGTAAGCCAATCCCCGAGCTGATCACCGAGTTAACCGGTATCACCGATGATATGGTGCAAGGCCAGCGCATTGATGATGCACTGGGTTGCGAGTTGGTTATCCGATGATCCGCTGGTAGTTGCGCACAATGCACAGTTTGATCGTCCTTTCTTTGAAAAGCGGTTTGCGGCATTAGGACATCTATCTTGGGCCTGTTCAGCCAGTGGCATAGATTGGAAGGCGCTGGGTTTTGAAAGTCGAAAGCTTGAGTACCTGCTACTTCGCTTAGGTTGGTTCTATGAAGGACACCGAGCTGCAACCGATTGTTTGGCGATGGCCTGGTTGTTTCATTTGTTGCCCGAGTCCGTTGCAAACTTGTTGTCTGAAGCAGACAGGCGAACTGTGTTAGTTCGTGCGTTTGGTGCGCCGTTTGACGTAAAGGACTATTTAAAAGAGCGCGGTTACCGCTGGCATGACGGTGTTAAAGGTGCCAACAAACATTGGTGGCGCGAAATCAGCGAAGACGAGTTGCCGCAGGAACAAACTTACCTGGATGATTTGTACCATCGTGGCTCAGAACATGCCCACTATGACTACAAAGATGCCCGCAATCGATTTAAAGCTTTGTAGCTCTCTACAAGGTAAGCCTTGCATATTTGAAAACCTCTGGAAAATGGAAAGTGAACTCATGGTTTAACCAACAAGAGGAATCTTTCCATGTACCAAGACACCTACATTGAATACTGGGGCGAAATCTTCGTCTCTGCCCGCATCATTGAATTTGGCATCACGTTCGAGCGCTTTCTTAAAGATCCATGGAAGCACTTGATGTCCTGTGGCCAAGAGTCTGCCCCAGACGCGATTGCTGAAGGGATGCGGCCATTGCTGCCAGCCCAGGCAGAAGTTGCCAGGCGCATTCGGGAAAGTGAGCACCGAGCCCTGATGTCCACAGACTCGGAAAAAGGGAAGTCTCAAAGCAGTAACATCGTGGTGCCACTGGTTCGGGTAGCGCATTGATAGCGGCTATCAGCAATGACACAAAACAAGGCCTTCACGCCCATAACTGAGCGGCAATTGCAATCAAGATCAAAAAGTTGCCGCTTAGTCTTCCCTACAAAATAATTTGTGATAGGATGATACCTAATAAAATTAATTAGGTTGAGGCCTATTCAGTGTTTTATGGCCATCTGTCCAGCTTCAACCGGTAGAGATTGCTAAGTCACTGCGGATGAAGAGCAGCATTGAGTGATGCTTTTCAATGTGATTTCGCGATGTCGGTCCTTACTTTATAAACAGAGTTTTAAGAAACTGGTTGAATTGGATAAACAAGACGCATGACAAATGATGGTCTGAAACAAACGGTAGCAGCGAGTTCACTCGCTAAAGAAGGCGCGAAAGGAAAGCCAGATAGGCTTTCGCAGATAGCGCAGTTGCCACAAGCAACCAGGGATCGCATTGCCCACATCGATTTCACCTTATTGTTTAAGGGAGAAGCGGTACGGGCGGATTTAGTTGATCGCTTCAGCATAGCCGCTGCACAAGCAACGAAAGACTTCACAATGTACCGAGAGCTTGCACCAGGCAACATTGAGTATGACCAAAAACTCAAGTTGCATAAGCGCGGTGAAGCATTTGAACCCTTGTTCGACTATGACGTTGTGAGAACACTGGCAACCATCAGTCAAGGTTATGGAGATGGCTTCACTGGAAAGGTAAAACCTCCTCTTGCGTGTGAAGCTCCTTATCACCTTAACAAGCCGAGTCTATCGATAGTGGCAAAGGTCACCGAGGCCATCCACAAAGGCAAAGCTTTGAGCATCACTTATGTGTCGTTATCGAGCGGTGAAACAACGCGTGAAATTGTACCGCATACGCTGGTGGACAATGGCCTGCGTTGGCATGTTCGTGGTTTTGACCGCAAGCATGGTGAATTCCGTGACTTTGTGCTGACCCGCATTAAAGCAGCGGTTGTGATTGAGGATTCGACTTTGTCTGAAACGGAGCTCGAAACCCAAGACCGGCAATGGAATCGCTTTGTAGAGCTAGAGTTAGTGCCGCATCCTCGTATTGAGTACAGCGAAGCGATAGAGTTGGACTATGGCATGAAAGGTGGCGTTTTAAAGATTGAGATTAGAGCGGCAACGGCAGGCTATTTACTCAGACAATGGAATGTGGATTGTTCTTCCAACGCCACACTAAAAGATGGTGGAGCTCAATTGCATTTAAAGAACAGAGCAACACTTTATGGAGTTAAAAACATCATGCTAGCTCCAGGGATTGAAAAAGAACTTGGTAACTAATGCACAAAAACGAACTTTGGCGCAGGGAATAAATTTTGATGAAAATAATCGATAACCTTAACAACCTATTAGGTGACGAGCTTCAACAGACGCTGACACCGAATACAAAGTTAAAGATTGCTGCGTCTTGCTTTTCTATTTATGCGTATGAGGCTCTCAAAAAGGAGTTAGTGAAGATAGACTCACTTGAGTTCATCTTCACATCACCTACTTTTGTCGCAGATGAAGTTACCGATAAATTCAAAAAAGAAAAACGAGAGTTCTTTATTCCCAAAGCAGGGCGTGAACGCAGCCTTTACGGAACTGACTTTGAAATACAGTTAAAGAACAAGCTCACTCAAAAGGCGATCGCCAAAGAGTGTGCAAACTGGATCAGAAAGAAAGCGACATTCAAATCAAACAAAACTGATTCTCCAATGCAGTCGTTTGTTGTGACGGAAGCATCTAGACAGCAAGCAGATGCAATAAGTGCAGTTTTTGCTCCGATTAGCGGTTTTACGGCGGTTGATCTAGGGTATCAGCGAGGCAATGCTATTTCGAATTTTGTGCAAAAAATCGATGAGCCAAATTTCACAGCGCAGTACTTACAGTTATTCGACCAAATTTGGAAAGATCCTGCGAAGCTTCAAGATGTTACTAAAACCATTTGCGAGCATATAGAATCTGTCTACCAAGAAAACTCGCCCGAAAAAGTCTATTTCATTATTTTGTATAATATTTTTAATGAATTTCTTGATGATATTACAGAGGATGTATTACCAAATGATCGAACCGGCTATCAGGACACCTTGATTTGGAACAAGTTATTTAACTACCAAAAAGATGCCGCGACTGGGATTATCAATAAGTTAGAGACCTATAACGGCTGCATTCTGGCTGATAGTGTTGGTCTTGGTAAAACATTTACAGCGTTAGCCGTCATCAAGTATTACGAGCTCAGAAACAAATCTGTGCTGCTTCTATGTCCGAAAAAGTTAGCGGATAACTGGCTCAACTTTAATCGAAACTTAAAGACAAATATCTTTGCTAAAGACCGTTTTAGTTACGATGTTTTGTGTCACACAGATTTGAGCCGAACCTCAGGCGAATCCTTCGGTACTCCATTGAATAGAATCAACTGGGGTAACTATGACCTGGTCGTCATTGATGAGTCGCATAACTTTAGAAATAACGATGCAGTGAAAGATCGAGAAACCCGATATCAGAAACTGATGAATAAAGTTATTCGAGCTGGCGTGAAAACCAAAGTCCTAATGCTATCAGCGACACCAGTGAATAATAGATTTACTGACCTTAGAAACCAGCTCGCGTTAGCTTATGAAGGCGAGTCGAGCAATCTCACAAAGCATCTTAAAACCACAAAAAGCGTAGAACAGATCTTTAACCAAGCACAAGCCGCATTTAACGCTTGGTCCAAACTCGACCCAGAGACGCGAACAGCTAAAGCCATACTCGATGCCTTAGATTTTGACTTTTTTGAACTGCTTGATAGCGTCACTATCGCTCGCTCACGAAAGCACATCACAACATTCTACGACACAACAGATATTGGCCATTTCCCTGAACGTAACAAGCCAATCTCGTTTCACTGTCCGCTTACAACTCGTTCGGATGTAGTTAGTCTGAATGAGATCTTTGAACAGCTTAAGCTACTCAAACTATCTGTTTATGCGCCAGTGAGTTATATCCTCCCGAGTAGATTGAAGAAATACGAGGAGATGTATGACACGCAAGTTGAAGGCGGAAAAGGTAAGTTAAAGCAAAGCGACCGTGAAAAAAGTTTGGTTGCATTGATGACAACGAACCTTCTAAAGCGTCTTGAGAGCTCCGTATACTCGTTCAGAAGCACCTTGCAATCTCTCCATGATAACCATGTTCGTGTTCTAGGTATTATCGACGAATTCTATAAGCGAGACGGGCAAACCGAAGTTAGCAGTCTCGTTGAAGCGCTTGAGTCTATTGAAGCAGATGAAGACGATATGCCTTCTTATCACGATATGGAAATCGGCAACAAGATCAAAATCAAGCTGATGGATATGGATCTTCCATCCTGGCAGCAGGATTTAGATGGTGATTTGGAGCTGATCAAAGGGTTACTAGATTCTGTTCGCAAAATTAAGCCAGAAGAAGATGCTAAGTTGCAGCATCTAAAATCACATATTGCTGCAAAAATAAATAATCCGATAAATCCTGGAAACAGGAAAATCATCGTGTTCACGGCGTTTGCTGACACCGCTCAATATCTGTACGAGCAGTTGTCACCTGTGATGTTAAGCGAGCATAGAATCCATACTGCGATGATCACTGGTGGTGCCAGTTTACCTAAGACCACCTTAAAAACCGGACGAAAAGGTTACGACACACAAGAAGTGCTCACCTTGTTTTCTCCAGTTTCCAAATCGAAAGCCAGTGTATTACCTGACGAACCCGCTGAAATCGATTTGTTGATTGCTACAGACTGTATCTCTGAAGGGCAGAACTTACAGGACTGCGATTACTTAATTAACTTTGATATTCATTGGAATCCAGTTCGGATTGTTCAGCGCTTTGGGCGTGTTGACCGTATTGGCTCACCGAATAAATGCATTCAGTTAGTTAACTACTGGCCTGATATATCGCTTGATGAGTACATCAACTTAAAAGAACGTGTTGAAAGTCGAATGACGATTGTTGACGTGACAGCGACTGGTGATGATAACGTTCTAAGTAGTCAAGCGAATGATGTGTCGTACCGTAAAGAGCAGTTAAAGAAGCTGCAAGAAGAAGTCATCGAGCTTGAAGATTTAAAAACGGGGGTTTCTATCACCGATCTAGGTCTAAACGAATTTCGAATGGACCTGCTAAATCTAATGAAACTCTACGGCGAACCAAGAAACGCACCAAGTGGCATGCATGCGGTGGTTGAGGCTAAGCCAGAATTAGGGTTATTGCCTGGCGTGGTGTTTGCGCTGAAAAACGTTAATAACAGTATCGATAGAGATCTGCAAAACAGGCTCCACCCTTATTATCTTGTCTATGTATCGAATGAGGGCACATCGTCGCTAATCATTTTGAGGTAAAGAGACTATTAGATTTAATCCGAAGTAGCTGTAAAGGGCAAACAGCGCCGCTCAGTGAGATTTGTGCGTTATTTAATCGCCTAACACAAGACGGTCGAGATATGCAGCGTTACTCTCACCTTCTGACAGATGCCATAAAAAGCATGGTTGAAGTTAAGGAAGAAAAAGATATTGATAGTTTGTTTAGCGGTGGCGCTACCTCAGCTTTAGTGAATACATTTGCCGAGCTGGATGACTTTGAATTGCTAGCTTTTATTGTGATTCAGCAAAAGCAGTTCATTGATAACAGTGCTCAGGATGAGGTTAGCTAGTCTATGAACTCACCTTGGATATTTCCTGATAAAGCAAAGTTCGGTCGAGTCGTACCGAAGAACAAAATATACGAACACAGTGCGGCAAGCGCTGGGTTGAAGTCACTTTTTGTACAGCAAGTTGATCAAATCCTTTGGGCTTACAAGCTATCACCTAACACACTGAATATTCCTCACACTAGTGAGATCAGTGAAATACAGGTTATCAGTGTGAAGCTTAAAGGCGACGAAGTAGACAATAGCGTACTAAAAGCGATTGATTTGGCCATACCTTTTCCCATTTTGTTTGAGGTATGGGGGGCTAGTGGTGAACAAGGCCACTATGCCGCTTGCTATAAGCGTAAGGCAGAAAATGATCAGTCCCAATGGGTTTGTAGCCACTATCTACACTCAGAAATATTCAATTCCGGTGAAGCATTAACAGTGAATTCAGAAGTTTTGGGTTTGCCTACAGCAATCGATATGGAGGAGCTGTATCAAAAGCTTCTTGCTCGCTTGTTACCCATACCCAAACGAACCGCTGAGAGTATAGAAGAGGCTATTCAACGCCTGGAGGCAATTCAGGCATTGGAAAAGCAAATCGCGCAGTATAGAAAAAAGGTTCATGCTGAGAAACAGTTTAACCGAAAGGTTGAGCTCAATAAGCAGCTAAAGAATTTAAAATGTGAGATTGAAAAACTGCTCGCATAAAGAATACACAAATAGAGAATTTTAATCAGATAAATAGTGCCACATGCTTTTAATATAAGGCATCACGCAAAAGGTAAAAGACATGGATAAATTAAAGATGCATAGCCCCGATATGACGCAGAAAAACATAGCAAAAATTCAGGCGTTGTTTCCGAACTGCGTGACGGAGTCAATAGGGGTTGACGGAGAGCTAAAGCTAGCCATTGACTTTGACCAGCTTAAACAAGAACTCTCTGATTCCTTGCTTGAAGGAGATAGGGAACGATACCACCTCAATTGGCCGGGGAAAAGACAATCAATTGTATTGGCGAATTCACCAATAACTAAAACCCTAAGGCCTGATCTATCAAAAAGTGTCGACTTTGATAGTACAAGCAATATTTTCATTGAAGGTGATAACCTTGAGGCTATTAAATTACTACAAGATAGCTATCTTGGTAAGGTAAAAATGATTTTCATTGACCCGCCTTATAACACAGGTAAAGACTTTATTTACTCCGACAAGTTTAATAAAAGTTCAGAAGAATATTTCAGAGAATCTATGCAGGTCGACGAATTCGAGAACAAAATGGTATCGAATACAGAAACTAACGGACGATTCCATTCTGATTGGTTGAGCATGATGTACCCACGTTTGAAGTTATCAAGAAACTTTCTAACAGAGGACGGAGTTGTCGTTGTTCATATTGATGAGAATGAATACCCAAACTTGGAAAAGATTCTTTCTGAAATTTTTGGTGAAGAAAATAATTTAGGCACAATTGTTTGGGACAAAAGAAACCCTAAAGGTGATGCAACAGGTGTTGCTCAGCAACACGAGTTGATTTCTATATACTGTAAGAATAGGGACTATTTTAAGGAAAATGTGGAATTTAAAAGGCCAAAAGAAAACGCTTCAAAAATAATTGATAAAGCTTCTGAGTTGATACAGAGAAATTCCGGTGTAGTAGACGATAAAATTAGAACTGAATTT
>NZ_AQOD01000097.1 GCF_000513715.1 Salinivibrio socompensis S35
TATCGACATTTAGTTGAGAATGCTTTCGCGAGGATTAAGCACTTCCGAGCAATATCAACGAGATATGATAAGTTAGCAAGAAATTACGCCAGTATGGTATCACTGGCGTTTACTATAATGTGGCTGCCGATGTATTGCTGAATAAAATGTGTACAGCAAAGATCAACACGCCCTAGCAGGTATATCCAAGCACCTAACATGAGTACGCGAAAACATAAACGATGACCAAAACGCCGCGATATATTCACGGCGTTTTGGTTTAGTCTTCGTTATGTATCTCTAAATTCGCAAGCTCTTGCTGCTGTTCTCGAACCGTTTTAGCATCATCGCAACGTAAGCTTTGTACATACTCTAGGTACGCGTGATCCACGTCTTGCGTGACGTACTCACCGCTAAACACCGATGTTTCAAAGCGTTCAATCGCTGGGTTTGCTTCACCCACAGCAGCGACTAAGTCAGATAAGTCTTGATACACTAATCCATCGGCACCGATTAACTGTCCAATTTCATCCACTTCGCGACCATGCGCAATCAACTCGTTCGCGCTCGGCATATCAATGCCATAAACATTTGGAAAACGCACCTCGGGGGCCGCTGATGCCATATAAACTTCTTTGGCTCCCGCTTCACGGGCCATTTCGATGATTTGCTCTGAGGTTGTGCCTCTTACAATCGAATCATCCACCAAAAGGACGCGCTTGTCTTTAAATTCAGAACGGATCGCATTCAGTTTGCGGCGTACCGATTTTCGGCGCATCTGTTGCCCCGGCATAATAAAGGTGCGGCCTACATAACGATTTTTCACAAAGCCTTGGCGATAGGGTTTATCCAACACCTGTGCAATTTCCAACGCGATATCACAAGAGGTCTCAGGGATGGGGATCACCACATCAATATCCACCTCTTCCCATTCACGCTGAATTTTGGCGCCCAGCTTTTGGCCCATGCGGATACGGGCGCCATAGACAGACACTTTATCGATAAATGAATCGGGACGAGAAAAGTAAACGAACTCAAAGATACACGGGTTGAGACTCGGTGACTCCGCGCACTGACAAGTATGAAGTTGTCCTTCCAAGGTGATATAAACCGCTTCACCAGGCGAGACATCACGAACGAAATCGAAGCTACCGCATCCAATGCGACGGTTTCAGACGCCACCATATACTCTGTCCCTGTTTGCGTATCTCGCTTACCTAAACAGAGCGGACGGATACCTTTAGGATCGCGGAAGGCAATAACACCATGTCCTATTACCATGGCCACAACGGCGTAAGCACCCGAGACTTGCCGATGGACCGACTTCACTGCGGTAAACATATCATCAACCGTCAGAGGGTGAGAGGTCGCCGCCGAGAGTTGATGGGCAAGAACATTGAGGAGAATTTCAGAGTCAGACGTTGTGTTGAGGTGGCGGCGGTCTTTTTCAAATAAAGACTGGCGCAACGCCTCAGCGTTCGTCAAGTTACCATTGTGGGCTAAGGTTATACCATACGGCGAGTTGACATAGAAAGGCTGCGCTTCTGATGCGCTAGAGCTACCGGCCGTTGGATATCTTACATGTCCAATCCCAACCTGACCTTGCAAGCGCTGCATATGTTTGAGTTGAAACACATCCTGGACTAACCCATTAGCTTTTCGAAGCCGGAAACGATTGTCATCGATAGTGACAATGCCGGCTGCATCTTGCCCTCGATGTTGAAGCACAGTCAGTGCATCGTAGATGGACTGATTGACCGGAGTGTTACCAACGATTCCAACAATACCACACATGTCAGCGATTCCTTGTTACGCGAATATCAGCCTAAGATCCTGCGATCTCAGGTAAGAAACTGGAACTGTTCTCAAGGTAGTGGAAGAACCATTCTATCACTACCGCAAAGTTAGGAATGAGTTGCGATTGTCCCCAATCTTGGTGGTTGGCTACCGACGTAAAAGCATCGAGGAAAAAAAGTACCGCTGCGATAATTAACACCCCGCGCACACTACCAAACACCATCCCTAGCACCCGGTCCGTCCCCGATAGTCCGGTTTTTTCTACCAGCTGGGCAATCACATAATTGACCACTGCGCCAACCAATAAGGTGGCGATAAACAATAAGGCGATGGCACTGCCATTGCGGATAACCGCATCTTGAATATTGGTCAGATATACCGCGAGTTGCGTGTAGAATTGGCTGGCAATAAAAAACGCCCCAAACCAAATAACTAATGACAATGCTTCTTTAACAAAGCCTCGAATCACACTCACTAACGCGGAAAAACCAATGACGCCAATAATAAGGTAATCAATCCAATTCATCGTATTCACTTGCTCGAGACATGCGCATTCTAACAGAAAAAATACTCACGCAAACGTTTTCTTATTGGGTAAGTGGGTCAAATTTGCGCAACTGTCCCTTTAATCCTGTTAGCGATTGCAGATCCGTCAGTTGCGATTCGAGTGCGGTTTTAGAAACATTCGGCCCAACCACGACTTTCGCTAAGTCATCGGGTTGAATGTTTCTAGGTAAGATATGTGCTTGATACCCTTTGTCACGTAACTGCTTTACCAATCGACGGGCGTTATCTTGATTACGGAACGTGCCTAAACGGATCATCCACGCGCTGTCTCCCTCACCCACTGATGGCGTCTCTGATGAAGTGGATGCTGTTTTGCTTTCGTCAGTCGCAGCTTCAGTCGTTGTATCCACCGGACGACTATCTTTTACGCGGGTATTGGGCGCGCTCACCTCAACTACCTCGGGATCTTCAACCGGCATTTGGCTCACCGTACTATCAAAGTTATCCCGCAGGGGAATGCTTTCATAATTCTCTTGGTAATGCTCTTTTTTGCCATCGAGCACATCGGGTAGCACTATCACACCGATAGAGACCAATACCAGGGTGCCGACCACTCTCTTTTGTAACTTACTGGCCACAATGACTCCGTTTTAATTAAGCGTTTCCATGACCTGCCCAACGGTATGGAATGACCCAAATACGACCACACAGTCACGCTCAGGTTCAGCCTGACTCAACGCACATTGATAAGCATCACTCGGCGAATCGAATTGCGCCGATGCCACCACAGGCAGCGTATCAGCTGATGCACCACGGGGCACAGCTAAAGAAGCGGGGTACCAATAATCCACAATCCCGTCAAGACAGGCCAAGGTCCCATCTATATCTTTATCCGCTAACATCGCCACCACAGCATGCACACGTCCTGCGAACTTGGCTTTTTGCTCAGCAAGTTTATTAGCTAGATAAGCCGCAGCATGCGGATTATGCGCAACATCAAAAACCGTATAAGGGGCGTCAGCGATGACTTGCATCCGGCCCGTGACCGATACAGACGCTAATCCCTCCGTTATGTGCGTATCAGCAATCTCGAGATCAGCCACGCCCAGCGCCATTAAAGCAGTCGCCGCATTTTGCAGCGGAATCGCGGGGACAGGTAGATCAGTCAGTTCAAAAGCCCCCGCTGACCAACGCCACGTATCGCCTGTCATGGCATACTGGTACTGATAGCCTAACTGATTTAATACCGCGCCAACGGCATCAGCATGTGCGGCAACACTGGCAGGTGGCGCGGGCTGACCACATATCGCCGGTTTATCTTTTCGGAATATGCCTGCTTTTTCATAACCAATCTGATTGATGTCATTTCCCAACCAATCACAGTGATCGAGCGCGAGGCTGGTGATCACGGATACATCGTGATCCACCACATTGGTGGCATCTAAACGGCCACCGAGACCCACTTCAAGGATCACGACATCAAGCGCATGCTGTTTAAATAGCTGTAACGCGGCTAAGGTACCAAACTCAAAAAAGCTCAGACTCGTTTGCCCGCGCGCGTGATTAATCGTATCGAACGCTTGTATATGCTCACGATCGGCCAGTACGTCGCCATTGATGCGGACCCGCTCATTGTAGCGCACAAGATGTGGTGAGCTATAAACACCGGTACGGTAACCCGCGCGC
Organism: Salinivibrio socompensis S35; assembly: GCF_000513715.1. Classification (GTDB taxonomy): domain Bacteria; phylum Pseudomonadota; class Gammaproteobacteria; order Enterobacterales; family Vibrionaceae; genus Salinivibrio; species Salinivibrio socompensis. Next base: position 3,970 of record NZ_AQOD01000097.1, read on the forward strand.
TGTAATATTGCCTCTAAGAGTGCACAAGTGGTTCCCTTACCATTGGTTCCTGCTACGGTGATCACTTTGGCAGCCGGCTTGGTCAATTGCGCATGATCGGCGACCGCCGCGACGCGTTCAAGGCCAAGATCAATGGCACTGGTATGGATACTTTCTAGATAAGACAGCCACGTATTCATTGAGGACGTGGCTGTTGGATGCTGTAGTTCAGACATTGACTTGGTCAGTTACTCGATGGTGGGTAAATGATACCAAGGATAACGCCATGGAACACGGTCAATTATGACTCTTGAGAGGAAGGTGCCACTTCAGGCTCTTCTGGGGGCTATGGTTTATCTTGCTCAACGTCTACCACTAATGGAGACTTGATGTTACCCAGCTTAGCCAGTAACCCTGCCAAACGCTGACGCATTTCACGACGATCGACAATCATGTCAATCGCACCATGTTCAAGCAAGAACTCACTGGTTTGGAAATCGTCTGGTAGATTCTCTCGCACGGTTTGCTCAATAACGCGACGGCCAGCAAAACCGATAATCGCTTTTGGCTCGGCGACATTAATATCACCGAGCATGGCAAAGCTCGCGGTTACTCCACCATAAGTAGGGTCAGTGAGTACCGAAATAAATGGCAAGTTATGGCGTGATAAACGTTCGAGCGCTGCGCTGGTTTTCGCCATTTGCATCAACGACATTAAGGCTTCCTGCATACGCGCGCCACCACTGGCTGAAAAACACACTAAGCCACAATTGTTTTCGATCGCGTGCTCAACGGCTTTAACAAACCGAGCACCAACAACCGCGCCCATCGAGCCGCCCATAAATTTAAATTCAAACGCACAAGCAATCACGGGAACATCGAGTACACGGCCCTTCATGACCACCAGTGCATCTTTTTCCCCACTGCTTTTCTGCGCCGCTGACAGGCGGTCTTTATACTTTTTAGAGTCACGAAACTTCAATACGTCTTTAGGCTCAAGTTCACCCGCAATCTCTTCGCGCCCCTCTGGGTCCAAAAAAACGTCCAGACGGCGGCGTGCTGGCATACGCATATGATGGTCGCATTTGGGACAGACTTCCAAATTACGTTCGACATCAGCGTGATAAAGTACTTGATCACACGACGTACACTTGGTCCAAACCCCTTCTGGGATTGACGCTTTGCGTGATGAACCAATATTACTTTTGGTTAATATTTTCTCTAGCCAGCTCATGGACAACCTTTACTTAGTCATGGCTATCACAATTCGACAACCATCTTGGATTCGTAACAAATTAGACCGAATTAAATCACAAGTCTGTCAGACTTGGGATAAAAAACTGGTACTACCTATTCTGTCTCCGTACGTTTTTCGCCGAGTATGCTTCCCAGTTCCATCACCTGATCGGGTAAAAACACGGGCCCTACTGGAGGGCGTGGTAACCCATATTGCTCCGGATAATCGACCTCGACCAAATACAGACCTTCGGCTTTGGCCGTCGCGGCCGCCAAGGTGCGATCTTTCTGTGCCAATAGCCATGCAATCCACTCTGGAGGCTGTTCTTGACGACCAACCGCCATTAGACTGCCCGCGATATTACGTACCATATGATGTACAAAGGCATTCGCTTTTATATCGATCACGACAAACCGTCCTTGACGAGTGACAGATAAATGCATCACATTCCGCCATGGCGAGTGAGATTGACATTGTGCCGCACGAAATGACGAGAAATCATTCTCACCCAGTAAGTACTGACCCGCTCTCGCCATTAAGGTTTCATCCAGTTCGCGATGATAGTGACTCACACCTTGACCCAGTATCGCTGGACGCAAAGAATGGTTGTATATCACATAGCGATAGCGACGTGCTGTCGCACTGAACCGCGCATGAAAATCATCTGAAACAGGCGTTGCCCAACGTACGGCGATGGCATCGGGTAAGTTCGCATTCACCCCCATCGTCCAGGCTTTTAATGGCCGCTCATTATCGGTATCAAAATGCACCACTTGTCCGGTGCCATGGACACCAGAATCAGTACGACCCGCACATTGTACTGCCACAGAATGATTGGCGACGGTCGATAATGCCTTTTCCACGTGCTCTTGGACACTGGTAACGTCTCGTTGCCTCTGCCAACCGTAAAACTGGGCGCCATCATATTCAATGCCTAACGCGAATCTCATGCCTGTGCCTTTCTATTTACTTTTCAACAAGGCGCTGCATTATACGCATAAAGCCCACCTGTTGCAGGTCTTAACATCGACTGTCTATTCTGAGGACTAATAAGCAATCAGGTAGCATGTGCTACCTGATTGCGGTGTTACCTAAGTTGTTCAAGCAGTTGGCGGGCCTCTTGCTGCAAGGCTTTATTGCCTGACTGCATCACTTTTTCTAGTAAAGAAATCGCGCCATCCACATCATTCATTTCCAGGTAAGCTTTAGCCAAGTCAAGATTAGTCGATGCCTCTGTGCTGGCGGTATCGCCATCAACATCAATCGCGCTAATGTCTTCTAAAACATCGGGAAATTCATCAAGACCCACGTCAAGGTTCATCTCGGCCTTATCGGGGTCAATATCTGGCGTCGAGCCGTCATCTCGCATGAGCTCTTCGATACTAATGTAGTCGTCATCTTCCTGCTCTTCGCCGATGAGTTCACTCTCAGCGTCACCCTCACCGAGCAGGTCATCGTCTAATGCATCTTCTAATTCAAAGGTTTCAAGCGAAGCCGGATCAATGGCGGGTTGTTGGCTCCAATCTTCACTTTCCGCTTCTGGCTCGGGCTCATTATCGGCTTGCCAAACCGCTGCTTCTTCATCTGACAAAGCGGAAAGATCGAGTGGCTCATCGTCATCGGAGTCCGATAGCAACGCCTCCATATTCAAACCACCGACTTGGTGATCATCGTCATTGAGATCGCTGATATTCCTGGCATCACGCTCAGGTGCCTCAGACGCTGGCGTATTATCCTGCTGCTCATTCAAATACGATTCAAGCTCTCGTTGTTCGTCGAGTGCCGCGCCTAACGCATCATTTTCATCAAATTCACCTAAATCTCTAACGACAGAGAATCAAACGAGTAATCACGTTCATCTTTTGTTGCTGGCTCTGGCTCTGGCTCTGGCTCTGGCTCTGGCTCTGGCTCTGGCTCTGGCT
>NZ_AQOD01000098.1 GCF_000513715.1 Salinivibrio socompensis S35
TTTCTTAATGTGGCTCCCCCATCTGGACTCGAACCAGTGACATACGGATTAACAGTCCGCCGTTCTACCAACTGAACTATGGGGGAATAATGGTGCCTCGAGGCGGAATCGAACCACCGACACGGGGATTTTCAATCCCCTGCTCTACCAACTGAGCTATCGAGGCAATGGTGCCGGCTGCCGGAGTCGAACTGGCGACCTACTGATTACAAGTCAGTTGCTCTACCAACTGAGCTAAGCCGGCACACAAATCGCGAAATACTGTGTGTCACACCATTATTTCATTATATGGTGCCCGGAGGCGGAATCGAACCACCGACACGGGGATTTTCAATCCCCTGCTCTACCGACTGAGCTATCCGGGCTAACGGGGCGCTATTAAACGGATTTTCGGTCTCACCGTCAACTGTTTTTTTGAAAAACTCCGTATATCGCTTTGTTTGGATAAAAAGACAGCGAAGTGCGACAAAAACACACAAAAATGCGATCCTTATCGCGGGTTACTGGGGACGTTGCGCGAAGTCTTTTTGATAGCGCGTAACCTTCTGCAAGTAGCGTCTTGACTCCGAAGAGGGGTGACGATTGGTCAGCGCCCAGTAGACTTGGTTAGGTTTTAGCTTATTCAAGTCTTGCATTGCTCGATCGCGGTTATTATCAAAGGTGCGTAGCACATTGCCGGTTCCCCCGTTACTAGGCTGAAATCATACTGTAGTGCAAAGAAAGTGGGTCACGTACTGCTTTGAGGTACCGATTTTTGAGGATATAGAAATAGGCTGTCCCCGTATCAATGTTTTTTTCTGGATCAAAAAGATACTTAGGTGTTGGCTGGCCGCGACGTTTTTTTACCAGCTTGAACACATCGCGTCCCGCGGTTTTGGGCACCACTTGCATCAACCCATACGCATTGGCCCAGCTAACCGCATATGGGTTAAAACTGCTTTCTGTTTTAATAATCGCATAAATCAGCTTTTCAGAAATGCCATAACGTTCAGAGGCACGGCGGACAATATCGGCGTATTGATAGCTTCGTTGCGCGGCATGATCTTTCACCATCGGGATGGTGACAAAATACATGTTTTGGAAGCGGACTTGTTTTTTCTTTAGTCGCTGGTCAATAAGGTAGTCAGCAAAGCGATTGGCCCGCCATTGCCAGGTGATAGCTTTACCTTCGTGATCAACCACTTGCCCCTCGAGAAACGGGCGCCCCGTCAGCGGGACTTTGGCTGCAGAGTAAAGATCCACAGAAGCAGGATCGCGAGGGGTTAATAGGGTGGTGATAATGGCTTGTTTGAGGTGATCTTTCGGAGCGTCAGTTGCTACCGTTTCTACTTGGATCACACCACGCTCAAAGTCGATACGTGCGCGGCTTTTGTAATTATCTGTGTATTTGACGTAATCACGCTTACCGGACACAAAGACTTGATCTTCGCCCCAGCGGACTTCGATTTTGCCGGTAAATTGGCTGATAAGCTGATTCAGTGCATCAATATCTTTTTCGAACTGCCCGGGGATAGGCGCCAAGTTTTTAGCAAACCGGTTCGTGGTTTGGTAATCCACTCCCACATATTTTTCTACACTTTCTCGACTACAGCCGGCGAGCAATGCGCTACAACAGCACACTAACAAACAGAATATTCGTGTCATCTTTGATTGCAATAGGATAAAAAAACACCCGCATTGAGCGTAACACAATGCGGGTGCGTTGCTGTGATCAAGCCGCCTAGGTGTGGGCGACCCCGCGGAATTTATGCTTCAGGTGGGACATACCCATCGATTTTTACATCTTTTCCTTCAAACAAAAAATTGATCATTTCTTGTTCAATGACCTTGCGGTGTTCAGGATCCATCATGTTGAGTTTTTTTTCATTGATCAGCATGGTTTGTTTTTTTGCCATTCCGCCCAGGCTTCTTTGCAAATGTTGTCATAAATGCGTTTGCCCAACTCACCCGGATAGAGTTGAAAATCGAGCCCATCGGCTTCTTTTTGGAGGCGTTGGCAAAATACGGTACGGCTCATAATCTAGGCTCCTTGTCTATCGCCAGTTAGAGATTGTTGGCGCTCATGTTCAAGCAAGGTTAACAGCTTTTTCACTGGGGCTGCTAATCCTACTTTTGCAGGGTGTGATAAGTTATACCAAAGCCCTTGGTTGGCTTCCATGATGATTTGCGGTCGCTCAGCCACCGAGACTTTAATCGGTACAATATCTAAGTGAAAATGACTAAATGTGTGCCTAAAAGCGGTTAAGACCTCAGTTTTTACCGGTTTGGTAGTATGTAGCTTATCAGCAATATCAGCATCGAGCGTGTGCTCCGCCGCTTCAGGCAAGCACCATAACCCGCCCCAAAGGCCGCTTGGTGGTCGTTGCTCTAACCAGATCTCATCTTGATACTGGATCAGTAAAAAGCTGGTTTGTTTGACCGGTAAGGTTCTTTTTCGGTTTTTGCCCGGAAAGTCGAGTTGGCGGCCTTGCGCGCGGGCCTCACAGCGCTCGGCTACTGGGCACAGCTCGCATTTAGGTTTGCTTCGTGTGCATACCATCGCCCCCATATCCATCATGGCTTGGTTGTATTTGTCTGTGTTTTCGGTTGGGGTCAGTGATTCAGCGATTGACCAGAGTTGGTTTTCGACGGGCTTTTTCCCCGGCCAACCTTCGACGGCAAAACAGCGTGCGAGGGTACGTTTGACGTTGCCATCGAGAATAGGGTGCGGTTGATTGAGCGATAAAGATAGCACCGCGCCAGCGGTTGAACGGCCGACGCCAGGCAGCGCCATGACCTCATCGAGCGTGGTCGGGAATACACCATCATGGTGGTTGGCAATCACTTGTGCCGCTTTGTGAAGGTTCCGGGCACGGGCGTAATAGCCTAGGCCTGTCCATAAGTGAAGGACTTCGTCTTGCTCTGCATGGGCTAAGTCGGCGACGGTCGGAAACCGTGCCATAAAACGCTCAAAGTAAGGGATTACCGTGCTCACTTGTGTTTGCTGCAGCATGATCTCACTTAGCCATACCTTGTAAGGCGTTTTGTTTTGCTGCCAAGGTAAGGTTTTACGACCATATTGCTCATACCATTTTAAGATGGCGTCGGAAAAAGATTGACTCACTGTGTTCTCTCTTATTGTTTTGCTCACACGTGCACAAAGGCAGGCCACAGGGTACACTAACGGTAGGGCGTACTAATAGGATCAGCGCGTCCATCTTGCGCTATCGCAAAAACTTTGCATAATGCGCAGTCCGTTTAGATTTCCAACAATCGATGGTGACGTTTATCGGCATCATTATTACTGCATCACAGGCACCCAATCATGACTGAAGTCACTAAAACCGAACTCACCGAGGATGGCAAAGTTATTCGTAAAGTACGCAGCTTTGTGCGTCGCGAAGGCCGTTTAACCAAAGGGCAAGAGCAAGCGCTAAACGAATCCTGGCCGACCATGGGGATTGACTTTGACGCCACCGAGCTTGATTGGCAGCAGGTGTTTGGTAATAACAATCCTGTGGTGCTAGAAATTGGCTTTGGCATGGGTGCCTCCTTGGTAGAGATGGCAAAGAATGCCCCTGAGAAGAACTTTGTGGGTATTGAAGTGCACACTCCGGGTGTGGGTGCGTGCTTGATGGCGGCGCGTGAAGCCGGTGTCAGCAATCTACGTGTCATGTGCCACGATGCGGTCGAAGTGTTTGAGCAAATGTTGCCGAAAGAAAGCTTGGATACGGTACAACTTTTCTTCCCTGACCCATGGCACAAAAAGCGTCACCACAAGCGTCGTATCGTGCAGTTGCCGTTTGCTGAAATGGTGCGCGACAAGCTGAAAATGGGCGGCGTATTCCATATGGCGACGGACTGGGAAAATTATGCCGAGCATATGATTGAAGTGATGGAAGCGGCGCCTCACTATCAAAGTGTGGCGAAAGAGGGCTATTATGTCCCTCGTCCTGAAGAGCGCCCACTGACCAAGTTTGAACAGCGCGGACAGCGTCTTGGCCATGGTGTGTGGGATATCAAATACACACGCACAGCGTAATGTGCTAAGGCGTCCATACGTTTAAGCCTAAAGCCAACCTCAGGTTGGCTTTTTTGTCTCCTGTTGTAAAAGGATCTTGTTGGTGAAACCTAGCCCTCAACTGTTAGCGAAAATCCTTGATGATGTCCGCCCTTTAATCGGTCGCGGTAAGGTGGCTGGTTACATTCCTGCCCTCGCAGGTGTGCCTAATCATAAACTTGGCATGGCGGTTTGCTACAACGATGGAGACGTGATCACCGCGGGTGATGCTGACGAAGCCTTTTCTATCCAGTCAATATCTAAGGCATTAAGCCTGACATTGGCGATGCAAAACTATCGCGCGGAAGAAATATGGCAACGGGTTGGGAAAGAGCCGTCGGGCCAAGCATTTAACTCATTAATTCAGCTTGAAATGGAGCAAGGGATCCCGCGTAATCCGTTTATTAATGCGGGCGCCTTGGTCGTCAGTGATATGCTGCACACTCGCCAATCAGCCCCTCGCCAGCGGATGCTGGAGTTTGTGCGTCACTTAGCGGGTAACCCGCATCTTTGTTATGACAAGGTGGTGGCGGATTCAGAAATGCAGCACAGTGATCGCAATGCGGCGATTGCTTATCTGATGCGCGCGTTTGGCAATTTTGATAATGAAGTGGTCCCAGTACTCACCAATTACTTCCATTATTGTGCATTAGAAATGAGCTGCGTGGATTTGGCCAAAACCTTTTTCTATCTTGCCAATCAAGGCACGCCGTTCTCAGGAAAGACACGTATTCTAACCCCCACGCAAAGTAAACAAATGAATGCACTTCTCGCTACGTGTGGTTTGTATGATGGCGCTGGCGAATTTGCCTACCGCGTGGGGATGCCAGGAAAGTCAGGGGTTGGCGGCGGGATTATTGCGATTGTGCCGGGTGAGATGTCGATTGCCGTTTGGTCGCCAGAGTTGGATCCATCAGGCAATTCGTTAGCAGGCACCGCAGCCTTAGAATTGTTATCGGCTCGGATTGGACGCTCTATTTTTTAACGCTAAGTTATTTTTAATAAAAACGCCCCGCGAGCCAGTCGCGGGGCGTTTGAATTCTCTGCATCACGGCGATAGCTATGTATACCTAACAGTCGATGTACATAACTGCTAGGCTAGCGTGGTCGTTTAGCTTTGGGCCGCGAGGGTGGCGAAGGCGTGGTCGGCAGCCGCCAGTGTCGCATCAATTTCCTTTTGGCCGTGCGCTAAGCAGGTAAAGCAGGCTTCAAACGCAGATGGTGCCAGATAGATACCTTGCTCGAGCATTAAGTGGAAGAAACGCTTAAAGCGCTCTGTATCGCACTGCTGCACGTCTTTGAAGCAAGTGACCGTGTCTTGGTCAGTAAAAAAGAAACCAAACATCGCTCCGGCTCGGTTGGTGGCTAATGCAATACCATGTTTATCGGCCAAGGCTTTGAAACCATCCGCTAATTGTTTGGTGACACTGGTCAGGTAATGATGGTTTCCAGGTTGGCGTAGTTCACTCAGACACGCGAAGCCTGCAGCCATAGCGACTGGGTTACCGGCCAAGGTACCCGCCTGATAAACCGGGCCGGTAGGCGCTAGGTACCCCATGACATCACGACGACCACCAAACGCACCCACAGGCATTCCGCCCCCTACGATCTTACCAAGGGTGGTCAAGTCCGGTTTGACGTCGTAATAGGCTTGTGCGCCGCCGAGCGCTACGCGAAAGCCTGTCATCACCTCATCAAAGATTAATAGGGCACCAAATTCGTCGCATAGCGCGCGCAGGCCTTGTAAGAAACCGGGCTGTGGTGGCACGCAGTTCATATTGCCGGAGACTGGCTCGACAATGATGCAGGCCACTTCATCAGGGTAGGTCTCGAACGTTTGGCGTACCGAGTCAAGGTCGTTATAGGTGCAGGTAAGTGTATGTTTGGCAAAGTCTGCCGGTACCCCTGGTGAGTTTGGCTCGCCGAGGGTGAGCGCGCCTGATCCTGCTTTTACCAGTAAGCAGTCACCATGGCGTGATAGTTGCCTTCAAATTTGATGAACTTATCGCGTTTGCTAAAACCTCGAGCGAGACGAATCGCACTCATGGTCGCTTCGGTGCCAGAGTTCACCATGCGCACCATTTCCATTGAAGGCACAAGCTCGGCAACCAGCTCTGACAAGGTTGTTTCACTTTCGGTGGGGGCACCAAAGCTTAGTCCGCGCTGAGCGGCATCAACCACGGCTTCGCGAATAGATGCGTGGTTGTGGCCTAAAATCAGGCCCAAGAACCGACGTAGTCGATGTAAGCTTTGCCGTCGGCATCAAAGATGTACGCGCCATCAGCACGTTCCATAAAGACAGGGTCACCGCCGACACCGGCAAATGCACGCACGGGAGAGTTCACGCCACCAGGAATGGTGCGTCTAGCTTGTTGAAAAAGTTGTGCTGATTTGGTCATGACATATCCTGTTAGGTAAGGCTTTGCCTATATTGCGTCGGTGTATTTTAACCAAAGATACGGATCACTGGCGAGGTAGAGTATGATTTCATTGAGACAAGTTTGGCAATTAATACGTACTGATCACAATTGCGATCAAGCGCGCAATACTTGAACACTTTACTCAGGTATTAGATAATCCAATACTTAGCACCAAGAGCATGTGAGGTAACAATGAGCGAAGCACCTTTGCCGTTAGAGTTTTCCGAGGCCGCGGCGACCAAGGTAAAGACGCTGATTCAGGAAGAAGAAAATCCAAACCTGAAGTTACGTGTCTATATTACCGGTGGTGGCTGTAGCGGCTTCCAGTATGGTTTTACCTTCGACGAAAGCGTCAATGAAGGCGATATGGAGATCGAGAAAAGCGGCGTTATGCTGGTGGTTGATCCCATGAGCTTACAGTATTTAATGGGGGGGAAAGTCGACTACACCGAGGGGCTAGAAGGCTCGCGCTTTTTCATTGATAACCCGAATGCCACCACCACGTGTGGCTGTGGTGCATCATTTAGCGTCTAACTGTCGGCGGCGATATACGCACAATGTTTTCGTTCCATCACAAAAAACGGCGCCGATGAGCGCCGTTTTTTATCGCGAGAATCCGTTTAACCACCGCGGTTATAATGGTTCAAGCTGCCTACCGTGGCCAGCAGTTGGTTAAACTTACTCAACTGCGCCATTCGAGATTCTGCCAAGCGAACAAAGTCACGCTTATCTTTGCCTTGCAGTGACTTAGCTTCTGGCAATTCAACAGTGCGTGGATTCTTATGCACACCATTCACCAAGAATTCGTAATGTAAGTGGGCACCCGTTACACGTCCTGTTGACCCAAGCGTACCGACGATATCGCCTTGTTTAACGCGCTGACCGGTTTTCACTTTGCGTTTTGTCAGGTGCAAATACTTAGTGATGTATGTCGAACTATGGCGGATAAAGACATAATTGCCGTTAAAGCGATTATAAGACGCTTTCATCACGATACCGTCACCGGCCGCTTTAATCGGCGTACCAACCGGTGCGACATAATCGGTGCCGCGATGCGGCTTGACCCGACCTGTCACTGGGTGCAAGCGACGTGGATTAAAGTTTGAACTGACATATCTAAAGTTCACCGGCGAGCGCAAGAAGGCTTTTTTCATCGCTTTACCGGTTGGTGTGTAGTATTTGCCACTTTCTGCCCGCACGGCGGTAAAGGTTTCACCACGGTTAGTAAACGTGGCAGCAAGAATATTACCGCTGCCAATGTGTTCGCCTTCGACAAACTCCTCTTCATACAAGACTGAAAAACTGTCCCCGTTACGAATATCGAGGGCGAAATCGACATCCCAGCCGAAAATTCCCGCCAGTTGCATGATTTGATTCGGGGTGAGGCCCGCGCCAGAAGCGGCTTGCCAAAAGCTCGATGTGATGGTGGCTCGGGCAAAATTTATCTGCGTATCAACGTGTTTGGTTTCTATGCGAGATTGATAGGTGTTGTCGATCTTATTGACGATCAGGGTTTCATTGCTACCACGTGGCTGAATCAGTTGCACCAACTCGCCGCTGTCATTGACGCCTAAGCGTACTTCATCACCCGGGTTCAGATACGCCAAGCTCTGGGTTCGTTCATCGGCATTAACGAGGCGATAGAGATCCGTTGGGCTGAGGCCTGCGCGATTAAACAGTAACGCCATGCTTTCACCGGCTGGACCTCATAAGTGGACCAATGGATAGTGCGGTTAAATCGGGCGGGCATTTCACCTTGTGGTGGCAGTAACGAGACGGCATCCACAGGGACAGGGTAGTGTTTGCCAGGTTCAAAATTAGGTTGAGGCCGCGGCGTATTGGCACCATCTGGCACCAACATTAATAAGACCACGAAGGCACTTAATGCACCGATAATGACTTTATGTAACTTGGGTAAGGCTGCGAGTTTATTTAACGGCATGAAGGCTATATTGAATCACTACGAATAAAGTTATGACAGTCAGACACCCAATCGGTTTTATTGGGGATGATGCCCTGAAGTAGATTTGACACGGCTGACACAAAGACCACAAACATTTTTTGATGGCAGCCACTGCGCACACCCTGTATACAGTCTATCAGTTTAACTGGTTTCAAAAACTGTCGCTATTCGAGTAATATGTCTGTTTATCACATTTTTGCCTATTGGGTAGGAGCAAGAGACTATGGCGAGCCTTGAAGCCGCGCTAGCAGAACTAAAACGTGGCGTAGATGAAGTAATCCCGGAAGACGAGCTGGTGGCAAAGCTGAAAGAGGATCGTCCTCTTCGCATTAAGCTCGGTGCGGATCCTACAGCACCGGATATCCACCTTGGTCACACAGTGATCTTAAATAAGCTTCGAGCTTTTCAAGCGCTTGGCCATGAAGTGATCTTTTTGATTGGTGATTATACCGGGATGGTTGGCGATCCGAGCGGCAAAAACACGACCCGCCCACCATTGACACGTGAGCAGGTACTGGCAAATGCAGAAACCTACAAAGAGCAGGTCTTTAAAATTTTAGATCCTGCCAAAACACGTATCGAGTTTAACTCTAAGTGGCTGGGCGAATTGGGCACTGATGGCATGATTCGTCTCGCGGCAAGCTCAACCGTGGCGCGTATGCTTGAACGTGATGACTTTAAAAAGCGTTATACCAGCAACCAAGCGATCGCCATTCATGAGTTTATCTACCCACTCTTGCAAGGCTACGACTCGGTCGCATTGGAAGCGGATGTTGAGCTGGGCGGGACCGACCAAAAGTTTAACTTGCTGATGGGGCGTGAGCTGCAAAAACAAGCGGGGCAAAAGCCACAAGTCGTGATGACGATGCCGTTATTGGTCGGCCTTGATGGTGTTAAAAAGATGTCTAAATCGGCCCATAACTACATCGGTGTGAGCGACAGCCCTGACGATATGTTTGGTAAAATTATGTCGATTTCTGACGATCTGATGTGGGACTACTACGAACTATTGTCGTTCCGTCCGCTGGAAGACGTCGCGCAGTTTAAGCAAGATGTTCAAGCGGGTAAAAACCCCCGTGATATTAAGATCTTGCTGGCGAAAGAAATCATCGCTCGTTTCCACTCAGACGCTGATGGTGACGCGGCGGAGCAAACTTTTATTAATCGTTTCCAAAAAGGCGCGATGCCGGATGAGATGCCAAGCTTTACCTTTGAACAAGGCATCGCGATTGGTAACCTACTGAAAGAGGCGGGACTGGTGAGCTCAACGTCTGATGCACTGCGTATGGTTCGCCAAGGCGCAGTGAAGATTGACGGTAAAAAGGTAGAAGACACCAAATTGGTGCCTGCCGCGGGTGAAGCGGTTTACCAAGTGGGTAAACGCAAGTTTGCTCGCGTGACGTTAAGCTAAATACGTTGCACTCGTTAATCAAAAAAGCCCTTGCTGTGACGCAAGGGCTTTTTAGTTAGCGGTCTAGCGCGAACGGCGGTAAAGATAAATGCCAGCGAATCGCCGCTAAACGGATCAGTAAGGTGGTCAGCATACCGGCGAGAGAAGCCGTGATCGTGTCTGGACTGACTTCGATAGCAAGGGTATGGACAATGCCACCGGCGATACAGGCAGTGGCATACACCTCTGTGCGTAGCACCATGGGCACTTCCCGCGCGAGCACATCACGAATAATGCCGCCGCCACAGGCCGTTATGACCCCCATGATCACCGCGACAAGTGGCGATGCACCATAGCTTAATGCTTTATCTACGCCAATACCGACAAATACCGCCAAACCAATCGCATCCGCGCAAGGCAGCACATACCAAGGTAGACGGCGAGGATGGCGGATCAGCAACATGGTCATGACACAGGTGGCTAAAATGACCCAAATATAGAGTGTGTCCGTGATCCAAAACGCCGGGGTAGCGCCCATCGCCATATCTCTGACGGTACCACCACCAATGGCCGTGGCACAGGCTAACACCACCACACCAAAGGGATCCATTCGCAAGCGGCCGGCCACTAACACCCCTGAAATAGCAAAAACGGCGGTGCCAAACAAATCGAATAAATACAGAATCATGGTTTGTGTCATGCTAGGTCCTATTGCGCGTGACGGACTTTATCGAGGGCGGTACAAATTTGCTCTGCGGCATTGAGTGCGCGCGGTGTGGCGCGGGTTAACCAGTCAGGATTCAGTGACCAGGTAAAACGTTGCGCTTGCTCGGGCAGTAAGTTGGTCATCGACTGCCAAGGTTCGGGGAGCGTCGTACCGGTATAAAACATTGTCTGTGGTAAGCGGGTGATTACCTGTTCCATATTGACTTGTGGATAGGCAGCAGGGCTGTCAGCAAAGATATTTTCACCGCCACAAAGGGTAAAAAGCTGGCTAGGCCACGCACGATCGCTGGCGGTCATTAATGGCGTATCGCTGAGCAGATAAAAATAGCGTACAGCTTGCGCGTCCTGATAACGCGCTTTCAACTGTGCGAGCTTTTTATCAAAGGCTTTTGCGTTGCGTGTGGCGATATCAGGCGTCTTACTGTAGCGGCCTAACTCGCGAATAAACTGGCCAATGTCGCTAAGCTGACTGGGGTTAATGTAACGAATCTCAAATCCCATCTTAGCGAGAGTTTCTAGCGGTTTAGGGGGGTTGCCGCCACGCCAGGCCAGGATCAAGTCAGGCTTGAGGGCGATAATGCGTTCTAATTTTACCCCGCGGTAGTTGGCCACCCGTTCAAGCGACTTTGCTTGATCTGGGTAATCACTGTAGGCGCTGGCTGCCACTAGATTGGAGCCGAGCCCAGCGGCATAGGCGAGCTCAGTCGCATGAGGGGCAAGGCTGATCACTCGAGGTGAGGCGGCATAAGCGCTGAAAGCCAGTCCCCAAAGTGAGATAAGAAACACAGGTCTACACATAGAAGAAAGCAACACAAGGCCGGCGCGAAAACGAGGCATAAATCAGTGTCCTTAGAGAATAAGAAGCAAAGAGCTTAACCCAAGCCAAATTAAAACACTGTGTTTTAACTTCAAACGCAAGAGTAACAAGTGATAACACGCCGGGGTGACCCCGTAGCCAATTTTGGTTCTGAGGGTTTTCGTGCCTCGATAGATAGCTGGCCCACCGAGTGACAACTGGAACCGGCTTCCTGCACAGGCGAGCAACCAACCTGGACCGGGTGTGCGCCAGCGACGACCTTGTTGCCAGCAAGCGTTAAGATGCGTCCATGGTGCGCGACCTAGCGCCAATACGAGGGCAAATAGCGCCATTGGAATGGTGTCGAGTAGGTTGAGTAACCGCGCTGTTGCAAGGCCGAATGATAATAGGCCAGTCGGCTGGGTGACCAGACGCGGTGGAGGTGAACCACACTGGTATATAAAAGGGCGCCGACGCCACCGGCGAGCACATAATAAAAGATCACACAGGCACCATGCCGAGCCGTGCCAAGGATCAGCGTCTCGGCACCGGCTTTGCCGATGCCGATCAACGACAAAGATTCAGTGTCTCGGTTTACCTGTGTTGCAAGCAACGCACGCGCTGCGCCCTTATCATGTTCATCAATGGCCTGTGCGAGCGCGTGTCCAAATTGGTCAATCGGTCGCCACGCTAATGCGAGCCAAAGCAAAATAGCATCAAAGAGTGGACGTGACCAAACCAACTCTCGAGCAGCAATAAATAAAATCGCCAAGGTGCCGCACATCAAGGCTAAGGCGAGGCCGCCCGCGAGTTTGCGCTGCTGTTTTGGGTCGGTGTTTTTATTGACTTGACTGGCCAGTAATACAGCATACTGTTGCCAATACTGAAAAGGAGAGTGTTGGCTTGAGAGCGGCAGTAACCAGTGGATCAGCACCGCCAACCACAGCGCCCATAAGCTTCCGTGGTTGGCGGCCAGCATCATCCATTGTTGCGGGTTAAGCAAAGCATCCATGAGAGTCAGCCGCGTTATGCGTTAATTAGCGCCACCATTTTTTCGACCATGGCGGAGGAGCTTTTTGCTGCCAACGGCAAAAATTCTTCAAAGGTCATGGGCGATTCTTTTTCTGCGACCACGTCAGAAATGGCACGGACGACCACAAACGGGGTTTTGAATTGGGCACACACTTGCGCAATGGCAGCCGCCTCCATTTCTGCGGCAACGGCACCGGGGAAGTGAGTGTGGATATGTTGGCGATGCGCGTCAGTGTGGACGAAGGTATCCGCGGTACAAATCAGCCCGCGAACCACATGAGTATGAGCGTCGACTGCTTTCTCAGCTAATTGCATCAAGGCTTCATCCGATTCAAATACAGCTGGCTGCTGTGGCACTTGCCCCATTTGATAGCCAAATGCGGTTGCGTCCGCATCGTGATAACAAACCTGAGAAGACACTACCACGTCTCCAACATTGAGCGAGGGCTCGAAAGCACCGGCCGAACCTGTGTTGATCACCCAGTCAGGCTTGAATTGTGATAGCAGCAAGCTGGTGCCAATGGCCGCCGATACTTTACCAATCCCTGACTGCAACAAGACGATATCATGGCCTTGTAAGGTTCCGGAGAAGAAAGTGCAACCGCCCTCATGGTGCGTCGTTAGGTTGGTTAACTTGTCGCGCAGCAGAGTCACTTCTTGCTCCATTGCGCCAATAATGCCGATTTTCATGGTTATAATCCTGTTCGCGCGTGAATGCTGTTAGTGTACATGAGGCAATAAAAAAGTGCCTCCTTTGAGGCACTTCTGATGCTGTCTATGAGCTTGACTGGTTTAAACTTCGAGGTAATCCATGATCCCTTCAGCCGCTTTACGGCCTTCATCAATAGCGGTGACTACCAAGTCTGAGCCGCGTACGGCATCCCCCCCAGAGAAGATCCGCGGATTCGTGGTTTGGTATAAGATCTCACCGTTGGCGGGCGCTTGAATCCGTCCTCGTTCGTCTAACGCGACATCATAAGGTTCTAACCACTCCATCGCATGAGGCTGAAAACCAAAGGCCATGATCACCGCATCGGCTTCCAGCATGTGCTCACTGCCTTCAATCGGCTCGGGGCGGCGGCGACCCGCGGCATCGGGCTCACCGAGCTGGGTTTTCACTACGGTGACGCCGCGGACATTGCCGTTATCGTCCACTTCAATGCCGAGAGGCTGAAGGTTGAACATAAAGTTCACCCCTTCCTCACGTGCGTTTTTCACCTCGCGGCGCGAGCCAGGCATGTTTTCTTCGTCACGACGGTAAGCACAGGTGACGCTGGCGGCTTGTTGGCGAATCGATGTACGCAGACAGTCCATGGCGGTATCCCCACCGCCTAACACTACGACGCGTTTTCCTGCCATATCGATAAAGTCAGGCGCATGGTCCAGATCCATCACTTTATAGGTGTTGGAGACTAAAAAAGGCAGGGCATCAAAGACACCGGGGGCATCTTCATTCGCAAGTCCGGCACGCATGTATTTGTAGGTCCCCACACCTAAGAATACCGCGTCGTAGTCATCGACTAGGGTTTGCATCTCGATATCTTTACCCACTTCGGTATTGAGACGAAACTCTACCCCCATTTCGGTAAAGACACGTTGGCGATGACGCATGACATCTTTTTCCAGTTTAAAGGAGGGGATGCCAAAGGTAAGTAGACCACCGATCTCAGGATAAGCGATCAAAAACCACAGGTTTAACGCCGTTGCGTACTAACACATCGGCGCAGGCAAGTCCGGCAGGCCCCGCACCAATGACTGCCACTTTTTTATCTGTCCACTCGACATGTGACATATCGGGCTTCCAGCCCATTTCAAAGGCTTTATCGGTAATGTATTTTTCGACATTACCGATAGTCACCGCGCCAAAATCGTCGTTGAGGGTGCAGTCACCTTCGCATAGACGGTCTTGCGGACATACTCGACCACAGACTTCTGGCAAGCTGTTGGTTTGGTGTGACAGTTCAACCGCTTCAATAATCCGCCCTTGGTTAGCAAGCTCTAGCCATTGCGGGATATAGTTGTGTACTGGACACTTCCATTCGCAATACGGATTACCACAATCGAGGCAACGGTCAGCTTGGGCGGATACTTCCTTTTCGGTGAAAGGTTCATAAATCTCAACGAACTCAATCTTGCGCGTTTCAATCGCTTTTTTGCGCGGATCAATGCGCTGGACATCAATAAACTGATAGATGTTCTGGCTCATGGGTCCCTCCTTTTACTGCGCCTGAACGCGCAACTCGGTCGCGCTACGACTCTGATGGCCTAATAAGGTATTTACATCCGCCGCCTTGGGTTTGACCAAATAGAAGCGATGTACCCAATGATCAAAGTCATCCAGCAGCTGTTTTGCACGAGCAGAGCCAGTCAGCTCAAGGTGCTGAGCAATCAAGCCACGTAAATGCTCCTGATGAATAGTGAGGGCCTCCAGTGAGAGTGCCTCGACCAATTCAGGGTTGATATGGGCATGGAAGTCTTCTTCTTCATCAAGCACATAAGCAAAGCCGCCGGTCATCCCCGCGCCAAAGTTGACACCGGTACGACCTAGAATGGCCACAATACCGCCTGTCATGTATTCACAGGCGTTATCGCCCGCGCCTTCCACAATGGCATGGACGCCCGAGTTACGGACCGCAAAGCGCTCACCTGCTTTTCCGGAAGCAAAGAGTTTGCCGCCCGTGGCACCATATAGACAGGTGTTACCCATAATGGTGGACTCATGGCTTGCAAACGCTGAACCGACGGGTGGACGGATAACAATCTGGCCACCACTCATGCCTTTGCCGACATAATCGTTAGCATCACCGATTAAAGTGATGTTGACCCCAGCGGCATTCCATACCCCCAAAGACTGGCCGGCGGTGCCTTGCAGCTGGATATCGAGCGGGTTAGCCGCCATCCCGGCATTGCCATAGCGCTTCGCAATGACGCCTGACAAGCTAGCACCGACTGAGCGGTCGGTATTGCGTACCGAGCGATAAATGCTCGCGCTGCGATTCGCCTCAATGGCCTCACTCAGTTCACTCAGCAGAGTTTGGTTCAGCTCCGCTTTATCGAATGGCGTATTAGGCTCACTGCAATATAAGGTTTTCCCTAGCCAAGGTGTCGGGGCCTCAAGGATATGGCTTAAATCGAGCTTTAATTGCTTGGCGGTAAAGCCTTCAACCGCTTCTAATAAATCGGTACGCCCAATCAAATCGGTGAGTTTCTCGACCCCGAGCTCAGCGAGCAGTTCGCGCACCTCTTCACCGAGTCCTTTGAAGAAGTTCATTACCTGCTCTGGCAGGCCTTTAAAGTGATCCCGACGTAAGGTTTCATCCTGGGTTGCCACGCCGGTCGCGCAATTGTTGAGATGGCAAATTCGCAGGTATTTACAGCCCAGTGCGACCATGGGGGCGGTACCAAAGCCGAAACTCTCCGCGCCTAAAATCGCTGCTTTGATAATGTCTAGGCCAGTTTTTAACCCACCATCCACTTGCAGGCGAATTTTGTGGCGTAAGCCATTTTCCACTAGAGCTTGTTGGGTTTCGGCTAGGCCGAGCTCCCAAGGGCTACCCGCATATTTCACTGACGTTAACGGGCTAGCACCGGTACCGCCATCGTAACCAGAAATGGTAATAAGATCGGCATAGGCTTTCGCGACCCCAGTGGCAATTGTGCCAACGCCTGGCTCCGAGACCAGCTTAACCGAGACCAGTGCCTGCGGATTGACTTGTTTTAAGTCGAAGATCAGCTGCGCTAAGTCTTCTATCGAGTAGATGTCATGGTGAGGGGGCGGTGAAATTAGGGTGACACCAGGCACGGAAAAGCGCAATTTCGCGATCTCCGCGGTTACTTTATGCCCTGGAAGCTGCCCGCCTTCGCCCGGTTTCGCACCTTGCGCGACCTTTATTTGCAGCACGTCTGCGTTGGTTAAATAGTGCGGGGTAACGCCAAAGCGACCTGAGGCAATTTGTTTGATCCGAGAATTACGCTCACTATTAAAGCGACGTGGATCTTCACCGCCTTCCCCTGAATTGGAGTGGCCGCCCAGACGGTTCATGGCAATAGCCAGCGCTTCATGGGCTTCTGGACTTAACGCACCGATTGACATCGCCGCCGAGTCAAAGCGTTTAAACAACTCGGTCGCTGGTTCAACGCGTTCGAGAGTAATCGGAGTCTCTGCCTTTTTTAAGCGCATTAAGTCACGCAAGGTCGCGACCGGACGATCGTTGACGGTGTTGGCGTAGGTTTTGTAATCCATGGCTTCACCCGAGCGGACCGCACTTTGCAGGTTGGTCACTACATCGGGGTTATAAGCATGGTACTCACTGTCATGCACATATTTGAGCAAGCCACCGTGTTCGAGCGGTTTACGTTTGATCCATGCACGGCGGGAAAGATTGACTAAATCTTGTTGGAAGTCGTCAAAATTTGCGCCTTGAATCCGACTCGCGACGCCTTTAAAGCAAAGTTCAATCACATCGTCATGCAGACCAACCGCTTCAAACAATTGCGAGCAACGATAAGAGGCAATGGTCGAAATGCCCATCTTCGACATGATTTTGTAAAGGCCTTTATTGATGCCATTACGAAAGTTCACCATGACATCATGATAGGGTTTGTTGACCGCCCCAATGTCGACCAAGTTGGCCAGCGTTTCATAGGCCAAGTAAGGATAAACAGCGGTGGCGCCAAAACCGAGTAGCACGGCAAACTGATGTGCATCGCGAGCGCTACCGGTTTCAATGATGATGTTGGCATCACAGCGCAGGTTCTGACTGACCAAACGCTTCTGGACGGCGCCGACGGCCATGGCTGCTGGGATTGGCAGGCTCTTTTTATGAATACTACGATCAGAGAGCACGACCAAAACGGTGCCATCGCGGACACAGCGCTCAGCTTGGTCACAAAGGTCCAGGATCGCTTGGTGAAGATCTTTCTCGTTCGGGTTGTAGTTAATATCGAGAATCGTGTTGCGGTAATAGGTGTCGTTCAGATCCAGCAGTTGGACCAGATCCGAGAACAGCAGCACGGGCGATTTAAAGGCAACACGTTCGGCATGACCATCGGTCTCGGAAAAGACGTTCATCTCTCGACCAATACAGGTCGCTAATGACATCACGTGATTTTCCCGTAACGGATCGATAGGGGGATTGGTGACCTGAGCAAATTTTTGTCGGAAATAGTCGCTGACACAGCGCGGACGCGAAGAGAGTACCGCCATTGGCGTATCATCGCCCATGGAGCCCGTTGCTTCTTGGCCGATATCGCCCAGGACCTTGACCACCTGATCAATTTCTTCGTTCGACATGCCAAACAGCTTTTGATAAGTCTTGAGCTGACTATCTTGCAGGTTACGGCCGCCTTTACTGGTTTGTGGATCCAGATCTTCAAAAGGGATTAGGCGACGGACATGTTGATCGAGCCATTCGCGATAAGGATGGCGGCTTTTTAGCTCATTATCGATTTCACCCGAGTGCCAAATTTTTCCTTCTCGCGTATCAATCACCAGCAACTCGCCGGGCCCTACACGTCCTTTTTCCTCGACTTCATCTGGCGCGTAATCCCAGATGCCGACTTCAGATGCCAAGGTAATAAATTTGTCTTTGGTGATCACATAACGCGCGGGACGCAGACCATTTCGGTCAAGGTTACAAGCGGCATAGCGACCATCTGACATCACGATGCCGGCTGGGCCATCCCAAGGCTCCATGTGCATTGAATTAAAATCGTAGAATGCGCGGAGCTCGTCATCCATATCCGGGTGATTCTGCCAGGCGGGCGGCACGAGCAGGCGCATGGCTCGGAATAAGTCCATGCCACCGGCCAGAAAAACTTCCATCATGTTATCGAGGCTGGATGAGTCTGAGCCTGATTCATTCACAAATGGCGCTGCTTGGTTTAAATCTGGCAATAACGGCGAGTTAAACTTATATGCACGGGTTTGCGCCCACTGGCGGTTACCTTCAATGGTGTTGATTTCACCATTATGGGCCAGATACCGAAACGGTTGTGCCAGTGGCCAGCGCGGCTGTGTATTGGTACTAAAGCGCTGGTGGAATAAGCAAATGGAGGACTCCAGGCGGAGATCGGCTAAATCGGTGTAAAAGCGCGGCAAATCTGCCGGCATACACAGACCTTTATAGACAATCGTTTGGGTCGATAAGCTGGTGACATAAAAGTCAGCGTCATCGGTGAGCGCTTTTTCGGCACGGCGACGGGCTATATAGAGGCGACGCTCGAGATCGCGCGCCCGCCAGCCTGCTGGGCCATTCACAAAAACTTGCTCAATCACTGGTTGAGATTGTTTGGCGATGTCTCCAAGCACGTCCGGGTTGGTTGGAACAGTCCGCCATCCCACCACTGACAGTGTTTCAGCGTTGATTTCTTGCTCGAAGCGTTGTTTGGCTTGTTGGGCTTTTACGGGATCGGCGCTGAGAAAAATCATGCCTACCGCGTAAAGGCGGCTAAGCTTCCATTGATTTTGCTCAGCGATAAGGCGGAAAAAGCGGTCTGGCTTTTGCAACAGCAATCCACAACCATCGCCTGTCTTACCGTCTGAGTTGATACCACCTCGGTGGGTCATGCGGTCAAGTGCAGCGATAGCAGTACGAACCAGTTTGTGGCTTGGCTGTCCCTCTTGGTGGCAATAAGGCCAAAACCACAGTTATCTTTTTCCAGCATTGGGTTGTACAGCGACATTGCAATTCTCCCTTGCTACTGCGTGATGCGCAGTGATTGCATTTATTGTCGTGATCCTCCTGACCACTCTGAGCGGGCTTAGCCTTGTGACTGTGCTCCCGTTATGTTGTGATTTTTTAACGAGATTTGTTGGTTATTCGTTTTTTAACTCGCTGTTTTTAAAAACAATAACCAAGCCAAACAAGGGAAAAACACGACTCAGCGACCTTCCAAATTAACGGGAAACCCAGCAAAGGTCAAATTTTTGTATGCAATCTTTATGCATAGGCACATACGAAAATCGACGACTTAACGTGATGATTTATAGTGTCTTTAACCTCAAAAAATGGGAAACAATAGACTAATTCGCAATTATGC
>NZ_AQOD01000099.1 GCF_000513715.1 Salinivibrio socompensis S35
GGCACGACACACACCCTTGGGCTTAGTGGTTCCGGATCTTGCCAATACCAGCTACGCCAATTTGGCCAAATTATTTGAACGCAAAGCGCATGATCAAGGTTACCAAGTGATTATTACTGGATCGGACGACGATCCTGAGCGAGAAAAAACGGTCGCACAGACGCTGGTATCCAGGAAGATCGATGCCTTAATTGTGGCTTCTTGTTTACCGGCCGATAACGCCTTTTATCCTAGGCTACAACAGCAAGGTACACCGATTATCGCCATTGACCGCGGCCTAGATGCCACGCAATTTGCCAACGTATTAACAGACGATGCTAAAGGGCTTATCAGCTGACTGAACGATTGATAAGCCTCGCCGATGTCTATCAAGCCGGACTCATCGGTGCAGTGCCTGCTCTGGCGATCTCTCAAGATCGTGAGCAAGGTTTTTTTCACGTCATTACAATCACAACAGGCATTACAATCGCAACAGATAGAGGGCCAAGTGCGCTATGGCAACGCCTTTAGTCGTTCAGAGGGACAACGCTTAATGACAGAGTGGATAGACGCTGGGGATTTGCCTGATGCGCTTTTGACCACCTCATTCACGCTCTGTGAGGGCGTGCTGGATGCGATTCGTCAGACAGGCATTGCCCCCACCGCCCTATATTTCGCCACTTTTGGTGATAGCCGTATTTTAGACTTTCTCCCTTTTGGGGTGCAGTCTTTACCCCAGCAATTTGAAGCGATCAGTGATGCGGCATTGAGTCTGGCCGTTTCTGCCGCCCAAGGTGACAACCAGCCTGGCGTGATCACTGTCGAGCGTCAACCAATATGGCGACCGCATCAAACTCAGGCCTGGGTCGGGCTTGGTTAATAACCGGTTGCTTCCATAAAACCCCGGCCTGTTACGCTGCCTTGCACACGCACGGGCCCTTCCCAATAGGGGATACTTAAATCCATCCAGCTTTGTCGATTAAGTGGCTGAGTAGTGATGGTAATCCCCTGATCTGGGACTTTGATTTGCCAAGCAATCGGCAAGCTTACACCCTCACGCATCTTGGCATGACTAACGGGCAACATGCGAATATCCGATTGCGTTAAGGGCACAACGTGTCCCATTTGGTTCGGTTAATGAGCCAAAAACAAAGGGCTGATGACCTCGGATCTGAGTGACCATTAACGCTCGTCCATCGTCTAAGTTCAGGCCGAACCAATCCCAACCAGTTTGATCTTTGGCCATCGCACCGCTGGGCCACTCTTTATCAAACCACCCTTTCCCCGACACCGGTATTGTCTCGCCTTCGATGGTAAGCTGCCCTTCGATAGTTAATTGTGGCAGTGAAAAGTAGTAAGAAGCTGACGGCTGACTGGCATGGCGAATACTGTATCCTTGTTCGCCCTGTTTCACTCGCAAGCCACTATCCGCCACCTGCAGTGCAAATCCCACCGCGGCGTCCTGTTCGGCCCAGGATGCACGGACTTTCGCCGGTAAAGGCTGATCATCGCCTTGCCATTGCCAATCATCCAGCCACGCCTGAAACGGTGACACCGTCACGCCTGCCTGACCAATTCCTCCCCGGGCGAAACGCTCAGCTTCCCACTGCTGATCGGCACGCGTGATGGCAACATGAGCCAGATAAAGTTGCTGATTTGCCCACCCTACCTTTTGACTGGGGCTCAGCGCACGCCGAAATAGGGTCCATTGCACACCGTATTCTTGTCCCGTGTTATCCGTTAATGTCGCCGTCAGATACCACCATTCAGTGGCAAATGCAGGATGCGAAGCCATATCTTGCGGATAGTTCGGTATGTAATCAGGCGTCACCGCGGCAAAGCCATCTTGTTGGCCGAAAACATCAAAATCATCGGTAGAGTTGATTGACGATGCAGGTTGTTTCCCCCACCAAATCAAGGCACCCAGGCCAAAGACCACCAGAAAACCGAACAATAAACGCCCAATCGGTTTAACCATCGCTGACTCGATCTCACGGCAACTCTCCTACTGCGCATCACGTAACGAGGCGGCGGCGGTACGTTTGAGCATGCGATAAACCGGCCATGCCCCTGCCACCATTAAGGCGAACATCGAAAGGCTAATGGTGGTTATATACGTCATCGGGAAGAAGTTCATCGTCATTGTCCAACCAAATGACGCTTTAAGCACCACGTGAATGAGCATGCTCGCTAACACCAGCCCCAACGGGATCGCAATAAGCACACTGGCTAATCCAAGGATAACCAATTGCCCGCCGCCAAGTGCAATAAGCTCTCGCCCGGAGAGCCCCAAATAACGCAACAGACTGTACTGGCGTTGCTGCGATAACTCGGTGGCTAACGTCGCAAAGAACAAGCCGCTAATCGCCACAATCAGCATCAACACGCATAAACTTTCGGTGACGGTAAACGTCCGGTCAAAGATGCGCATCGCATAGCGCATAATGTCGGCTTGGTTTTGCACCTGGCCATTGCTCAGGCTAAAGCGCATATTCATTCGATTGACAAAGTGCTCGCTTGGGGCTGCTTTGTCTAAGACCACGGCCAACGCCGGCCGCCCTTGTGCGAGCCATGCACCGGCCTCACTGCGCGTCGAAACAACCAATTGCCCATAAGGATTACCGTAATCGTAATAGATCCCTGCCACGTGCCAGCGCTCACCCATCGGCGCAGGGAGATTCACCATTTCGCCCACACTGACATCAAATTTAGCCGCAAGCGATTCACTTAAAAGCACCGCGCGTTGCTGATGTAGTTGCGTCCAATAATCCGGTTGTGCCGACTTGACTGCCAAGGATTGCTTTTCGAGCCGTCGGTTACCCACCGATAACACCTCAAGACGCCCTTGAGGTGCCGCTAGCTCACGTCGATAAGTAGCCCAAAATTGCGATACATCCTCTTGTTCAACAAGCCAGGATTCAATTCGGGGTAGTAAATCGTTACCGGGCCGAACATACACATCTGCAGCGAGTCGTTGCTGCAGCCAGGTCTCGGTGCTGGCACGAAAGCTTCCCACCATGGTTTCCATACCAATATGCGCAGAAATGGCAAGCATAAAGGCCATGGCCGCGACACCTCGATAACTCAAACTGGCCGCGGCATCGGTAAAGAACCAGCGCCAACGAGCACCCGCATAGTGCCGCGCCAAGGTATGAAACAACCAGCCACAGGCATATGGCAACGCTAAGGCAGCGCTTAACATGGTCAATGCAATCAGTGTGAATCCCTGCCATTGGCTACTCTCCCAGTAAGAGACTCCCCACGCCGTCACGCCCAATAATATCGCGATAATCGCTTGCACCGCGTACTCTTGATGCGTCCCTCTCACTAATGTCATTCGCTGAGATAGGCGCCCCGGAGAGGTGTTAAGTAAACGAACCAGTGGCCATGCTGATGCCATGATTGCCCCCAGGATCGCGAGCAATAGACTTGCCAATCCCCATTGCCACTGCCAATGCATCACCAAGTCAATATCGGCACCATATAAATCAGACAGCGTCGTCGCCACGGTAGGAAGCAATTGATTCGCCAACATTAAGCCCAGCACATTGCCACTGATCACCCCAAGGACGACCCACGCCAGAAGCTCTGCAAGCATCACCGTAGACAGCTGACGCCCATCAACACCAAGTTGGCGTAGCACCCCTACTAATGGTTGCCGTTGTGTCATTGAAAGCGAAATCGCTTGGTAGAAAATAAATAAGCCCACCACAAAAGCCAATAACCCCATGGCAAGCAGGTTAAGATGAAAAGCACGGGTGAGAGGCCCTAACTGCGTGGCCTGTGTTTTAGTCAGTGTCAATGCCGGTGGCAGCGCACTGCGGATTTGCTGGCGCTCCGCTTGGGTCAAGGGTCCACATAGGATTTCCGCCATGCCGGCATGTGAGGATAATGCGCGCAATAACGCCATATCAGCGACTAAATAGGTCCCCATACTCAGTGCATCGTTGTCAATCACGCGCAAGGGTCCAATCGCTGGGTAATCGAGCAGATCAATCATTTGCCCATCTTGCCAGCCTTTATGGTTCGCCATCGCCTCACCAACATAAACGGGATAAGGCGGCGTGATAGCATTGACCGGCGAAATCCCCGCGCGTGAACGTCCTTGTTCACTCCCCCGTCCCACTAACAGTGGTAACATGGCAATGGTATCAACCCCCATTAGATTGAGGTCATCAAGTGACGGTGTCACAACCTGCAAGCGATCAACTGGGACACATTGGATCAACCCGGCCCGGCGCAAATCAATATAAAAGGCCTGCGGTACACGCTGGGTTCGTTGAGTATGGTGAATGCTGAATGGGTAAGGATTACTGAACAGCTTGGCGCCTTCACGGTAGCTTTGCTGGGCATGTTGGTTAATCGATAACACACCGACAAGCAGCGCGACGCCGAGAGTTAGCCCCAACCAGACAAGAAAGATCTGAAAAGGATGGCGGCGATAATGCCCCCAAAGTGCGTTAGCGACGGGCCCGAACACTGAGTACGCCTCCTTGCAGCCCAACACTGCCCTGTAAGTAGCTGGCGACCGTATTACTGTGCGTGACCAATAAAAGGCTCGAACCTTGCTGGCGTGTCAGCGTAGTCAACAAGCGCATGACCGCATCGGCATTACGTTCGTCCAAGCTACCGGTGGGTTCGTCGGCTAACAATAACTTCGGGGTCATATACAAAGCGCGTGCGATCGCGGCACGCTGTTGCTGCCCGCCCGACACTTCTTCCGGATACCGATTTAGCAGTGGCATTAAATCAAGCTGAGAGACAATTTGCCGCCACAAATTGGCATCGTCTTTGAGCCCTTTTAATTGGCGACAAAAGCGGATGTTATCGGCAATCGATAGCGTGGGAAGCAAATTGAACTGCTGAAAGATAAGACCAATGTTCTGACGACGAAACTGAGTACGCGCGCGTTCAGTTAACGTGTGCAAGGGCGTATCATCAAACCAGATCTCACCGCTATCAGGTTTATCCAACCCTGCAATCAGGTTAAGTAAGGTACTTTTCCCTGAGCCGCTTTCCCCCATCAGCGCAAGCTGGCTGGTCGACGAGAGCGACATCGCCGCGCCTTGAAGCACAGGGTGAAAATCGCGCCCGTCCTGATACCCCTTACACAGCGTTTTAATTGCTAACATGCCAATGCACACCCTTGTAGTGTTTTTAAAACAGCAATAAACGAGAACTAGGTCACACTGTTTAACTAATTTGGCAATGTACCCCAATTAAGAGGCTGAGAAAAGAGCAAAACAAGGTGGGCAGCTTCCCATTTTGTCTTTCCCTTTATCAATGGGGGTCATCGACAAGATAGTTTAGCCAGACGCCCGATTTTACCCGGATGACAGAGCCGACCCACTTGACCACTTCTTCTGTTGCGAGCAAGGCATACACCCAGTAAACCGGCCATTCAAACACCACGGCGGCCGCAAGTACCACAGGAATACCAATCAGCCACTGCGCAACAAAATCTTGTCCCAAACAGTAGCGCACATCGCCACCAGCACGCAGTACACCGACAATCATCGCCATAGGGATCGTTTTAACCACAATCAACGCACACATCGCCCAATAAAAATATTCGGTAATTTGCGCGGTTTCGCCGGTCAGTGCCGGGAAAAACCCCAAGACCCAAGGTTTAATCAGCAGCATCACACCGGCGATAAAGACCCCGGCAATAAAATTAAACACCGCCACTTGCCACGCCTGATGATAGGCCGTATCGGTTTGCTTGGCGCCAAGATTATTGCCAACCAAGACGGCGGCGGCATTGGCCGTGCCGATTAAAAAGGAAAGCGATAACGATTCGACGGGCGTAATAACCGCAATCGCCGCTAACCCCGCTTCATTCACATGGCCAATAATGGCGTGATAGATAAATAAGCCGGATGACCACATCAAAAAATTAAACGCGGTCGGCAAAGAAAGGGCCAAGAAGCGTTTTACCGCCACCAGAGAGAGCGAAGTGCGCCATTCAGCAAGGGAAAATGCAACAAGGTGTTGGCGACGGTACAAATAGGTATATAAGGCGACCACTTCCACAATACCACTGAGAACCGTCGCCACGGCGGCCCCTTTGGAGCCGAGCTCTGGGGCGTCGAAGTGACCAAAGATAAACACCCAGTTGAGCAGGATATTGACGCTGATCCCCACCCCACTAAAAAAGGTACTGATCCCCGGTTTGTGCATCGCACGAAGTCCTGCCGAGAGCCCTGACACGCTAGCAAGACAGAACAGCGATAACCCCGCGATCTGTAAGTAGTCTTGACCCAAGGCAATGATGGTAGGATTGTCACTGGCAAAGCCAATAATGGTATCGGCATAACCCCAAAAGACAA
Organism: Salinivibrio socompensis S35; assembly: GCF_000513715.1. Taxonomy (GTDB): domain Bacteria; phylum Pseudomonadota; class Gammaproteobacteria; order Enterobacterales; family Vibrionaceae; genus Salinivibrio; species Salinivibrio socompensis. The sequence continues at coordinate 6,309 of NZ_AQOD01000099.1, forward strand.
AGGCACTTAACGCTGCGGTGGCATTGGTTAAGGTCACGGTCAGCGCAATTTTTTCTCGAAACCCTTGCCTGTCGCCCGCGCCCCAGTATTGCGCGACTAACATCGAGCCGCCGGTCATCGCCCCCAAAATTAACAGGGTGGAGACAAACATTGCTTTCCCTGCAATCCCAATCGCCGCGACATCCGCCTCACTCAACTGACCGACCATCAAGATATCGACCAAACTACGGCTGGAAAACATCATGGTTTGGAGTGCGATGGGAATAGCAATTAACAGCAAGCGTTTTAAAAACACCACATCAAAGAAAGGACGAGAAATAGCGCTCACAACATACTCCAACCAATCAGGCAACGCGCCTAGTTTACGTGGCTTTCAAACAAGAAAAAACCGCCCGCAGACGGTTTCTCAATGCTCATCAGCCGTCTGCTCTCACCATGAATGGCTACGGCATCACCATTAAGCAGTCCGCATGGTTGTCGGGCCAAAGTCGATATTCCGCATGGTATTTAACGATCGACTTATAAGCAGTGACTTTCGTGGGAGCCAGTTGGGCTTGGTGCGCCCAATCTATCACATCAACTTCTGGGCCACGCACATAAATACTAAAAGGATGAGCTAAGTGCCTTCAGCATTGAAGGCCGCCTGAACTGCCTCAGGGCATACCACTAGCGAATGCTGTCCTTCAGAGACAATTTTGACCTTTCGATCAATCGGCGTTTGGGTATGGAGCATCCAGCCTGCTTCACGTGCTCGGTCAATCATTTGTTGCAACTGCGTATGGTGGACAGGGACCGCTGGCTCACCGACCGGAAACCACGTGGTGTAGAGCCGCTGAATGTGTTGAAATTCTGCCTCTAACCCCGCGTTGGTGCCGGCACTGCGGGCACGCTGGGTCCAACGTTGCAGATCCGCTTTAACGCTATGGTGAAAGCGCTGTTTCTTAACCGCTTGCGCCGCCCAACGACCTAAAAATATCTCGCGAGCGGCTGGCGCATCGGCCACTTTTTTATCGTCAATCGCGGCCGCTAACTCATCGAAGGCCGCGGCCATGACGGTTTGGATGGTGATGACATAACTCATGGTTCTTTACGTGCTAGCGTCCAGTAGAAAACGGCAGAGAGTATCGCACAAATCGCGATGGCGCCAATCATGCCCCAAGGTGTGCCATCAGAAACCACGGCAACGCCCGCACCGACTAGAGATCCAATACCAAACCGCATGGTGCCCGCGAGTGATGATGCGGTGCCTGCCATTTGTGGATAGCAGGACAACAAGCACGCCATGCTGTTACTGCCGATGGTTGAAATCACCCCAACATACGTCATCACCGGGATCACCGTGCCCCAAAGCCCCATGTCTAACCATTGAAAAACAGCAATAGCAATGCCCGCCACCAGCTGGATACTCAACCCGAGTCGCAGCATCCAATGCGACCCCATTTTGCGGACCAGACGTCCATTGATAAACGTCATCACAATCAAACAAACGATGTTAAGTGCAAACAGATAGCCAAACATCTGAGCGCTAACACCATAGTAATCGATATAGACAAACGAGCCCGCGGTTAAAAAGGAGAACATACCGGCAAACGAGAACCCAGAACAAAAGATCATGCCCACCGCAAAGGGCGTTTTTAGCATACGTGCATAGTTACGTAACGAAGCACCAATCCGCATTGGCGGACGGTTTTCTCGCGGTAAGGTTTCGGGGATCCTAAACATAATGCACAAGGTCACAAAGCAGGCCCACCCCGCCAGTACCCAGAAAATCGCGCGCCAATCAAACCACGTTAGCAGGTAACCGCCAATCATCGGGGCCGCCAACGGCGCGATCGTCATCACCAGCGTAATAAAAGACATGGTGCGCGCAAATTCTTCGCGCTCGAACATATCACGCACCAACGCTTGAATGATCACCGCCGCCGCTGCGCCTGCAAAGCCTTGTGTAGTACGAGCGATCATCAATACATCAATATCTTGGGCCATCGCACTGACTACCGCACAGATAAAAAAGAGCGCCACGCCGCCGAGCATCACGGGCTTACGCCCATAGCTGTCTGAAATCGGGCCGTGGAAAAGCTGTCCAATCGCAAAACCGGCAGTATAAGCCACCAGGGTTGACTTCACCGCGCTACTGGGCGCGTTTAAATCCGCAGCAATAGCCGGCATGGCAGGCAAATACATATCGATCGCCAATGGGGTCAATGCAGCAATGGCCCCAAGCACCAGGATTAACAACCAACTTAACTGCGCTGGAGACGCGGTAACAGCCGATGATGGCGACATAACACTCCTTAACGTAAAAGACAGGAAAAAGGAAAATAACGTGAGCTTGTTTAAAGTGTAACAATTTATTGTTGCGCAGCGGGAAAGAATGCCTTTCTTTTTGTCACTGCTTTTTAACACACAGCGTCCATTTTAGAATTAAAAAAGCACAGCAAGGGCTGTGCTTCAGGCTAGATTTGCACCTAAGGCTAAATTAAGGCGTCACACCGTTAGTTATCCTAACAGGGCAATTTCTTCCTCCGTCAGCGGGCGATATTCGCCAGGCTCGAGTGTGTCATCCAGTTCAAGGGCGCCGACCGATTCTCGGTGCAAGGCTTCCACTTTGTTACCGACCGCGGCAAACATCCGTTTAACTTGATGATATTTCCCCTCTTGAATCGTCAATAGGGCCTCATAGTCATCAATTTGCTCAAGCTTGGCAGGCAATGTCGCTTGCTGTTCACTACGTAGCATCACACCTTGTTCAAACTGACTCGCCGTATCCGCGCTGATCGGATCCGCTAACCACACCCGATAGGTTTTTGTACACTGATGTTTCGGTGACGTAATACGGTGGGACCATTGACCATCATCGGTGAATAACAGTAAGCCTGTTGTATCTGCATCCAGACGGCCCACGATATGAAGCTTCTCCGCATTCACTTCCTCTAACAATACAAACACAGTGGGATTATAGGCATCTTCGTGTGAGCACACCACGCCAGCAGGCTTATGCATCATAAAGTAGCGAGGGCCAGACAAAGTCAGCGATCGGCCTTCAAATTGCACATCGGCTGCTTTACCAACTTTGATTGCACCTGATTTTACGATATCGCCATCAATCGTGACGCTTTCACTTTTTAGCACTCGGCCAGCTTGCTTTCGTGTCACCCCTAGGGTTTCACATAAAAATTTATCTATCCGCATATTACCATTCGTTACACCTGTGTTTGCAACGATTATACGTCACATTGCCACTAAGACACAGATCAAGTTTTGCTAGATTTGGCGGAAAAAATAGGCGCAGTAAGATACACTCATCTCCATTATCGATGACATGCGTTAGTGATAATGCAAGCACTACCTAGCGCTTTTTGTTGAGACGCCGAGTCTGTCACATCGTGCAAATCGAAAAATGCACCGCGATTGAGCCTACTCGCTTGGCGAGTATGATACGGTCGTCTTGACCAATCAGTGATAAAAAGGAAACACCATGATTGTCTCTCTTCGCCGCCCCGACGTCGATGCCATTGAAACCTTGTTAACGCTCTCGCGCGAACAACATGAGCATGAGGCCTTGCCGTTTGATCGCGAGCCCCTGACTACTACTTTTAATACATTGTTGTCGCAACCCGAGCGTGGCGATGTGTTCCTGATTGATGTCGAGCACGAGGGCGGAACCGATACCATCGGCTTTATTGTCTTAGCCTATAGCTTTAGTGTTGAAAATGGCGGCATCGTCGGCGTGATTGATCAGTTTTTTATTCAGCAAACATGGCGTCGTCAAGGCGTGGGCTCACACGTGATCCCAGCGATAGAAAAGCAAGCCGAAGCAAAAAACTGTGTGGCGGTGATTTTAGAGATGAACATTGGCAACAAAGGTGCTCGCCTGTTTTATGAGCAATTCGATTACCAACCACGCCGTCAGCATTGTATTTTCACTAAACGCCTCTAACGGGCATGGATTTAACCGGTTGAGTAGAAATAGCCTGTACCTGAGGCAACAAGTCAGTAAACTAAACGGCCTTACTTAGGCCGTTTTTTAATTATGTATACCTTACGCCCGTATCAATCTGACGCTGTCAAAGCCGTCCTTCACTATTTTCGTCGTCATGCCTCTCCTGCGGTTGCGGTACTGCCCACGGGCGCCGGGAAAAGTTTGGTGATCGCCGAGTTAGCACGTATTGCCAAAGGCCGAGTACTGGTCCTGGCGCATGTCAAAGAGCTTGTCGAGCAGAACCATGCCAAGTATGAAGGCTATGGCCTCACCGGCGGTATTTTCTCCGCCGGTTTAGGACGCAAGGAATCGAATGAGAAGGTGGTGTTCGCCTCGGTGCAGTCGGTCGTTCGCAACCTCGACGCCTTTGTTGATCAATTCTCGCTGTTGGTGATCGACGAGTGCCACCGCGTTCCTGACAACGAAGACAGCAGTTATCGTCGAGTTATTCAGCATCTACAACATGTTAATTCCGGCCTCAAAGTACTCGGGTTAACCGCCACACCTTACCGGTTGGGGCAAGGTTGGATTTATCAATATCATACCAGTGGTAAAGTCCGTACCACAGACACCCGCTTTTTCCGCGATTGTGTCTTTGAGCTCCCTATCAGTCACCTCTTGGATGAAGGTTTTTTAACTCCCGCTCATGTTCTGGATGCACCGCTACTTAGCTATGACTTTTCACAGGTGTCACGCACTGCCAGCGGCTATTATCGTGAGGCCGATCTTGATAAGGTCGTGGCCAATGCCCCGCGTGCCACGCCGCAAATTGTCGAACAAATCGTTCAATATGCTCATCAGCGTCAGGGAATCATGATTTTTGCCGCCACAGTCAATCATGCCAAAGAAATCATCACATACCTTCCAGAAGACAGCGCCGCGCTAATCATCGGCGACACGCCAGGTATCGAACGCGATCGTCTTATTGAGGCGTTCAAACAAAAAGCACTTAAATATTTGGTTAATGTTTCCGTACTTACCACGGGGTTTGATGCGCCACATGTCGACTTGATTGCGATATTACGTCCCACGGAATCAGTGAGCCTTTATCAACAAATTGCCGGCCGTGGTCTGAGGTTAGCGCCAGGGAAAGAAGACTGCCTAATCCTTGATTATGCCGGCAATGTCTACGATCTGTATCAGCCCGAAATTGGCATGCCTAAACCCGATAGTGACAGTGAACTGGTTACCATTCCTTGCCCTGCGTGCGGTTTAACAACAGCTTTTGGGGCAAACTGGATGACAACGGCTTTTTGCTTGAACATTACGGTCGCCAATGCCAAGGTTATTTTGAAGACGATGAGGGCGAGCGTGAAATCTGCGGCTATCGGTTTCGTGCCAAATTTTGCGACGAATGCGGAGCAGATAACGACATTGCCGCGCGTCGCTGCCACCAATGTGATGCCCCTTTGATTGATCCCGATAAAAAACTGCGAGAAGCTCTCAAACTCAAAGACGCGCTGGTGGTAGCGTGTGCCGATATGACCTTGACTGCGGGTAAAAATCGCTACCAAAAACCACAATTAAAAGTGACCTATCACACCCACGACGGCAACGATTTACATGAAGTCTGGCCACTTGCGACCAAGAAACAAAAACACGACTTTTTAGCACGATTTGTTCGCCCACATTTAGTTGATCGCCATCGCCCCTTTACAGATACCGCCCCGACTAAAGTGACAGCGTCACAACATCGGTTTCGTCCGCCTGATTTTGTGATTGCACGCAAACACGGTCGTTTTTGGCACCTTCGCCAGAAAATCTTTGATGTAGATAGTGTTATCACACAAGACAGGTTACAAGCGATGTTGGCACAAAGCCGTGGGCAAGCCTTTGTTCGAGCCAACTAAACGGGCGCTATTAAGCTTCTGCGCAAGGATGACGCTTGTTTTCATGCGCAAGCAGTGCTAACATCCGCGCTCGTTTTTGGGTACTGAGTTAGGTCGCTACGCTCGGTGCTATTCTTTCACTCTAAAGAGAGTTATTTATTATGTTTAAATTCGAAGCTGAAGTACGTACAGAACAGGGTAAAGGTGCGAGCCGCCGCCTGCGTCATCAGAAAAAATTCCCTGCGATCGTTTACGGTGGCAACCAAGAGCCTGTATCCGTCGCGTTGGACCACCCAGTTGTGGTTAACCAAATGGACAAGCCTGAATTCTACGAAGGCATTATCCTGGTTATTGATGGCCAAGAAGTAAAAGTGAAGCCACAAGACATCCAACGTCACCCGTTCAAGCCAAAAGTTGAACACATGGACTTCATCCGCATCTAATCGCTGTGTCGATAAAGATGTAATGAGATTAGGCGTCCCCAGGGGCGCCTTTTTTATTTTCATCACTATGACATTTTCAATAAAAGATTGATATGTCATTTCAGTGTCAAAAATACATGACCCCGATCACCAAACAGGAAGTAGAAGTAATAGAAAGATTCCAATTTACCTAATAATTTGATTAAGATAGTGTCCCATTTTTAATACAAACGCTATCTATCACCATGAAAAAAAAATATCTTTCTTGCCGTATTAATGTCACTGACGCTCGTACTCACTGGGTGTTCCGCAACAAATACGCTTGTTAAAAAGCGCGATCTTGATGTACAGACAAAAATGAGCGATACCGTCTTTCTCGATCCAGTTGCTCCATCAAAACGCACAGTATTCCTACAAATTCGCAATACCTCAGACAAGCCCAACTTGGATATCAAATCGGATATCAAAGCAAAAATTGAAAGCCGTGGATATAAGGTTTTAGAAGATCCAAGCAAAGCCCATTACATGATCCAGGCAAATATTTTACAAGTCGGTAAAGCTGACCTGCGTGAAAGTGAAAACTTTTTATCTCAAGGTTTTGGTAGCGCTGTTGGTGGTGCGTTAGCGGGGGCTCAGTTTGGTGGCGGTTCAGGTCGAGGTGCCGCATCACTGGCTGGCGCGGCTATTGGCCTAGTCGCTGATGCCATGGTTGAAGATGTCTATTACTCGATGATCACTGATCTGCAAATTTCTGAACGTGCGTCTGATGGTGTCGTTGTTACAGAGGCGTTAGACTCTCAACTTGCGCAAGGTTCAAGCAGTAAGAAGATGGTAACATCAACGGAGAAAACGCAGTGGAAACGTTATCAAACACGTGTGCTTTCTACCGCCAATAAAGTCAATCTAGAGTTCGCTGAAGCAGAGCCAGAACTGAAGAAAGGACTGACACAATCAATTAGTGGTCTTTTATAATTTAGAACGAGCGCTCTTCAATGAAGAGCGCTTTTCTTTATCCGCTTTTCTTTATCTATGTAACACATTGTTGGAGCATAGCAACTCAAACAACTCCTGTAATATCATTTGATAATAAGCGCTATCTCATATGAAAACGTTCAGTTAAAGTCATCACGTTTTTAATCCGAGGTGCACAATGCTGTTAATCAAATAATTACGTAACGTAAACGAATTAAAAAATAAGTTTAATGCGGTAAGGTTCGTGGTTATCTTGGTCCTTCTGTTATGTCACCACTGTCATCAAACAGCGAAGGCTGGTGTGGAAGAGATTCTGACTCTGGGGCGGTGTTTTGCGCCTGTTGACGTTTGGCCCGCATAATCCGCAAGTAACGCTGGTGGCATAAACGCACCACATTACGTTTCTGCTCGTTGGTGAACTCATACCAATAAAAGCGCTCATCGCGGCTGCGAAAGCACCCTTTACAGTAGCCTTTATTATTCACCTGACAGATGCCTTTGCACGGGCTCGGCACCTCGAAAAAATCCAGCTGTTCCACGTCACTCTCCCTGCTGATGCTTTTATTCAAGCGGGTGACAGGAACAATTGCAAGTTGCGCGTAAAAATCACTTCTCGAAGCAAGCAACCGAGTACGCTTAGAACCAATATGCTTAGAACCAGTATGCTTAGAACAAGCCCAATTGCGGCAATGCCAAGGTATCGAACTCTTTACCAATAAACGGCAAGATCCCGTCAGCAATCGGTTTCAACTGTTTATCAATATAATGTTGATAATCCATCGGACTGCGTCGATACATACATGGCTCAGGCCCATTTACCGTGATCACATATTCAATCCAGCCACCACGGTGATACTGCTCAGGGCGGCCGAGTTTTTGGTTTTCACTGTCAGCCAGTCGCGCGGCACGCACATGCGGCGGCACATTTTTTTGGTATTCCGTAATCGGGCGTCGTAACCGTTTACGATACACCAGCTCAGCATCACGCTCTCCTTGTTGCGTGCGGGCAACAATATCGCGGATAAAAGCATCGACATCGGTGCCATCAAACACCCGTTGATAAAGCTGTTGCTGAAACTGTTGCGCTAATGGGGTCCAATCGGTTCTTACCGTTTCCAAGCCTTTGAATACCAGATGCGATTCACCGGTATCAGCGTTGACTATCCGTCCTGCATAACGCTTTTTACTGCCGGTTTCTTGCCCACGAATGGTAGGCATTAAAAAGCGTTGATAATGGGTTTCGTATTCAATTTCCAGCAATGATTCGAGACCATAGGCTTCCCGCAGGTGCTGGCGCCACCACTGATTCACATGGCTCGCTAGGTTCCGCCCGATGGCATCGGCGTCCTCGCTCGCTTTTTCTCCCCCCAATGACACAAAGGTCGAGTCTGTGTCACCGTAGATCACCTCAAAGCCTTGCGCTTCAATCAACTCACGGGTGGTCTTCATGATCTCATGGCCGCGCATGGTAATTGATGACGCCAATCGGTGATCGAAAAAACGGCACCCTGATGAACCTAGCACACCATAGAAAGAGTTCATGATGATTTTGATGGCCTGCGAAAACGCTTTTTCACCGGCTTTTTTCGCCCGATCACGCGCCTGCCACAAATCATCAATCAATGCCGGTAAGTAATGCTTTTCTCGATGAAAAACACCGCCTCGAAACCCTGGCACCGTGTCAGCTTCCGGGTCGGCATCTTGTGCCTTTAGCCCCTCGATCAGCCCAAGCGGATCGATAAGAAAGGTGCGAATAATCGAGGGGTACAGCGACTTAAAATCTAACACCAGCACAGAGTGATATAAGCCGGGTTTAGAGTCCATCACGTAGCCACCAGGCTTGCGATCCAACCTTCGCTGGCCAGGTTCGGCGCGACGTAACCTGAACGATGCAAACGCGGTAAAAACAAGTTAGTAAATGCCGCTACCGAGCCGCCCACGCGATCGAGCTCCACACCGGTTAAGCGCGAACGTTCGATTAAAAAGTCGAGTAGATGGGTGTGATCGAAGATTCGGTTGACCAAACGGCAATCTTGTAAGTTATAGGTCGCAAGCGCCACTTTATCGTGATAAAACATGCGATTAATCGAGGCCATACGATCATGCGGATCATCAATCGCTTTCCCCTCCCCTAACAAGGTTTGAGCCACCGCTTCAAGCGCCCAAGAGCGAAATCCATAGGTCGCGGTTTTTAGCGCATCAATCCCATCAATCACCACCCGCCCTGCTAAACTGATAAAGCCCGGCTTATTGCTACCCCCTTCTCGCCAAAAAGCACGCTCTCCGCCGCGACCGAGGCGTAAATCACGCTGGTAGCGCTGCGCGCGTTTAACCAATAGGCGAAAGTCAAAATCAATCACATTCCAGCCCACCACCACATCGGGATCGTATTGCGCGAACCATCGCTCCAAGGCGACCAATAAAGCCTCTTCGTTATCCACCCATTCTATCCATGCAGGGGCATCGTTCTGAGGCGCACCGACCATGATCACACGGCTGTCTTTGTCGCTGTCTAACCCCACGGAATAAAGCTGACCTTTTTGTGAACACTCGATATCCAAAGAGACATGGTGAAGCGTGGGCGTATAATCCGCTTGCTTGGCTTTGCCTTGCGTCACTTCTAGATAGCCTTGGCGTTGTCGTACCTGGCCGGTGAACAGCAAGCTGCCACAAATATAGCGCTCCATCAGATAACGGTCGGCTAAGCGCAGATCCCCTTCATACAGTGGAATCGCGGCGCCACTGATCACTTTTTGCCCTTCTCGAGCACGCTTAACACTGGTGAAGTAGCAAGCAGCCACAGGGGTATGTTGAAAGGTTGCTAACGGCACGGCTTGACAATAAGCATTGGCATCAACAGAAGGTAATAACGCCTCCACGCGCGCTTTTTCTTCCAAAGGCACAAAAAACACACTTTGCTGATCCTCAATACAGAGTTTGACTGGACCATCAGGTGTGGTGAGCCATAAAACAATGGTAGAGCCATGGCCCCAATCACGCTGTTGACGCGTGATCACAAAGCCTTGCTGCATATAAGGAGCCGTCGATGAAGTCACAGGCGTTATCGATAAGGATGTGGTAAATGATACGACCAGTGTAACAAACGCGGCTTATCACTGTATAGATAAACAGCTCTCGTTCATCATTCCTGCTGAGTCGCCGCCGATATTCGTTCCCATGCCGACGCTTACAATAATCTCACCTTTGTTGTGGCTCGCGGACGCGATACAATGCGCGTTTGTTCGTTATCGGGAAGTGTGAATGTCAGATCCGAAAAGCAAAGCGCTCAAAAAAATTGCGAAATGTCTAGAACTGAGCAATTCCGCCAACGTCAACGAGGCGGCGCAAGCGATTAAAATGGCCGAGCGGCTGATGCGTAAGCATGGTCTCGATCAGGACGACATTGACTTCATCAGTATGGGTAAAACGCGCTCTGAGAAGCTGTTGCCCGCCTCTATCAGCCAATCGATCTTAAAGATTATCCGCGGTATCAATAGCCGCTTCGGCGTCGAGTGCGTATTAGTCAACCATAAAGGGCTCAAGCAAGCCGAATTTATCGGTGATGCTGACCGGGCAATTTTTGCGGCGTTTGCGTTTGACGTGGTATATCGCGATATGAATGAGCACATAGGTCAGTTTCGTAACAGCTTCGCAGGCTCAGGCACCAGCACCCAACAAGTCACCCGCCGGTTCAGTCTTTCACAACCGGCTGGCTTGAAGGGGCGCTCGACAAACTGCCGCAGCTTGATGCACGAGACAGCGACGACAAGATCAAAAGCTATATTGATAAAGAATTCGCCAACATTGATCGTGAAACCTTCAAGCAACAGCTCAAAGATGCCATGGCGGCGATGACCGATGACTACGAACGAGGCATGAAAAAGGGCCGCGAAATTTCAGTCAGCCGCCCTGTTAGCGGTCAAGGCCCACAAAAACGCCTGACGGGCAATACAAAGTCTTAAGCGACGAAACACGTCTCAAGCACCTTCCTATCCTTACAACAAATAACTCGTATTAGGCACTTACATTGGCCGGCGTTTGTCCGGCCTCTGTCAGCATTTTCCCACCAATAAGACAGATGTGTTAAACACGTCAAATCATGGTTAAATCGCCTTTCCCCTATTGTGTTACACGCCTCTCAGGTCTAGCCTAGGATCCATGTCACGTTATCTATGTTCCGTCTGTCCGACTCGCTGGCAGTTGCGATCTCATGGTCTAAGGTGACTTAATAACAAGCATTAACAATGCATAAAATAAAATACTTTATATCCTTATTTAGGAGAGTGGCATGAAAAAAGTCGTAACAGGTCTCGGTCTCTTACTCGCCGTTGCACCCGCAGCTTATGCACAGCAAGACAGTGGTCTTTACATGGGTGGCCGTATTGGGCCGTCGTTTTTAGAAGACAGCTGTGTGTCTGACACTGATTGTGGTGATCAAGAGCTCGGAGCGGGCCTCATCACCGGTTATGATTTCAATGACTGGTTTGCACTGGAAGGCACCTATGATTATTTAGGTCGGTTCGATACTGAATTTGATAACTTTGGTAAAGCATCCGGTGATCTCACCGCGTTAACACTTGCGCCGAAATTGTCTTACCACGTGAAACCCGATACCGCCCTCTACGGAAAAGTGGGTGGCGCAATGTGGAACTTCAACAGCAATGCGGGTGATCGTGACGATGTGTCATTAATGGGCGCACTTGGTGTCGATCACCAAGCCACGGATAAACTCAATGTCCGCCTTGAATACCAGCACATCAATGATATGGATGATGGCTATTTCTCTAGCGTCGACAATAACCTCGTCACGGTAGGGATGACCTATCACTTTGGCCGCACCGCCAGCGAGCCAATGACTGAAGCGATGGTTGAAGAGCCGGTTATGGCAGAGCCAGAGCCCGTACAAGAACCAGAGCCGGTCGCAGAGCCTCAAACCATCGTGCTATCGGAAGCCGGCGAAACCGAAATGTTTGGCTTTGATAAAGCGGCTCTTTCTGAGCAAGCGATCGCCTCCTTGCAACCATTGGTTGAACGCTTGCTGACACATGAAGAAGCGACGGCAACGATTGTTGGCCATACCGACAGCAAAGGCCCAGCGGCTTATAACCAAACACTCTCTGAAGAGCGTGCACAAGTCGTCGCCGATGTCTTCTTAGACGCGGGTATTACTGCTGAGCGCTTAACCGTGATGGGCAAAGGCGAATCCGCCCCCACCGCCAGTAACGATACTGCCGATGGTCGCGCGAAAAACCGCCGCGTGGAAGTCACCTCGCCAGAGTTCGTTTATGTGGAAGTGAATTAATCACATCGACGATCGCATCATGTAAACACGCAAAAAGGCACCGCATTGTCGGTGGCCTTTTTTATCACTGTCCGTGGCGTCGAGTAGATCATTATTCGGTCAGATCATTATTCGGTCGCGCGATCTGAAAAATCGTGCAAATGCGTCTGCATCAAACGGTCGATTTCCAGTCTATCTTGATCGCTCACCCCTGCAACACGTGGATATCTCGGTTCCGCGCGATCATTTTGATAAGCGCCCTCCCAACCTTGTGTGGTGGTTAAAAAGAGCGCGCGCAAAGTCAGTCGAGTAGCGTAAGCATCCTGCCATGACCGTATCGACATAAGATTGGGCTATGGGCTTATCGACATCGGGGGCAAGTCGCGTCTCTGCGACGTAAACGTAAACCGGCCCCTCAAGAGCAACACCTTCGGGCAAGGCAATGTCCGACTCAGCTAACTGGAGACGCTGATAACCGGCTTCACGGCGATCAAAATCAGGTAATGACGTCGGTTCAATCTTCACCAGTACGCCATTGCACGCCCCCTCGCCACGCAGCACCACCAAAGGCGAAATCAACGCCTCACTCACATTGCTCCAATGACGACTGAGCCCGGTCACTGTCACGGGACACGTCCAACCCGATTCACCGGTCAGCGCGCGTGAAGCCGGATTCATCAAACTTCCATAACCAAACAGATACATGGCGTTGCATACTCCTTGTTTGTATAACCTGACAGAATTTGTATAACCTGGCAGAACGCTTTTCGTTGCCTTGCTTTTCTCACTCAAATTGCCAAAATACCCGGCAAGGTTGTCAACAAGGAAGTAAACATGGAACCCCTCAATAAACTCGAAGCCCATTTCAAACGTCTGTCGCATTTTCAGCACCTTGCCGCAATCTGCGGTTGGGATCAAGCGACCATGATGCCAGACGGGGGCAACACGGCACGGCGGATGCAATGGCTGAGCTCGCGCTATATTGTCACCAACAATTGACTCAACCCGAGCTCAGTGACTGGTTAGCCGAACTGGATGAAAAAGCCAATCAACTGACCGTAACTCAACAAACCAGTGTCGCCGAGATGAGACGCGAGTGGCAGCAAGCCAGCGTATTGCCCGATACGCTCGTCAAAGCCAAATCGTTAGCGGGTGCCAAATGCGAACATGCCTGGCGCCAACAGCGTCAAGATAACGACTGGGCAGGCTTTGCCAAAAACTTAAAAGAAGTGGTGGCCTTAGCGCGCGAAGAAGCCCATATTCGTGCGGACCAAAAAGCTTGTGCACCTTACGATGCCCTGCTCGATCTCTACGAGCCAGGGATGACCGCTGATCGTGTCGATAAGGTATTTGGCGCGCTTAAAGCTTGGCTACCGGAGACCATTCAAGCGGTGGTCGACAAACAAGCGCAACAGCCACCCCTTATGCCTAAAGGACCATTTACCCAAGCCCAACAAAAAGCCTTAGGCGAGCAAGTAATGCAACAGCTAGGGTTTAATTTTGAGCATGGACGGCTCGATGTCAGTACCCACCCGTTTTGTGGCGGTGTGCCGACCGATGTGCGGATCACCACCCGCTACGATGAGCAAGACTTTACCTCTGCACTGATGGGCGTAATCCACGAAACCGGCCATGCCCGCTACGAGCAAGGGCTCCCTAAAGACCTGGCCGGTTTACCTGTTGGTCAGGCGCGCTCAATGGGCGTGCATGAAAGCCAAAGCCTGTTTTTTGAAATGCAGCTCGCCCGCAGTGAAGCATTCGCTACCTTAATGTGTCAGCGAGCCAAGCACGCCTTTAACCGCCAGGACGATCCTGCCTTTCATGTCGACAACTTCCATCGCGTGTTAACCCAAGTCGAGCCGGGCTATATCCGTGTCGATGCCGACGAAGTCACTTATCCAGCACACATTATGCTGCGCTATGACATCGAGCGCGATCTGATCAGTGGCAACATGGAAGTCGATCATATTCCTGACCGCTGGGATCATGCCATGCAGCAATATCTTGGCCTTAGCACCGCTGGCAATTTCAAAAACGGCTGCATGCAAGATATTCACTGGACCGATGGCAGCTTTGGCTACTTCCCTACCTATACCTTGGGTGCCCTCTATGCTGCGCAGTTGATGCAAGCGATGCGTCAGCAGTTGGACGTGGATGGCATTATCGCCAGCGGTAATCTATCGCCGATTTTTGCGTGGCTATCCGAGCATATTTGGCAACGCGCCAGCACCACCTCAACCGATCACCTACTCAAAGACGCCACCGGCGAAACCCTCAACCCCGCCCACTTCCGCGAGTATATTCAAGGGCGGTATTTGTAAGCGCTCATCCCCCCCCAAGGCCAGTGTGTTGGCCTTGGTTTTTTCAGGTTAATCTGTTAATTCCATCACACTTCTGTACAATGCGCGTTCAGTCATATTTATCTTTACACCCTCCTCACTTGGCCGTGAGTCAGTTGCTTTTTTTGCATGACTACGCGCCTTGGTTGAGCTCAGTTGCTAGGAAACTCTTTTGATTTCAATCGCCAATATCACCATGCAGTTTGGTGCCGAGCCGCTATTCGAAAACATCTCTGCCAAATTTGGTAACGGAAACCGCTACGGTTTAATCGGTGCCAATGGCTGTGGTAAATCCACGTTGATGAAAATCATGAGTGGCGCGCTCACTCCGACCGCAGGCAATGTGTCTATTACCCCTGGACAAACCTTGGGCGAGCTTAGCCAAGACCAGTTTGCCTATGAGCAATATTCGGTGATTGATGCCGTGATGATGGGCGATCGCCAACTGTGGGAAATCAAACAAGAACGCGAGCGCATTTACTCTCTACCAGAAATGAGCGAAGAAGATGGCATGGCCGTGGCGGAGCTGGAGAGCCAGTTCGCCGAAATGGACGGTTACACCGCCGAAAGCCGTGCCGGCGATATTCTGCTGCAAGCCGGTATTGAAGAAGCACTGCATTTTGGCCTGATGTCGCAAGTCGCGCCAGGCTGGAAATTACGCGTGCTGCTTGCTCAAGCGCTGTTTGCCAATCCTGATATTTTGCTGTTGGACGAACCAACCAACAACTTTGATATTCACACCATCAACTGGTTGGCCGGCGAGCTACAACAGCGCCAGTGCACCATGATCATTATTTCGCACGATCGTCACTTCTTGAACGCCACGTGTACACACATGGCCGATATCGACTTTGGCGAGCTGCGTGTTTACCCGGGTAACTATGATGATTTTGTCGCGGCGTCCAGCTTGGCACGCGAGCAATTGCTGTCGAGCAACGCCAAAAAAGAAGCCGAGCTCAGTGAGCTGCAAGACTTTGTGAACCGCTTTGGTGCTAACGCCTCGAAAGCTAAACAGGCGAGCTCACGCGCTAAGCGTATGGAAAAAATTCAGCTTGATGAAGTAAAAGCGTCAAGCCGTGTGCACCCGTATATCCAATTTACCGAAAGCAAAAAACTCCATCGCCAAGCGGTAGAATTGCGCGAAGTTGGCCATGCGTTTGACGAGGCACCTTTATTTAAAAACGGTCACTTTTTGCTTGAAGCCGGTTCACGCCTGGCGATCATTGGTGAAAACGGCGTCGGTAAAACGACCCTACTACGTTGTTTAGTGGCGAGCTTACGCAAAGCCAAGGCACGATCAAGTGGTCAGAAAACGCATCCATTGGTTACTGTGCACAAGACAACAGTGCCGAGTTTGATAACGATCTCACCGTGTTTGAATGGATGTCGCAGTGGCGCACCGCCAAGCACGATGATTTGATTGTTCGCGGCATTTTAGGCCGATTGTTGTTCTCAGCGGATGATGTGAACAAAAAAGCCAAAAGCTGCTCAGGCGGCGAGAAAAATCGCCTGATGTTCGGCAAGTTGATGATGCAAGATATCAATGTGATTGTAATGGACGAACCGACCAACCACATGGATATGGAAGCGATCGAATCACTCAATAAAGGCCTAGAGCAATTCCCTGGCACCTTGATTTTTGTCAGCCACGACCGTGAATTTGTTTCATCACTGGCCACGGACATTATTGAGATCAAAGACCAGCAATTGATCCACTTTAATGGCAGTTACGATGAATACCTCGCGCATTTAGACAAAGTGCGCGCGGTGGCTTGATCGCGCCGACTTTCGATCACCACTAACCATCATCCTCGCCCCAGCCACATTCGATGTCGCTGGGGCGATGTCGTTTATTGGTCAGTCACCAGCAACACACTGCCCTCAAGCTGTGTCGGCCCGTAAGCAAAGATCTCCGCGTTACGCACGTCGAACATCAAAATGGTGTTATCCGCTTGCACATGGCTGTTGCTCCATACATAGGCGCGCACATCACCGCTGCCATACCCTTCCTCTGAAGTAGAATACGGGAAGCCGGCGGCAAATGCCTTTGGGTTGAGCGCGGGTTTCATACACGCATGCTCGGCCAATGACACTAACTCTTTGATATTGGGCATACGCCATTGCGTGTGACCCGCAAATTGATGCAGTGGGTGCGCTTGGCTTTGATTGATTGCTTGCACTTCATTAAGTGCGGCTTGCCAATACATTCCTGTGCCCTCGCCACGACACGCCTGTTGTTCGACTTGCCAGGTTTTACCCAGTGGGCAACGCATCCAAGTTAATCCGGTAAAGGTGTCTGTTACCGTGCCATTATCCTCAAAGCTATAACGGACATTCGGTGCTGTTTTGGTTAAATCAATCGAACATTCTTGGCCTGCCCATGCAGTTGCAGATGCGAAGATACTGGCGGCAATGATCAGCTTGTTCATTATTTTTCTCCTTGGGCGACAAGACGAATAGGCAGTTGCCATGAGGTGTAGTCAGAATCGACCTGATCGCTATAGATCTCGAGCGATACCGTGGTACCACGATCACTGCCTCGTGTTTGCGGCAGCTGGATATAGCGCGCGCCTGGCGTCGCAAATCCGGTGTACTCCGTTAGGAATGAGGTTGAAGACCAAAGCAAGCCAGCATCGTATTCACTGGCAGAGGATTGATAAGGGAAATACTCCGTATCGAGCCCATAAACACGCCCATCGCTGTCGGTTTGTGTCTCGCCGAAATCAATCAGACTATACAGTTCAATAAAGGTGGGTAAGCGCCATTGATCAATGCCACAGATCTGTTGCTGATTCAGGTATGCTTGGTATTGGGCAGTGGTGCAAATACCCTCAGCGTCTTTGCAGCCTGTCGCCTCAATATCTTTGCTAAACGGTTCAAACTGCCCAGGCACTTGAAAGGCAAAAAGGCGATCTACATATCGCGGCGATTGTGGATCAGTTTGTTTGGCCTCCCACACTAGGCCACTACGGTTGTCTTGCACACAATCCCATGTGGTGGCGCTGTCCGGCAATGGCTGGCCGTTGCCATCCAGTTTGGTGAAGCTAAACCCACCTTCCGTTGCGTCAAAGCCGTAGGCGGCATCTTGACCAGGGTAGTCGACGGGCGCCGTGGCGACATCCCCGCTGTCGGAATAATAGTTAACAATGCCGGTATCGTTCACGGGGCGCATTTGAGTCCGTTCATCCAACTCAACCAAAATAGCGTTAAGCTCCGCATCGCTCGGCGCACCTTTGAGCAAAACATCCGCGTAACGCGCCAGTTCGCCACTTAGCAGCGCCAGCATGCTATTGGCCCGCGTGGGTGTCATGCCCGATATCAGCGATAGAATATTGTTTTCGAGCTGTACAAAACGGTTATCCGTCCCGCCGGCAAGTAAGTTCTCTTGCGTGGCGACGCCCATTTCCTCGAGTTGTTCACGCAAATTCGCGACCGCATCTTGATAGGCATCCCCTGCCGCCATATTGCTGGCGACCAGTGTACTGATCACATTGATGTTATTGCCGGTGGCCTTGCGCACGCCGGGCGCGACAAGGAACGCATTCGCTTGGCTAGGTGCCTCAGCCTGTGGACCCATACGTTGTGACGATAACGTCGTCACTCCGGTGTCGATTTGCGCAACAATCGGTGAGGATAAAATGGATTTGTCGGTACTGGTTAGGGTAAATGCGCCCTGCTCCGCTTGCGTTGTCGGTTCATTGGCGCTGCAGACAAAGTCACCATTTAAATCAGCACAGACGGTTTCATTACCGGTGGCATTAGTGGCACTAATGGTGCCTGAAACGCTATAAGTCGGCGCGATCGAATCGCTTGCGCCTGTATCTGAGCCAGAGCCATTACAGCCGGCAAGTAGCAGTGCACTGGCTAGAAGAGAATAGTTAAATTTCATCATATCTTTCTTTGTTGGTGAGAGAGTGTTGTGATTATTCATTTAATTACTGTTTCTCGCTGTCGCCGAATATTGTCACTGTCGTGCTCGCCAGCCGCCCCATATCAAGCCCACAAGCAGTAATGGCCATGACAATGCACCGCCTCCAGAGCTAGCGATATCGAGCGCATTGTTGGGGCCAAGGTCATCAGTCTTTTGACAGTCGAACCCAGTAACACGCCCCATTTGCCATGCCACCAGCTCGCCGCTATTGCCTTGGGCATAGTCCGTCACTTCGAGGCGCCAATTCCCAGCAAGTGATTCGCCATCAAAGGCTTGCAAAAGATCGTCGTGTTGGCTGGTCCAATAGCGCACCAAATCGTCGCCCTGATGAGCGGTGTTTGCATGTAACGTGATCCGTGTGCCTGCAGGTGAGACGAGAACAACGCGTAAATCTGATGTGCTGGCGTGGTTGATATGGAGGTACACGCCAAGATCGGAGCGAATGGCATTCGCGTCATCATTGATAATGAAATTAAAACTTTTGAAGCCATTGTTTTGAGCACCATTACTGGCCACCGACGCATCCGGCAAGGTCGCATTGAGGGTTTGGCGCGCTTGTGTCAGCTGGGGTAAGCCTTTAATCACCGTCAAACTGTCTTGCCATTGATGGGTTTGCAGCGTGTCATCAATTGATAGTCAATTTGCGCATCAAGGGTCAGCGGCTGACCACATTGCGCCGCAAGCGGTAGAGGAATAGAAAACGACTGAGCCTGATGGAGCGTTTGACTAATGGACGTGGGCGCTCCGCCTTCAACCCGAATGTCACCGCGAACTGACGCTGTGCGCCCTTGAGGCGTTAAACGTGTGTTGATAGCCGCGGTATCGGCGACATAACGCTGGCTAGCATGAAAGCGAAACGGTGCCTTGAGCAAACCGTGTTTTTCAAAGTTCGCTTTCAACAAGGCCGCATAATCGCGTGATGGATAATATGTTTTAGCAACGTAGAGCATGCTTTCTGCCAGATCGTGCATTTTCATGCCACGGCCTAAACCAAACATCGACTCCAGCACTAAGGTATCCATCTCTTTAAAGGCCGGATCACCATACAGCGCGACGGCTTGCTTTAGGGTTTGGAACAAAGGCGTGGACCAAAGCTCATCCCCCAGTTCGCCCCCGACATTTTCATGCGCACGGTATTCACTGTGCTCAAAATAGCGCGCTTTCTGGTTCCATAAACTGCGTGTGCCTTGCTTAAAGCCGAAATAACCATCCCAGTTAAAGACGGTATCAATCTCGAAGTCGTCACCTTGCTGATACAGGGTTCGATAGCTGGCAGAGCCCGCCCAATAGTCGGCAAAGCCTTCACCCAAGGCGCCGGTATGGCCATACGCCCAATCAGGTAAAATATGGTAGTGAATGCCGTGAGCCAGTTCATGGACCACCACATCAGCATCGAGTGTATCGGGCGAACCAGACGTGCCAAACATCACCGCATTGGGACCAACGTAGTAAGACGAGTTATTCGTGCTTAAGGCATGGGCATCAAACCGAACCGGACTGTTAAACAACGAGTAACCTAACGAGGACACATATTGCAGTGACTTATCCAAATGATAAAACGCCATCATTTGTGCAAAGTTTTGACTGTCAAAAGGCAACGCTGTGAGCGAAGCATGGCTCGAAAACTGTGTAACACCGTCAGGATTTAAAAACGAGACACTGTCACTTTTCTGCCATTGTCCAGATTCAGGATCTTTGTCTTCAAAGGCGGTTGCATCAACCGCTTGGACTCTTGAGTTACTCAGGTAGAGCGTGCCATCAACATCCAGCAAAGACACATCACGCAGGACAAAACGTGGCGCATGGGGGTAATCCGCCAGCGACGTCCATAGCGTCTCGGGGGCAGGCTGTTTATCCATGGTGCGCAGATCAGGGTCAACCACATTCACGGTGCGAGTCACCAACTCACCCTCCGATAGTGCTGGCGGCGCATCAGCCACGAGGCGACGCGGGATCTCAATGGCCGCCTCTTTCACAGCCTCCCCATGTCGGAGCATGGTGTCGGTGACGCTTTTATACACCCGTGTCACCAAACCGTGTTTGTCGGTATGCAGCACTAACGTACGCTGCGGTTGATACTCGCCACCGCGATGAATATCAAAGTTATACTGACGGCCCAGCAAACTGTTGGTTTGGTAGCGTAACGATAAATCCCCCACGACCGGATATTGCTCGCGCAAATACTGCTGTGCTTGCGCTGCATCGTTTGCTTGATAATTGCCGGCAGGGTAATCCCACTCCCCTGCCATGGCGTGAGCACTGGCAAGCGCCAACGCCACGAGACTGATCGCTGATTTCATGGTTCTTCCTTAAAACGCGTAACGTGCATTGAGGGTGAAGTAACGACCAGGCTCGGTCGAAAAGCGGGTTTGTGACTCGGAAATACCGGCAACGTCTTGATAACGAATGTATTCGCGATCCAACACGTTATAGACATTGAGATTGATAGAAGCTTGCGACGAGAACTGATAGCCCAAGCCAAGGTCAACGCTCGCCCAGCCAGACGTCTGAGCACACTCACTGCGGGTGCCTAACTCGGTGTAACACATGGGCGTGCGAGTCATCTGATCTGCCCAGTTTAAACGGGTATAACCGTTAAACGATTGGTTATCGAAGTGAAGTGAGACACTACCCTCTAGCGGGGCTAAGTTGCGGACATACTCGTCATCGTCGTCTTTGCCGGAGATCCAGCCAATCTGACTTTTCGCTTGCCATTGATCGGTAAATGCATAGGCCGCAGACGCCTCGACGCCATACGTTTTTACACCATTAAGGTTTCATAGCGCTTCTCAAACAAACCAGTTTCTGCGTTGAAGCCCTTATCGGCAATATCAATAAACTGGCTAAACCGGTTGTAATACGCCGCGGTATACAAGCGCAGCTTGCCGTCATCATATTTGGCCCCGAGCTCAAAACTATCGCTGGTTTCCGCGTCAAGAGATGGATTGGGCAGCACCACAAATGCCATCCCCGGCATAGAGGCGTGGTTAGAGTAGCCGTAGCTTTTGTCGTATTCAGGCGCTCGATAACCATGCTTATAGCTGAGGTAGGTATTGAACGCGGGCGTCCAGTGATAAGCTACCGAAGCACTGGGCGACAACGCTGCACTGTTATTGTCCGCCACACTCGCCATGCCAATAGCTTGGGGATCGTCTGCGCTTAATCGGTACGCATCAGCACGTAGACCTAGCATCACACGCCACTGCCCGATACTCATTGCATCTTGCGCATAGACACCTAGCGAATAACTCCGAGCAGGCGCAAAAGGTTGCGTATCCCCCACTGTTACGCCGTTCCAATCGAGAGTCGTTTTCGTCACAGGACGTTCATGGTAAGCCGTTTCTAACACACCGCCGTAAACCAGAGTATGTACCACGTCGCCGCTGATTTGCTCAGCGTTGGCATCCACCGACCAACCGATTGACTGGTCTTGAAAACGGCGATCGTCCAGCACCCGACGTTGCTCATTGATCCCCCTATTCCAACGGGTCATCAAACGGTTCGTGTTCTGGGTAAAATCAGTATTTCGGTAATAGAGCTTGGTATTTAGGGTTTCTAACCAAGGCTGCTGGGCGTGATATTCACTGCCAAGCCAAAATTGCGTGGTTTCGATTTTTTCGGCTTGGTCAAAGGTTTTGATATCCCACTTACCGTCAGGTTGAATCGATGCTGTGCCCTGAGGAATCCCCTGATGATTTAGATAAAAATCATCAATTTAAGGTAGATGCACACCTTGTCATATGATCAAATGGTTTCACCAAAAATCAATAATCAGACAACAAGATGTGCGAACTCAATATCTTAC
>NZ_AQOD01000100.1 GCF_000513715.1 Salinivibrio socompensis S35
ATGTTGGAGCAGATAATCAGGAGATTGAAGTTCGGTTTGGAAAAGTCGGTCAATTGTCGCAGCAGCGATTGATTGACTCGACTCATCCTAACGCAGAAGCAGACCGAAGAATCAATGAGAAAATCAACAAGGGTTATCGATTGGTTGGACAAGTCGGCATTGATCATCAAGGGCGGCCATTTGAACTCTCAAATGCGCTAGATAGCGTCGCGTGCGCCAATAACGTCAGTTGGGAGTTTCGTACTCGCAAGGACGTCAATGGCCAAATCTCGCTGGCGCAAAAAGCGTTGTTCGATATGGCAAAGCTGCTTGAAGCCTATGGCTTGGCTGTTATTGATGATAACCAGGTCAGGATTGGAGAATGGTCATTAGGCTTTTGCAAAAGCGGATTACCTAGTACCAATCAAATCAGCATGGTGTCAGGTGAAGGCGCTGGCATTGTTAACACTGATGATGGCCCGTGGCCATTGTTGCTGTTACTGGCCTTTAAGCGTCAATTACCACCACTGTGTTCGCTCACAGTGGCGAGTCCTGAAGGGATAGAAGTGTCCGACCAACTGAAGTTGGAAAAAGATGTATTGAGGCTGTTAGGCAGTGATTTAGAGCGGGTTCGCCCGATAGCTGAAGCACTGGACTTAATGCCTGCGAAAATCGATCTCAACCAATCGTCGCCTGATTCGCAAAATTACTATTTCTGATAGTGATGTTGCCATTAGCGCGTCAACTACTACCACCCAAGTGGGGGCCATTGCTCCTGTTGGGAGTGGTGCGTCCCCATTTCGCATGAGGATGCACTATGAGTATTCAAACCCTCGACAAACTTTTGATTTGTCACATCGACTGTTCCATCTGGAGCGGTAGAAAAAAACTAAGGCCTGAAGATTTCAGACTAGCCAATGGCAGCCAACTTCCACCGAAGGATGTTGCCAGCTTAGGGAGTAAAAAAATTTGCGACCCTGAGGCATTGGCGAACTTTGAAAGGCTAAAGAAAGAAGCGCAGCGCTTGTGTGAGCAAGTCGGTGTGCGGTTTTTAAGTGGCTATGCCGTCCCTGAAGACCGAATTGATCAGATTGTTCCAGAGCTTGACCGGATCGGTCAGGAGTTTGCGCAGTGTAAGCAGTTGTTCTTGGACAACTATGATCAGGTGACTTTTGACTGGGTTGCAAAACACCCGGAATTTGCAGATGCAATCCGGCGTGCATTATCACCCATCGAAGACGTGGAACAACGGCTTCAGTTCGATTATGCCATCTATCGAATGCAACCGGCTGACCAAGCTGGTGGCTTAGATGACAAGGTCAATGGCATGGGACACACCCTCTTTAGGGAGGTGGCTCGTGATGCCAACGAACTGTTTGAGCGTTCCGTTGCAGGTAAGAATCAAATCAGTCAGCGAGCCCTTAACCCTCTCAAGCGGTTAAGAGACAAGTTGGATGGTTTGTCATTCCTGGATCATCGAGTTCAGCCGATGGTTGAAGCGATGGACAATTTATTTGTTCGTCTGCCGAAGACCGGCCCTGTGACAGACAATCTCTATCACGAACTGATGGCGACCATTTTAATTTTGTCTGATCCAGACAAGATGAGAATGCACGGTGAAGGTCAATTGGATATCAGGCAACTGATGCCCAAACCTGAACCTAAACCCGCACAGCCAGTATCTGCTCAGGCAGATAACTTGCGTGCAATACCACAACCAACCGTCAGACCAAACCTTGGTTCGACTGTACCAAACTCATTTTATTTTTAACGTCCTTGAGGGCATGTTGCCCTGAAGGGCGCATGTCCTCTGAACTATGTAAGAGGAAATTATGCAATCAACCATCCATAACCCCAGCCAACTGAACCAGTTTGAAGCACATTTTCGTGGTGTGACTGATGCTGTTGACAGTGAATCGATACCAGAAGTGGCGTGTTGTCGAACGTTAGTACAACGGTCGTACTCAACACATAGTGTCGTGATCCCCGAGAACCCTGTGCTGATCGTAGATGCGGACGCACAAGGAGCTTGGGTAACGGCCATGGTATTTGTTCCAAACATGGCATTGCAGCAAACCGCTCATGAGCGAGCCTGGCTGCAATATCAACACGATGTGTCTACTCAGTTACAAGACCAGTACGGTCTCACATTGGATGACATCCTGAGTTTAGACCAGCTTAAAACGTCATTTGAGCAGCATGAAAGTCCAGCTCAATTGGTGGTTTGGTTAGGTCAAAAATACGACCTGGATAAGCTAAAAGCACAGGTTTAAACACCCACATTCCCAGCGGGGAAACGCTCCCGCTGAGGGAGTATTCCCCCTAATGATTAGGAGACTCCCATGAATCATCCATTAAAAAACGCACTGCCAATCGTTGCCGCCGCTTATGGCGAAAAGTTTGGTGTGAAGGTGCTTATTCAAGGACAAGATGCGTTTACCGATGGTGAGCGGATTGTGATCCCAACAGCAAATCCAGACGACCCACACTATCAACAGATAGCTTGGGGTTACCTGGCTCATGAAGCGGCGCATATTCGGCATACCAATTTTGACATGGTGCAGAAGGCGTCGTCCAAACCCATCCGTAAGGCACTTCTCAATATTATTGAGGATGTTCGCATTGAAAACGAATTGGCAAAGGATTACCCCGGAACCCGACGCAGTATTTCGCAAGTGATTGAGTACATGGTGGACACACAGCAAATGTGTGTACCTGAACAGCTTGAGCCTGCATCTAACTTGCAAGCATGGTTATTGTTCCGCTTGAGATGCCATTTTCTGGGCCAGAAAGCGCTGACGCCTTTGTATCAAGCAGTCGATGAAAGAGTGAGACAACTCTTTCCTGCCGCAGCGATGAGCCGGTTAAGCGCCATGCTGACAGCAGTGCCTAGCTTAGGGTCTACAGGTGAAGTGCTGAAACTTGTCGATGCCATCGTTGCCATGTTGGAAGAAGAATCTCGTCCACCACAGGATGAGTCGGATGCTGATAGCGGTAATGACATTGGACAAGATGCGAGTAATGACAGCAATAACAGTAGTGACAGTCAAATCCCTGAAACAGACTCGTCTGCAATGGGGGATGCTGCTGAAACGGGTGATTCAGATAACGCTGATCAAGCTGACAATTTGCGACAAGCCATAGAGGCCAGTGCCGCTCAGTTTGAACCCGATACCTTCGCACAAGTGGCAGAAGTGTTGTCGGAACAAGCCGAAGGACATCAGGGCGTCACTCCACTCAGTTTGCCCCAAGCAGAGCAAGCTATGTTGGGTGATGAGGCCATCTTGACCTTATCGGCGTCTGAGTCGGCTCAAATTCGAGCCCGACTTAGAGGTATGGTTCAGTCCAGTCAGGACAATCGGAATCATGCCAAACGGCACGGTCTTCGAGTTGCAACCCATCGTCTTGCCGCTTCCCAAGCAGGTGAGTCGAGATTGTTTATTCAAAGGCAGCCTCGCATTGCGCCCAATGCTGCTGTGCACTTGCTTGTTGATATATCGGGTTCAATGGGTAAACCCATTGGCGAAGGTAATCGCAAGTACTTTCATGTTGCCAATGAAGCTGCTTTGGCATTGGCCATGGCACTGGAAGGTATACCGGGTGTTGTTCCTGCGGTCAGTTATTTTCCGGGTATTCATCAGGAAGTTTCTATCGCGTTATTGCCCAGGCAATCGGTTCGACATAGGGCCGCCTGTTTTGACCAAAAACCACGAGGTTGTACGCCTATGGCACAAGCTATGTGGTTTGCGGCAAACAGTTTGTTGGCACAAAAACAGAAGCGAAAGCTAATGATAGTGCTAACCGATGGTGACCCAGATGACTGGGCTGCTACGCATGACATTGTTGACCGTTGCAGACGAAGTGGCTTTGAGCTGCTGGGGATCGGGATTCAAACACGCAGTGTTGAGAAATTCTTTCCTCAAAGCATCGTGATTAACGACGTCAAAGATCTGAAGCGTGAGTTATTCGAAGTAACACAACAACTGTTAGTTCAGTAACCATATCAACTTTACCACCCTGCGGGGACGATTCCGTCCCCGTCAGGGCATGGGTTCGTCTCCGCTTTTTTTTGGAGACTCCTATGAAAAACAGAAAGTTCTTAGCTGGCGAAGAAGTCGGTACTTACATCGTTCCTGAGCAAGTGACCGAAGCGGATATCTTAGATATGGCGCTTAAGCTTGCCCGTGGTCGATTGAGTAAAGGTCGCAAAATTGAACAGCCATCGTCGGCGTTCTCATACCTGCAAACACTGATGCACGAGTATGAGCACGAAGTCTTTGGCGTGCTGTTTCTTGATACAAAGCATCGCGTTATTCGATTTGAAGAGCTGTTCAAAGGCACTTTAGATGCGGCGAGTGTGTATCCAAGGGAAGTAACAAAGCGTGCGCTAGAGCTTAATGCGGCAGCAGTGATACTGGTTCATAACCATCCATCGGGTGATCCTGAGCCCAGTGAAGCTGATAAACGCATCACTCATCGACTCCGTGACGCCTTGTCACTTGTTGATATTCGAACGCTTGACCATGTCGTGGTCGCATCCGAGGGCTGCGTTTCGCTTGCCGAACGCGGTTATCTTTAATGAATGGGCGCATTGCCCATTCTCCTTCATCACAAAAGCAGTCCCTTCAACACACATCAGCACAGCTCGAATTTCTATTTGAGTTTGATGATGCCCCAGTCACTTGGTCTGACACGGAAATCTGGCAGTTACGCGAAGGCATTCTATTGGATGCAATCCGTGTATTGCTGGACGGTCGTGTCAGTACTCGATTGCGCAAGGATGTGTTGTCGTGGATTCAAAATGACGAAATAGCGCCATTTTGCTTTCGTGTTTGCGCGATGGCTGCGGTTGTCGATCCTGATGTGCTTCGTGATTCCATCATGTGGCTATTAAGACGACATGGTATCCGGCTTGACTAACGCTCCTGCATTAACCAAACGGCTAATGCAGGACCTAAGCTGACTTTTACCACCTGTGGTAGGAGTCGGCATTTTACTAAAGGAGGTTATATGGCGTTACCTTTACAAATTGACACAGTAAGGCCATATCTCAAAGGCCAATGGCTTCAAGTCTTGGCGGCATTGGTGCCAGAACTTGATGCCGCTATTGCTCGAAAAGGCCGACATGTGGCTTGTCCTGTTCATGGCGGTCGTGATGGCTTTAGGCTATTCAAAGATGCTGAATATACCGGAGGTGGCGTTTGTAATACCTGCGGGATCTTTCATGATGGCTTTGAACTGTTGTCTTGGATTAATGGATGGAACTTTGCTCAGTCTATTGAAGCAATCGGTCAAGTTCTAGGTATTCAACCCGGACAAGTACAAGCGCCTACTCGGCCAATACCGAGTAACGCTGTTGATTGGAAGGCTAGAAAGCAGGACGAGGACAAAGTGATTATCCATCGCTTGAATCAAACCTGGGGAGAAACGCTATCTCTTGGAGATACTCGTGCGCAACCAGTTTGGAACTACTTGCATCGTCGTGGCATTGTTACGCGGCTTCGTCCTGAATGGGATTCGGTGCTGAGGTTTCATCCAAACTTGCCTTACCATGATGAAGATGGTCTGTTTATCGATAGCTACCCAGCGCTGCTAGGTAAAATCGTTACTCAGCAAGGGCGTTCGGCCACGTTTCATCGGATCTACCTAAGTGAAGATGGATTCAAAGCGCCGGTTGAAAAGCCTAAAAAGATGATGCCCATACCCAGTGACCGAACAATCACAGGTGGTGCCATTCCGATAGGTGAACCTGGTGAGGTATTAGGTGTGTCTGAAGGCATCGAAACAGCGTTAGCGGTTACCAGAGCAACGGGGCAAACATGTTGGTCGGTTGTAAATGCAACGCTACTGGCTAGGTTCGAAACACCAAGTAATGTGAAAATGCTGTACATCTGGGCAGACCACGATCTCTCTGAGACCGGCCTGAATGCAGCGAATGAACTCAAGAAAAAAGCCTGGCAAAAAGGCATTCTGACACAAGTCCTGATCCCTCCGATACCAACGTCACTCGGCGTGAAAAGTTGGGATTGGAATGATGTGCTGAATGTTTACGGTGCCATGGGCTTTCCTAAAGTTCATATTTGATCCAAGGGGCTTCGGCCCCTTTTTTTGCGCCTTGCATATTTGAAAAAACATGGAGAATGAAAAATAGATAACCAATAGGAGAACAAACATGATGGTATTAACCCTTTTAACAAAGCAGATTGATGGTGAGTTTACGGTTTACTGGAAGACCGGCCTTCGAAGAGGTGGTGAGCTAAAGGTCAATTTAGGTGAGCAATACGACATGCTACCTGAGCAGCAAAAGCCAATTGCCGCTGAGCTCTATGCAATTCACCACCTACTTTCAGTGAAAGAGGTGATGGGCATTAACCGAAGCGGCAATGGCCTTCAAATCCGGGTCAGTAAAGGAGCCATCAAAAAGTTACAGAAACAACGCTCAACTCAGCATTCGCTTTACAACCTGACTAGGTTCTTGCTCACCCGTTACCAGGAAGCAAAGATCTCGGTAGAAAAGCGTGACGATTGGATATCATATCCCTTCGAGCAATACAGCGTGGATAATGTCACGGTGAGAGATATTGATGAGGTCATCAACGTTTCGAACATTGGATCTGTCGTGGTGACTCGTCACGCGCTTGAAAGATTCGTGGAACGGCTTTCAGAAGGTGTACCTAAGCATCCTTGGAACGCTTTGTGTTCAAAGCTGCTATGCTCGGCGCTAACTAAAGCTCAGTTACCAGAAAGCGTCGCTATCCAAAAAGCAAAAAAATATGCACAAGAGGCCGAGTTCTGGCAGCATGTTGGTAGCAAAATGCACTTTGTTATTGTTCCCGGTGACTCAATGAAAACGTTGGTTACGGTTTTTGCAGTAAAGTGAACTAATGAAGTGAAAGTCCTCTTTAGAAAGGTCTGCATCCTTAGCGGTTAATATTGCTATTACGTGATAACTACCAGCGAACAGCAAGGGCAAACACGTAAGGGCTTGTCTGGAGGGTGCCGCTAGCAAATCTGCGAGCTGATGAGGTAGTGTTCAGAATTCTGTGTCATTTCGTTAGAATGGTCGAAAGAGGAATGATACATGACCGACAAGAAAATAGAACTCGATATGGAAGCTGCCCTAGAAGCGCTTCGTAGTGGCAAAGGTGTTACTGGCAAAGATGGCGTCTTAACACCTTTGATCAAACAGCTAACCGAAGCTGCAATAAAAGCTGAGCTAGA
>NZ_AQOD01000101.1 GCF_000513715.1 Salinivibrio socompensis S35
CAGATAAAGCTAGCATGCCAACGGTAGACGGCGAGTCTCTCTTGGTGCAGGTGACGGTTACCTAACAGGCGATCCATCCGCTTTATGTTGTGCTTAGTTCTAGCTTGGCAAGGTAAGTTGCGACCAAGTTCGGTAAGCGTAAGCGTGTTGCTCTCAAGCAATGCTCGGCAAGCTAACATCAAGCTATTAAGTCGCTTTAAATGCAGTTCAGGGCAGAATTGGTAGAGAGAGTCATGTAAGATATTGAGTTCGCACATCTTGTTGTCTGATTATTGATTTTTGGCGAAACCATTTGATCATATGACAAGGTGTGCATCTACCTTAAATTGATGATTTTTATCTAAATCATCAGGGGATTCCTCAGTACTTAGCCCGCTTAATCACGGCATCACGGCGAGCTCAGATTTATTGCGTCAGTAGTGCCGCGATGCCAATAATGATAAAAGCAATAGTAATTAATGTCGTGAGCGGTTTAGAAATACTCAGTGAAGGATCGCTCAACGCCGGAGATTTTGTCGCCGGAGGTGGGGATAGATCAGGTTGATTATCCGCCGGTGTGGTTGGCCGTTGCGCAAAGGTTTGTTGTGGTAGCGCAACACGAAACCCAAACTCACCGACCACGTCGAAAGGCAGACATTTTTTACCATTGCGGTAAGACTTGGCCATGAGAGACGTGACCACACTTTGGTGCTGCGCAAAAGAGCTATCTGGCAGGGCGACTTGTTTAAACAAAGTACGGCTAGACAGCACCTCTCCGGCATAGTAGCAGAGCATTTCGAGCATCCGCGACTCTTCATACGATAACACGGTGATGGCCCGATCCATCCAATATAGAGTCCGGCTCTCTGGTTCAAAATCTACCTCAGGAAAACGGTAGCAGCGTGTATTTACTTTTGTTGTCATCATCAAGCCCACTCCAAACAACAGCCTTTATCAAAGTGTGGACTTAAATCACAGAACTGCAACTCGTCAACGCACCTTTTTTCTGGTATGGGAAAGTAGTCAAGATGTCAGGGTTATTATCATAAGGTAATAATAACAATGAATTAAGAGAGGAAAACCGCTATTTACTTATAGCGGTTGTCAAATCTGCCGACTTAGAGGGGATAGGCTCGCGACTTGTTGGGAGATAGCCGCGGTGGAGATAAACGCGCGTAGGGTAATGATGATCAAGCCAACGTTAAGCGACTAAAGACTCGACATAATGGTAGACCGCTTTGAGGATACGTACCTTGTGCTCATCAGCCTGATAGTGATCCGCCAGTTGTTGTAGGTTTTCCATATACGTGGGAAGATGTGTTTCAAAGTAATCGCGACGATGCATAAACCATTGCTTTTGTTCATCATCAGTGAGTGTCCACGGATAGTTTCGGGCACGATAACGAAATAACAAGGGTTTGATGCGCCAATCGTCGACACTCAAATCAATCCCGGCAAGGTTTTCTGGATCTTGCGCGCGAATGATCTCCATGGCGCTGCGATCGCTTTTTGAAAAAAGCCAGCATACAGTGCCGTATCGATATCCTGATCGTCAAAGGCCTTGGATTGTGCGAATACTGCGACGAGTTTCTCTCGGAGCTCGGGGGCTGCCTTTAGTGCTTTAAGGTGTTGAAGACACGCTTCTCTATCCACCCCGAGACGTGCGGCATCGTCAGGGCGAAGTACCTTGGCATCGGCTAACACCGGGCATTTGTTGATGTGGATAAGCTTTAACGGTGCCGGCAATTGGTCGTCACTAAGCGCTTGACGTGGCGTATATAAACGCTCACGAAGGCATCGGCATCAAGCTCAAACAATGGCGATGGATCGCGAGCGAGATCAATAGTGATCACCGCATTGGGGTTCTCAGGGTGCCATGCCATAGGCACAACCCAACTGGTGTTGCCACGCTCGGTGCCAAACATGCCTGAGACATGCACCAGTGGCGTCATATTGACCACGTCAATCAGGTGCTTAATTTTATTTTTATGCCGGTGAGTGAGCAGGTAATCAAACAGCCGAGGTTGCGCGGCTTTGATTTTTTTCGCTAATTCAATCGTGGCGTGTACATCCGCCATCGCATCATGCGCGTCACTGTGTTCAATGCCATTGGCGACGGATAAGTTTTCTAACTTGAAGCTGGGTTTGCCATTTTCATCATGCGGCCATTCAATGCCCTCGGGCCGTAATGCGTAGCAAGCGCGCATCACATCGAGTAAATCCCAGCGCGAGTTACCGTTTTGCCAACTCCAACCGTACGGGTCAAAAAAATTAACGGTACAAGGTATAACGCGTAACTTCGTCATCAAATCGAACGTTGTTATAGCCAATAACACAGGTGTTCGGTTGAGACAGCGCTGCATGAATTTGAGCAATGAATTCGGGCTCGGGTAGCCCTTTTTTCAGGGCGAGTTGAGGGGTAATGCCCGTGACCAAACAGGCCTCTGGGGCCGGCAGGTAATCATTCGGTGGTTGGCAAAATAACACTAGCGGCTCGCCGATGATATTAAAATCACTGTCGGTGCGAACGCCAGCAAATTGGCAAGGCCTGTCTTTGCCCGGATGGGTACCGAACGTCTCAAAATCGTAAATAAAAAAGGTTGGCTGGTCCGCGTCTGTCACAATCGAATCCAATTTGATCAAACAAAAGAAAAGCAAGAGTCAATACCCTGCCGATAAGCGCTCATGGTAAACAAGCGCCTATAGTCAATGGACATCCATGGTAACACTGGCAGGGCACATCACCAATCCCAACGGTGGTAAGATCAAAGACATCAAAGCCTGCCAGATGACGGGCTTTGATGTGTAACGCAGAAACAGAGAAAGATTAAGAGGCGAGACGCTTCAGTGTTTGCTTCGCTTCATCAATAGCTTTTGTTGCGTTTTCTTCGCCCATTGCCAAGCCTTCTGCGTAGACGAAATCGACATCCGTGATCCCGATAAAGCCAAGAACGGTTTGCATATATCCGGTGACATGATCGGTTTGTCCCCCTTTGTGCATACCACCTCGTGTGGTGACCACAATGGCGCGCTTACCGGTTAGCAATCCTTCTGGACCGTTTTCGGTATAACAGAAGGTCACCCCTGCGCGGGCAACCAAATCAATCCACGTTTTCAGTTGCACAGGATGGTGAAGTTGTACATCGGCGCGGCGATGACCAATGTATCGCTTTGCTGCACTTCTTCGATGAGCTGATCCGATGCGTGTTGGACTTGTTGTTGCTGCTCAGTGAGATCATCCGCGCCACGTAAGCCACCCACGTTATTCCCCGTCAAGATTGGCAAAGGAGTGGCAGCAAGATCGCGCTCAATCAGCGTCTCTGGAGACAAGGTATCTACCACGCTATCAATGACTGCGTTTGAGCTAGAGTGGGGGCCGAGAATGCTTGATTTTAAGACCAGCGCTTTCATGTATTTCTCCTTGAAATGGGGTGGCATGATTAAGAACACGTTAGAGTGTAGAGAAACGCCACGGTAAAACCAGCGTATAAATTCGTCAAACTTGTTCAAAAATTTGATGGTCCTCGCTGCTTCTCACTGCTGAGTTGCGCTGAGTGGACAGGGGCGTATGATATCGCCCGCTTGTGGAGACACAACGAGATTTGAGGAAATGCACGTGAAAAACTTATTTATGTTAGACGTGGACGGTACGCTGGTGGACAGCTGCCAAATGGACCACGAGTGTTTCAGTCAGGCAATTTATGCGGTCACAGGCTTAGCCGTTCCTGATAACTGGGGAAGTTATACCAATGTGACCGATGCGGGTATCATTGAAGAGTTAATCGATACCCATGGACTCAACCATGACAAGATCAAGCTGTTTAGAGAGATTAAACGGGTATTCACGCAAAAATTGGCGATTGCGATTACAGATCAAGGCGTAGCGCCAATGCCCGGAGCGGTAGAATTTATTCAAAAAATGCGCCATGTGCCCTCAGTTGAATTAGCGATTGCCACCGGCGGATGGGAAGAAACCGCACGGATGAAGCTCAAAGCAGCAGGTTTTCATATCGATGGCATTGTATTTTCATCTTGTTCAGATGCCATGAGCCGCAGTGAAGTGATGGCGTTGGCGGCGTTTCGTGCCAAACAAGATTACGGTGTGCATTTTGATCGTCGTATTTATTTCGGTGATGGTGTATTGGATAAGCAAGCCTCTCAGTCACTGAACTATGAATTCGTTGCGGTAGGCGACAAGGTAGAGCACGATGTGCGTGTCAATCACTTTGCGAATCCTCAAGCGATTCTTGGCAAGTTAGGAATTGAGGACGTTGAGCGCCAATACGCGTGACCGTCATTTAAGCGGGGTGATTCAAAAAAGCAGGTGCTGTTTATTGCGCCGGCTTTTTATATGAAGAATGGTAACATCAGATCGTTATGACGTTGAGCAGGGGTGTGGTGTCTCGCTGACCCGATCATTGTCTTGTGATGAAAAGTACGCCTGGGTTTCTTCAATCACGACCTTACGCAGCAATAACAAGCCGATGAGGTTAGGCACCGCCATTAAACCGTTAACAATATCGGCAAGAATCCAAATCGTGTTCAGTTGGATAAACGCGCCCGAGGCAATCAATCCAATGAAGCAGAGCTTATAGATATAAATCGCTTTTTTGCCAAACAGATATGCCACGCAGCGCTCGCCATAGTAGTGCCAGCCTAAAATGGTAGTAAAGGCAAAAAAGAGCAGACCGATATTGACCAACATGGGGCCAATACTGCTTTCCATTCCCACGGCAAACGCATGTGATGTCATTGCCGCTCCGACTAATTCGCCCGACCAAGATTGGGTTAAAATTAACGTGAGTCCTGTCATGGTACAAATGATCAGTGTATCGATAAAGGTCCCTGTCATGGACACCAAGCCTTGCTCGACGCACGAATCCGTTTTAGCGGCGGCCGCTGCAATGGGCGCGCTACCCAAACCAGATTCATTAGAAAACACCCCACGCGCAATCCCTGACTGAATGGCGAGCATCATGCCTGCGCCAGCAAAACCGCCTGTGGCCGCCATGCCGCTAAACGCGGATTCAAACACCAAGCCAACGGCATGAGGCAATTGCGATGCATTGGCGCCCAATACCCACAAACAGGCTGCCACGTACAACACCGCCATCACCGGCACGATTTTGGCGGCAACCGCAGAAATAGATTTCACCCCTCCCAAGGTCACCAAGGCAACCAGCACTGTGAGAATAGCGGCGACGGCAACAGTTGGGATATTAAATAAATGGATCGCAGCGCTACTAATGGCGTTCACTTGTGGGAAGGTACCAATCCCAAAACAGGCGACGCCTAAACCGAACAGGGCAAACAGTTTGGCTAAAAGCGGTTGGCCGGCACCTTTGGAAAGATACATCATCGGCCCGCCAAGCATGTTACCTTTATGATCGGTTTCGCGGTATTTCACCGCCAATAAACACTCAGCGTATTTGGTCGCCATGCCTAAAAAGGCCGCGAGCCACATCCAAAAGAGTGCGCCGGGACCACCGAGAGAAATCGCCGTGGCAACGCCGATAATATTCCCGGTGCCAATCGTGGCAGATAACGCAGTACACAATGCCGCAAAGCCAGACACATCGCCTTGGGTTTTGGCATCAGACGGTTTGAAAATTTGCTTAAGCGCAAACGGTAAACGGCGGAGTTGGAGCAAGCCCAAACGGACGGTAAAAAATAATCCGGTGCCAGTTAACAACAATAAAAGTGGTGGGCCCCAAATCCAGTCGTCAATGGTGGCGAGAAGCGCGGGTATATCGGGTAGTTGTGAAAAAAATGGCATTAATCCCCCTTTAAACATCAAAGGAGAAGATAGACCACACTAATATTAACAAAAGTGCTACATATTGGGGTGGGTATCTCCTCTGTCCTTTTGCCTGAGAGTTTCACTTGAATACAAGCTTGCTCCTTCGGCGCCCGAATTAACGGGTCTCTCCAGAGTTTCCTCCAACAGCAGTCCATACAATTAAGTGCCTGAAAGATTTACTTCTTCGGCGGATGGCATTTGCCATCTCTCTCCTGCTGTCTTCATCGGAACGTCGTGATGACGGAAAGTATGATAGATCACAGAAATATGAATGCAATGCAAAATTAAGTGAACAGGGCATTGTTCTTCTGAAAAGGATAAAATTATTGGTTTATAGAAGGTTCTACTAGCTAACGGCGACGCGTGATATGCGCTAGCTTGCTAGGTGTGTCCTACACGGATTCACGCCAATTTTTAAACGCAGTCGCTTAATGTTATGAGACATTGGCCGATAACGTCATTACTATTAATTTGCTACCACTGACACAACGAGCCCTAGCATGACCACGTGGAACGAACTTTTAGGCGTCAATGCCGGTGAAACTGCCGAGCAAGTGAAACAACGCTATAAGCGACTTTCTAGCCGTGTGCATCCGGATAAAGGCGGAAGCACAGGGCTAATGCAGCTGGTCAGTGAAGCGTATCAGGCCATTAAAGCAGGGAAGGGTGAGGGCAGTGCTCTGGGTCAATCGCAACGTGAAGGAAACCAGGCGGCATTGCGCAGCCAAATCGCGCGGTTACAAAAAGAGTTGGCTAGTTTACAACAAGAAAATCGCACCCTTAAATCACGCCAGGCCGGCCAACAAATCCCGGCGCACCTTACCGCTAAAATTGCCAAACTAGAGTTTGATAATCGCCAGTGGCGAGAGCATTACCAAAAGCTAGAGCGTCAACATCAAACCTTAGAAGGGCAACATGTTCGCCTAACCCGCGAACACGATCAGGAAAAACAAGACGCCACTCAACGCAATCGTGAGCTCAAAGACGCGCTAACTCGGGTAGAGCAGCTGGAAACTGAACTGACGCATAAAGCCACGCCAGTTAAGCTTAAACCAGCCAAACCCGGGCTAGCTTGGCGTTGGGTTGTTGCTTCATGGTGCGTCATCGCGGTGGCCATGGTTCCGTTTGGACAATGGCAAATGTGGTTGAGCGCCTTATTGGTGAAAGCCAATCTCAGACCGCCCAACGCGTGCGTATTGTTAATCCTCAACCACCGGTCTCGGAGCCGGTTGACACAGTAGCGTCCACCCAGCCATCCGTAGCACCGCCACCGAGTCTGCCCGACGCGCCGATGATTGCGCTCAACCCCACGGCAGAACAATGGCATATCAGCCAGTATACGGACATTGCTCAACCTTATCTGGCGCTTCGTAGTGACCAAGGCTCATATATCGTGGCAAACTGTGTGGGCGATTTTTACATTTATTTAAACCGCAGTTATCAGCCGTTGCGTGTGCCTCCTAACTTAGATTACGTCACTCAGCGGCAGCATTTTTATGTGTATGCAATTCCTTATGGCCAAGGTGCATCTATCGATAGTTGGCAATTAGCACGTAAGGTACAAATATTTGATGATACCTTTGTCAGTGCCGATCTCACGCCAAAGTTAAGTGCGTTTGAACAGTCGTGCCGACAAACCCCCGGCTTAACCGCGGTTAATTTATAGCGGTCATGCTCGAAGGTGCCAGACCGTCATACGTTAAGGAAATCTGACTCAGTCCGGCTGGATGTATTACACTGATCAATAAGCAATAACATTTATTTGAGGTCAGTCACTATGCTTGATCAAGCGATGTTTGCGTACCAATATGATCCCCCGCGTCAAGACAGTGTTAATGGGGTTTTTCGACGCCATAACATCGCGGTGTCGCATTCGATATCGCTGGAAGCGAGTGTGTCAGGGATTGGGATCCCAGCTTGGTCGGAAACGCGCACAGCCGCAAGCCAAGATGCGGGTGTAGTGAAAACCATGATGACACAGGGCGCCAGTGTGATAGGCCAAGTGCAGGTGGATCCGCTCGGCTTTAGTATCACCGGTTTCAACCCTTTTTACGCTGAACTTCGTAACCCGCATTATCGTCAATATCGCGTGGGCGGTGCCAATGCAGGTATCGCAGTGGCTGTGGCGAAAAAGCTAGCTGATTTCGGTTTGGGTAATGATGCGTTTGGGGGAGTACGGATCCCTGCTGCACATTGCGGTCTCTTTGGTTATCGGCCCACACCCGGCTTGGTGGATACTTCCGGGATCATCGCTATGGCTGATACCTTTGATAACATTGGCGTATGCAGTGCTAGTCTCGGTCTTTTAAGTCAGTTCCAAGAGCTGGTAGCAAAGCCCTCAACCGCAGTCACTAATATTCAAGGTGTGGTCATCGCTGAGCCTATTTTTGCTTCGTTTTATTCGGATGAGGCGATGAAGCAGGTCTATCAGCAGCTCGAGCAGCTTAACCTGCCTCAAGAAACCACCTTAGCGATGAATAAATTGGTGCTCAGCCGGATAGAAAAAGCCCAAGTTGCGATTGCTAGCCAGGAGTTTCTACTGATGTACCAATCTTGGTTAGACAGCGCCAAGCTGGATTTACCAACCTCCACACAAGGGTATCTTGAACGTTTGCGAGAAGTGGATTACAAAGCCCACTACCAGGCCAAGAAAACGCGTAAGCAGCTAAGAGATTCTATTACCGCCATGTGGTCGAGCGATAAAGTGATGATCATGCCGTCGACACCAGGGGCGATTTTACCTCGTGATGCGGACCAACCGACAAGTGATAGGTTTAATTTAGCCCAACGCCGTCTCGTGGCGTTAGCCGATGTGTGTGGCTTACCACAACTGACGATTCCTTTATTTACCCATGAAAATGTGCCCTACGGGATAACATTACTCGCGCATCCTTATAAAGATAAGTTGTTGATGGAAGTCGCGCGTCGGTGGTTAAATTAAAGGAATGATTGCTTCCTTATCCTCTGGTTCGTCAAGAAATTTCTATAAAAAGACTGTTTTCTTTATTAAGGTTATGATTTTGAACTTTAAAATAAGTTTAATGTTGTGTGTTTACTATCAACAGAAACTGTGGATAACTAGTGGGATTAGTCGGTGTTTAACTTTATAAATGTTTGATTTATATAGGTTTATTTTAGGATTGTATTGGTTTTATCAAGCGGCCTTCGTATTATAAGAAAGTGACAAATTAGCTGTCACCTTCCTGTAACGTTTCTGAGACGCCCAATTAACGTGTCACTCCTCTTCATCAAAACACGATCTATCGCTAAGGCTGTCACTTTTTGGCGGATTTTATTTTGTATTGCGTCTTACAGTGGCTACGCATGACGTCCTCTGAGCGTAACGCCTGATGCTTCGTTTTTCGCCCGCGAGTACGTGCTCGCCACACCTTAAAGCTACGTGGCTTCAGTTCACGCCGCATCAATGCAATCACATCGTCCTGGCGCAACCCATATAACGTCTCAATGGCCTCAAACGGGGTTCTATCTTCCACGCCATCTCAATAATTCGGTCTAGGTCACCGAGATCGGTCATTTGCATATGCACCTCCTTGGTATCAAGCCCACATAAGTACGCATAAGGTGAGGAACGCGGATCAATGAGAGCGGATGAGTAAATACCCTCTATTACCCTTCTTTTTTGGCTCTTTAAAAATAAACTGTAAATACAGTTAGTTACGGAAGGCTATTTTTAACAAGGGTAAAAGGCAATTTTTATCCTAATCGCCTGTTGTACCCGAGATTCCGCAGCTATTTTTAGAATTAATTTCGCCGAAGATGCCGACACGTTCGTGACAATTTCGAAATCTTTCTGCCTTTGAGGAACTAGCAGAGAGGCATGTGATTTTTGATGACGAGCCACGTTTGACCTCCTGATAGTAGTGAGAGATAGTTTAACCGAGTATTGATATCAGAAACCGACTTAGGTAGCCACCATTGAATGACCTAGCCACTCGTTACGTGATGGGCGTCACGTAATTTATTAGATAATTAGGTGCGGAATGACGGTTAGATTCAAAGAGTGGGGATATGTACATATAAAAAATCAACCATATACCAACACAGCCAATAACAACAGAAAGAATAATAATTAG
>NZ_AQOD01000102.1 GCF_000513715.1 Salinivibrio socompensis S35
TTTAATTATCAAAGCAGATATGCGTAAGACTATGATAAAAAACATCAAGCCCTGACCTCACGGTCGGGGCTTTTTTATGGTTTTAAAACCTGGACGAGAAGTCTATGAAGCCCTGGCCTGACGGTCAGGGCTTTTTTATTTAAGTCAGTTTGCGATGATGAATCTGGCTGCCAGATGCAGCCAGTTCGTATGAGATTAACTACTGTATTTTATACGCTTGATAGACCGCGAAACGTCGGGTTTTAGCGAGAGTGTCGCATTGTCCGAGACTGTCTTTGATAATCGGTGGATAACGTAAAAAGCTGTTGGCCACAATAATCAGCTGGCCGCCCATGGTTAGGTGAGAGGGGACGTTACGCAACAAGGATTCAGTCGGGGAATAACGCGTTTCTAGCCCTTCATGGAAAGGGGGATTGCTAATGATGGTATCAAACTTTGCCTCGACGGCATCAAGCATATCGGAAGACAATACTTGCCCCTCTAAGCCGTTGATTGCGAGTGTGGCTTGGCTAGATGTAATTGCTAGATAGTTGACATCACAAGCGTCACTTGGCAATCAGGGTGAGTGGCGAGGATATAGCTCCCAATCACGCCCGCCCCGCAACCTATATCTAAAATGTTTCCCTTAATCGACGGGAGATGACGAAGCAGTAATTCGGTGCCATCATCTAAGCTTTTTTGGCTAAACACACCAGGCAACGCACGGATCGTTAGTGATGTGTTGCCGATGGTTAATGGATAATCGGTAAACCAGTCTTCCAACGAAAAAGAGCTTGCCGGGGTGTAGCAGGTGCCGTAATACATACTGCAGCGCCGCGCAGCGTCATGTTTACTGATGGGGCCGTAGGGAGCGAAGCGCTTTTCAATGCTTTTTATCCCACTACGATTTTCGCCAACCACCATCCAATCAACGCCTTTTCCCAATGTATGGGTCAACATCGCGAGTAAGTAATCGGCTTCCGCTTTTGCTTTGGGCCAATAAAATAGCACGATATCAATGTGTTGATCGATCTCTAGGGTAGCGCCTGCATGAACAGTAATCGATGCTTTTTTCTGACGTGTGGCGAAACCGTGATGTGTCGTAAAGACAGTGACACTCGCGGCACGTTGCGATAATTGTTGGACAAAGTCATCTTCGAGCTTTCCCGCCAAAAGTAGGTGTTTGTTGTCAAACAACGAAAGGTGACGCTGAGCAATTTCACTGGGAGCCGTGAGGGTCATGTTTGTTCTCTTTGCATTATCGACGGTGGTAAAGCGCGCCGACATAACCTGGCGCATTGGGAGCCGGATTTTCCCATAAAGCATGCACCAGGCCAATCTTTAACGCATTACGCATTGTCTTGGCGATCAAGAAAATGTTCAAACTCGAATTCATACATCCGGAATAATACCAAGGTCAGCGAAAAGATAATCGGGCCGTAAATCAGTCCCATTAAGCCAAAGAGGTGTAAGCCTCCCAATAGTGAGAAAAAGATAAGCAGGGTGTTCATGCCGGAGTTCCCTTGCATCAGGAAAGGACGCAGTATGTTATCAATGGAGCCGACCACCACCACGCTCCATACCAGGAGTGCGAGTGCCCACTGCCAATCACCCATCACGGCGAGATACAATACTGTCGGTAGCCAGATGAGTGCCGTCCCGACGACAGGGATAAAAGAGGCAAAGGCCATCATGGTGCCCCAAAACAGCGCCGGTAGGCCTACTGCCCACATGGCTAAGCCGCCAGCGGCCCCTTGTGCTAATGCGGTGAGGAATGAACCGAGTACGGCCGACTTGGCCACTTTCTCCACTTCATCGAGCAGTTGATCTTCTTGGCTGCGTGATAAAGGGATGACATGACGCAATGTCTGAATAATGTTGTCGTGATCGCGCAGTAAAAAAAACAGCACAAACAACATCAGCATAAAGGTGATAAAAAAGTCAGTGACATCACCGAGCACCCCAGAACTGAATTCAAGCATTTGGCCACTAAAAGAGGACATCCACGCCGCGAGCTTTTTGACGGTTTCTTGTGGATCGATGACATCAAACGGCAGCCACTGATTGGTAAAGTGCAAAGTCGATTGAATTTGCGGGTTATTGATCAGTTGTCTAGCGCCTCCGTTATTGAGCCATTCATAGCTGCGGGTAAAAAAGCTCACACCTTGTTCAATGATTGCACCGGCCACCACGGTCAGTGGAATAAAAATAATAAAAGTGATCAGAATACAGGAGAGCACTGAGGCCATATTCGGCCGCTGACCGATTTTTTCTTCGATGCGCTTGTGGACAGGGAAAAAAAGCAACGAGACGATAAAGGCGAGCACAATCGCGCCAATGTAGGGTTCGATAAGAAGGTAACAGGCATAAACAGCGATGATAAGGGCCGCGATTAAGGTCCAATGTTTCGGCTCAGCGCGAAATAACGGAGTCACAGGGGTATCCTTTTTAGCTTGTTGAGTGGTTAAGATCGCCTTATGGTTCACCTGGCATACAAGGCCCTAGAGCAGGCAAAGGCGCCTAAAGTATAGGCACCTTAACACACGGTTTGTTGCATTAGTCCGCTAAAAAAATGGCCAACAGATCATTGAGAAACAATTTACCTTTGGGCGTGATTTGCCAATGGGTGGTTGTTTCTGTAATCAAGCCTTGCTCACAGGCTTGAGAAATAGGCGCGGCGAGATGCGAGAGCGGCAGCCCGGTATGACTGACAAAATCGGCTTTGGGGCAGGGTTCGAGCAAGCGAAAGCGGTTCATGAAAAACTCAAACCCAAGATCGGTATGTTTTACCCACTGGCTATCGGTGAGGTAGGCTTTATCGGGATCGAGATAACCTCGCGGATGCTTCACCTTGACAGTGCGTAGTAAACGAAGTTGTTCACCGTCCGGCAAGGTTAATTTGCCATGCGCCCCACAGCCGATCCCTAAATACTCTCCGCAAACGACCAGTACGTTGAGGTTATGTGCACATTGGTGGCCTGGCAAGCTATAGGCGGAGGTCTCGTATTGTACATATCCCGCGTCGGTCAGTCGTTGATGGCCTTGATCAAAGATGTCCCATAAGGTGTCTTCTTCTGGCAGCGTGGGAGGTTTGGAATAAAACTGAGTATTGGGCTCGATAGTTAGTTGATACCAAGAAATATGCGGGGGCTTCAAGGCAATGGCTTGATCCAAATCGCTGAGCGCTTCTTGTTCGGACTGATCGGGTAAACCATGCATTAGATCGAGATTAAAGCTCGTCAGTCCCGCTTGGTGGGCAAGGTGAGCAGCCCGCTCTGCCTCGCCAGGACCATGAATACGACCTAAGCGGGTAAGTTTGTCGGCAGAAAAGCTTTGTACGCCAATGGATATGCGGGTCACGCCAGCTTGACGATAACCAATAAATTTATCGGCTTCAACGGTGCCTGGGTTGGCCTCCATGGTGACTTCCATATTGTCGCTGGGGGTCAGTCGCGCATTGACCCCAGAGAGCAAACGATCAATCTGTGCGGGAGACATCAGGCTTGGTGTGCCGCCACCGATAAAAATAGAGTGCAATGGACGCGTTACCATTGAAGGATAAGCGGCCAGATCGGTGTCGAGATCGTCGAGCAGCGCATCGATATAATCGTCTTCTGGGATCGCCCCTTTTTGAGTGTGCGAGTTAAAGTCACAATACGGGCATTTTTGTACACACCACGGGATGTGTACATACAAACTTAATGGGATCATGGGTTATTGCGACGCTTTTAAGGCTTGGAATAAGGCGTTGAGGGCTTGACCGCGATGTGAGCGTTGTTTTTTCTCTGACGCAGGCATTTCTGCGGCGGTGCATTGCTGATCATGAGGCAAAAACACGGGATCGTAGCCAAAGCCGTTGTCACCTTGTGGTGCATGCGCTATCTGACCTTCCCAAACACCATGACAGACCAGTGGCGTTGGATCGTTGGCATGGCGCATATACACTAACACGCAATGAAAACGTGCTTGGCGTGCATCCGTGTCTGTATCATGCATCGCTTCAAGCAGCTTGGCGACATTATCGGCATCTTTGGCATCATCGCCAGCATAGCGGGCAGAATAAACCCCAGGCGCACCTTTTAACGCATCCACTTCAAGGCCAGAATCATCGGCAATGGCGGGAAGCCCAGTCAGTTTTGCCGCGTGGCGGGCTTTAATGATGGCATTTTCAATAAACGTGGTCCCTGTTTCGTCAGCTTCTGTCACCGCAAAATCACTTTGCGGTAGGACCTCAAAACCAAATTCGCCGAGTAGCCCGGCCATCTCTTTGACTTTGCCTGCATTGCCG
Source organism: Salinivibrio socompensis S35 (assembly GCF_000513715.1). GTDB lineage: Bacteria > Pseudomonadota > Gammaproteobacteria > Enterobacterales > Vibrionaceae > Salinivibrio > Salinivibrio socompensis. The sequence goes on from NZ_AQOD01000102.1 coordinate 4,268, forward strand.
GTTGCCAGCACAACTTTATTCATGTCGGTTACCTATTGTGTGTCACCCCTTTTCAGGGCGTGTCGACGTAAAACGTGTAATTGTAATTGAAGGAAGCACTGCGGTTACCCGCTGCGTTGAGATCAATGTGAAAGCGATAGGTTTCTTCATCATCCGCGGCAAAGGTCGCAATGTAATAAATCGCATCGCCCTCGCGGATCTCGGTAAAGTTGAGTTCACGAGTGTTACCGACCAAGTTTTTGACTTGGCCTTGGACCTCGGCGGCAATCGCCGGCTTTCCAAGCTGCATGGTGTCGAGAACCGCGATATTGACCAGCCCACGGTAGCCGCTGCGGGTAATATCATATTGCTTCGCGATGTTAGGGGTTAAAAACGCCGTTGATAAGGTGTTGTAGTGCACCTCTAATTCGCCGACTTCTTTAAACTGGCCCGCCCAAGCTGGGGTCATGACCATGCCACACAGGCTAATCATCAAAGCAATGAGGTTACGCATAATCTATCCTTGTTATGATCACGTGAGCGTACTGGAACCAGTACGCATGAGCGCCTCAGCCCGATCTTTGTCAGGATGAGGCGCTTATCCCTTATAGGGCATACCAAACTGGGCCGACCAAATCGCCAATTAACATATTAATAAATTGTAACGCGATAAAGATCACCAAAATACTGAGATCCAGTCCACCGATAGGGGGGAGGATGCGACGCACTGGGGCGCAAACCGGTTCGGTTAATTGATGAAACACATGCTCAACCGGGTTATTACCTTGGCTGACCCAGCTGAGGATGGCGCGTAGAATCAGCACCCAGAATAGGAGTTTACCGGCCGCTTTAAGCAGTGCGATGGCAGAAAATAGGAACATTCCTGAACTCATTGCCAATGGATTGCCGGCGACTAAATCCAGTGCCACAAATTTAGCGACCATCAGCAGATAAGCAAAGAGGACGGTCGCGAGATCGAGCCCCCCGAGTGCTGGCACCATCCGACGCAGCGGGCCCACAACGGGTTGGGTCGCCTTCACCACAAATTGAGAGAACGGGTTATAAAAATCGGCCCGGGACCACTGTAGCCATACACGGAGTAACACCACCATGATGTAGAGATCAAACGCGGTGTTGATCAGAAAGGTCATTGCATTCATATCGTCGCCTTAGTGATTAAAATTCTTGTTCCATTTGCTCAGCACGGCTCACCGCCGCTTGCATGGCCTGTGCTACTATATCGCTAATATTGTGCTGGTCGAAGACCCGCAACGCTTCTGCAGTGGTTCCCCCTTTTGAGGTCACCTGCTCGCGGAGCTCGCCAATCGTAGTGTCTGCATTTGCGGCCACCATCTCTGCCGCTCCTAATGCGGCTTGCTGTACCAACGCCCTGGCTTGCTGGTCAGTAAAGCCTTGGCGAATGGCTTCTTGCTGCATGGCTTCCATAAAGCGGAAAAAATAGGCCGGCGCACTGCCTGCCGCCGCAATCACACCATTAATACTCGCCTCGTCATCGACCCAGCAGACATCACCCACTGCTTTCATCAGCGCTGAGGCATAGTCTTGATCAGGTTGCGTCACGCCTGGTGATGCGTAAAGACCACTCATGCCTTTACCCACCAGCGAAGGCGTATTCGGCATCACGCGCACCAAGTTGAGTGACGTGCCAGCCATCTGATTAAGACGCGTAACATTGATGCCAGCGGCTATCGAGATCACCATTTTCGACGACCAGTCAACCGCTGGCAAGTCGCTTAATACCTTTGCCATTAATTGAGGTTTGACCGCTAGAACGATCACATCCGCCTGTTGGCAAGCGTGAAGGTTATCCGTCGTGGTCTGGATCCCATATTGCATTGTCAGCACATCGTGTGGATGCGCGCTGGGGGACGCGGCGGTAATGGCAGAGGCTGGATATCCCGCAGCCACTAATCCGGCAATGATTGAGCGAGCCATGTTGCCAGCCCCAATAAAGGTGAGAGGGCGATGTTCCATCAATTCGGTTCCTGTTGTTCTCGTATACTGTGTGGGTTGTTATGGATAATTGCGTGCGCCGAACACGGCGGTGCCGATTCTTACCATGGTGCTACCACATGCGATCGCTGCGTCCATATCCCCGCTCATGCCCATCGATAGGGTATCAAACATTGGCGTGTGTGTGCGGAGCGAATCAAACGCGGTCGCTAAAGGCTCAAACGCGGCACATTGGCGCTGATAATCTGTTTCTGGTTGAGGGATTGACATTAACCCTCGCACAGTAAGATTGGGCAAGGTGTGTATGGATTCAATCAGATCCATGGCGTCATCCAGTGTTATCCCTGATTTAGACGCCTCGCCGCTGGTATTCACTTGCACTAAAACATTCAGTGGTGGCAAGTGCGCGGGGCGTTGCTCACTCAGACGTTTTGCAATTTTTAACCGATCAACCGAGTGGATCCAATCAAAGTGACTGGCGATTAAACGCGTCTTGTTTGACTGAATCGGGCCAATAAAGTGCCACTCAATCCTTGCATTTGGGTGATGCGTGGCAAAGTAATCCACTTTTTCCACACCTTCCTGCACGTAGTTTTCGCCAAATGCGGTTTGACCCGCTGCGATTGCTTCTGCGATCGCCTCGATAGGTTTGGTTTTACTGACCGCAAGTAACTGCACTGAATGATCGGGTCGGCCGCATTTTTGTGTTGCTTGGTCTATTTGTTCCCTGACCTGTTGAATATTCTGCTTAATATTACACATACCTGATTCTGCGAGGAAAATGAATGGAAATTACTGAGCTATTGGCCTTTAGTGTAAAGCATCGCGCGTCAGATCTACATCTTTCTGCTGGGGTGCCGCCTATGGTGCGGGTAGATGGCGATGTGCGCAAGCTCAGTCTACCCGTGCAAAGCCATCAAGTGGTCGAGCAATTAATTACCGAGGTGATGAACCCGGTTCAGCAACAAACATTTACGACCGAATGGGAAGTGGACTTTTCGTTTGAGCTGGCTTCGGTTGGCCGATTTCGGGTGAACGCGTTTCAACAGCAACATGGATGCGCGGCCGTATTTCGGGTGATCCCTGAGGGTGTGCCGACACTGGAAACTTTAAACGCCCCTTCTGTTTTCACGGAACTCGCTTCCCTCACTCAGGGGTTGGTATTGGTGACAGGGCCAACGGGGTCGGGCAAATCCACCACGCTGGCAGCGATGATTGAACATATTAACCGTCATCAGCAAAAGCATATTCTCACCATTGAAGACCCGATTGAGTTTATCCATCCGCAGCAACAAAGCTTGGTGAACCAGCGGGAAGTGAATCGTGATACACAATCATTTCAAAATGCGTTGCGTTCGGCGTTGCGGGAGGATCCTGATGTGATTTTGGTGGGTGAGTTAAGAGATTTAGAAACCATCAGTTTGGCGCTGACGGCCGCAGAAACCGGTCATCTGGTCTTTGCCACGTTACATACCGCGAGTGCGGCAAAAAGCGTTGACCGGATTATCGATGTGTTTCCAGGGAATGATAAGCCCTTAGTCCGTTCGATGTTGTCGGCCTCCTTACAGGCGGTGGTGTCGCAACAATTGGTCAAAAATATGCAAGGTCGGCGAGTCGCAGCGTATGAAATCATGAAAGTCACTCCTGCTATTGCGAACCTTATCCGTGAAGACAAGGTGGCGCAGATGACCTCTATGATTCAAACAGGCGCCAGCCACGGCATGCAAACCATGGAACAAGCCATGACGCGGCTCGCTGACCAAGGGATCATTCCGGCGACTCGAACGGCTCAGCGTATTGGCGCTCAAACCAGCTTTCAATGATCACAACGGCGGATTGAGCGTCGACCGCCCCTTTGCCCAAGGCTTTGTAGCCACCTTGCTCGAAAAGCGCGGATCGGGCTTCTCGGGTAGACAGGCGCTCATCGTGTAACGAGACCGGGTAACCAAAGCGACCATGTAACCGATTGGCAAATTTCTTCGCTCTCGGTGTGATGGTCTCGAGTGGCGCGCCTTGTAAGTCCAACGGCAGCCCAACCACTAAATAATCGGGTTGCCATTCTTTTAATAAGGCGTCAATGTTATCCCAGTTGGGAATCCCATCGCGCGCTTTTAACGCGCATAAAGGGCGAGCGGTACCGGTTAACGACTGGCCAATGGCAACGCCAATGCTCTTTACCCCGTAATCAAAACCCATCACGGTTTGTGCGTTCATGCGTGTCCTACTTGTGAAGAAAGGTTGGCGGCGTCAATGCCGAGCTGGTCGAGTGCTTTTTGCCAACGTTGGTTAACAGGCGTATCAAAAATGACTTTAGGATCGGCCTCCAACGTTAGCCAGCTGTTTTCAGCTAACTCTTGCTCAAGCTGCCCGGCCTCCCAGCCTGCGTAACCCAACGCTACCACAAACTGTTCCGGTTGTTGCTCAGTGCCGAGAATCGACAAAATATCTTTTGAGGTAGTCACGGCTAATTGATCCGATAAGGGTACACTGGTGCCATACGAACAATTAGCAGGGTGAAGCACAAACCCTCGGTCTTCAGACACTGGCCCGCCAAATAAAACGGATTGAGTCAGGCTTTCTGTTGTATCGGAGAGCGGCAAGTCGCGCGCCACGTCAATTTGATCCAGCATTTTGCCTACGGATAAGTTAATAGGGTGATTGATCATTAATCCCATGGCGCCGTCATGGTTATGCTCACACACGTAGATAACACCCTGTTGAAAACGGCTATCGGCCATGCTCGGCATTGCGATTAAAAAGTGATTTTTCAGATCCATATCGCCGTCTCCTATTTGTGCGCTCACGTTAAGTGTGCGCAAAAAGTGTGTTTTTGGGTAATAATAGAGGCGCAATGCGCCTCTATTTTATTGGCAGCGCTTGGCGATCGCTTCCATCAAAATGTCTCCAACGGAAATGTCATAGGCGGCATCAATCTCGCGGATACAGGTTGGGCTGGTGACATTGATTTCTGTGAGTTTATCGCCGATCACATCGAGTCCAACGAATATCAGCCCTTTTTCTTTCAACGTCGGGGCGATTGCGCGTGCGATTGCCCAATCAGTTTCTGATAAGGGACGTGCCTCACCCCGACCGCCAGCGGCAAGGTTACCGCGTGTCTCGCCTTCTGCCGGGATGCGGGCCAAACAGTAAGGAATCGGTTCGCCGTCCACAATCAGAATACGCTTGTCACCGTTACTGATGTCAGGGACGAACGTTTGTGCCATGCAAAAACGTTGGCCATGCTCGGTGAGTGTTTCAATGATCACGCCAAGATTAGGGTCGCTTTGCTTCACTCGGAAAATAGAGGCGCCGCCCATGCCATCGAGTGGTTTTAAAATGACGTCACCATGTTCAGCCTGAAAGGATCGGATTTCGTCAGCCCGTCGCGTGACCAAGGTGGTGGGCGTATGTTCTGGGAACCACGCGGTATACAGCTTTTCGTTACAGTCACGCAAGCTTTGCGGCTTGTTCACAATTAAAACGCCGGCTTCTTCGGCACGCTCGAGCATGTAGGTCGCATAGATATATTCGGTATCAAAGGGCGGATCTTTTCGCATCAAGATCGCATCAAATTCGCGCAGCGGGAGAGTTTGCGTTTGGTGAATCTGATACCAGTGGTTGGGATCATCTATGACACTCACGGTTTGGGTGCGAGCACTCGGTTCACCCTGCAGCATCGACATATCGTTCATCGAAATCGTATGTATTTCCCAGCCGCGTTGTTGTGCCGCCAACATCATGGCAAACGTGGAGTCTTTTTTCACACTGATGGCCTCAATGGGATCCATCACCACACCTATTTTCATCATGTTTCTCCTGTTTGCCGATTAACCGAGGTCACCAAAACGTACCTGCAGCGCCGTAATGGCTGTCAATGCCGCGGTTTCGGTACGCAGGACCCGTGGGCCCAATAAAATTTCTTCAAAACCATGGTCACGTGTCATGGCTATTTCTTCGTCTGATAACCCACCTTCCGGCCCAATCAGCAAGCGTAGCTTGGAAGGGGCGTCAGGCAGCGTATTGATGGAATATGGTGCGCGAGGATGCAAGTTGAGCCTCAGTCCATCAAATGCCTGCTGGCACCAGGTGTCTAAATTGATCACCGGGTTGATGATAGGGACGACATTGCGTCCACTTTGCTCGCAGGCACCGATGGCGATCTTTTGCCATTGTTGGCGTTTTTTCTCGAGCCGTTCGGCGTTAAGTTTGACGCCACATCGCGCAGACAACAGCGGTGTGATGGTATTGACTCCTAACTCGACCGATTTTTGAATGGTAAATTCCATCTTCTCACCACGAGATATAACCTGGCCCAGTTCGAAATCTAATGGCGATTCAACCCCCACGTCTTCGCGGGCCGTGATGGCGGCGGTGACATGTTTCTTACTGATTTGCGTCAAGGTGGCGCGAAACTGTGCCCCATGACCATCAAAAAGTAGAATTGGTTGTTCTACTTGCATTCTTAATACGCGGCCTAGGTGATTCGCCGCTTCATCGCTTAAGGTCACCGTGCCTTGAGAAGGTAAAGGCACCGGATGATAAATTCGGGGAATTCGCATGGTGTTCGCTTTCCATTATCAATCAGCCTCCAGTGTAACATGGCTACCGGTGGCGATACGTGGTGCGTGAATAGGGAATCTGCCCATAATATGGGGGCGGTGAACGGAAAAGCAAATAGCTAGATTGGTATCAGTATTTGTTGGCATTGCTTGCACCGATAGGTTGCTTGACCTCGCTGGACTTTATGATGCCGTCGTACTGTCAAGGCCACGGGTCCACATCGGCACTGATACGGGAAGGTTTTCCCTTGTACCGTCGTGATATCCAGCCGGTGGGTCGTGTTCGCAGGAGCATTAAACAGGTTGGTCATCAGGTCGCGCCATTCTGGGCCATGAGGTTTGACGCGTCCATGCAGAGCAAAAGCCACTAAATGACACACTTCGTGTGGGATCACCTCATGCAAAAAATCGTCGGTGGCTTGTTGGAGTAATATTGGGTTAAAGCGTAAGCGCCACTCTGTTGGGTGAGCGGTGCCAGCGGCTCGGCCCCGCAAAGTGAAGCCAACCTGGGGGTAAACCAGTTGAAGGCCCAATTGCAGATTGGCGCTATCAATACAGGCATGAACGCGGTCGGTGACTGTTTTTATTAAGGTGTCGGAAAGAGAAGGCATCAGTTCGGCTCAAGCAGCAATTAAAAAAGGGAAGCCGACGCTTCCCTTTGCAAAAAGTGAATCAGACCAGATTAACCAAGTTTGGCAAACTCACGCAATACATCGGCTTTGTCGGTCTTCTCCCACGGGAAGATCTCACGACCAAAATGACCATACGCGGCGGTTTGCTTATAAATAGGTTGTAGCAAGTCGAGCATTTCTTGCAGGCCGTAAGGGCGCAAGTCGAAGTGCTCACGTACCGCCTTAATGATCACCTCAGGTGCCACTTTTTCGGTACCAAAGGTTTCCACCATGATGGAGGTGGGCTCCGCGACGCCAATGGCATAAGACAATTGAATCTCACAGCGGTCAGCCAAGCCAGCTGCGACGATGTTTTTCGCCACATAGCGGGCTGCGTAAGCCGCAGAGCGATCCACTTTTGAGGGATCTTTGCCCGAGAAAGCCCCGCCACCGTGACGGGCTGCCCCGCCATAGGTGTCAACAATGATCTTACGGCCAGTTAACCCACAATCTCCCATTGGACCACCAATCACAAAGCGGCCAGTTGGGTTGATGAAGTACTTGGTGTCTTTGGTCAGCCACTCTGCGGGTAATACCGGCTTGATAATTTCTTCCATGACCGCTTCGCGCAGATCGTCGGTTGAGATGCTGTCGCAGTGTTGCGTTGAGAGCACAACGGCATCAATACCCGCGATTTTATCGTTGTCGTAGGCGAACGTAACCTGGCTTTTTGCATCAGGCGCAGCCAATCTAAGGTGCCATCTTTACGTACTTGCGCCTGACGCTCGACCAAACGGTGTGAGTAAGTGATAGGAGCTGGCATCAGCACATTGGTTTCATTGGTGGCAAAACCAAACATGATACCTTGGTCTCCAGCACCTTGATCTTTCGGATCGGCTCGGTCGACACCTTGGTTAATGTCAGGCGATTGCTTGCCAATGGTATTCAATACTGCACAAGAATTGGCATCAAACCCCATGTCCGAGTGTACGTAACCAATATCGCGCACGGTTTGGCGAGTGAGCTCTTCAATATCGACCCAGGCAGAGGTTGTTACTTCCCCACCTACCATGACCATACCGGTCTTTACATAGGTTTCGCAGGCAACGCGCGCTTTGGGATCTTGCTCAAGAATAGCATCCAAGACCGCATCAGAAATCTGATCGGCGATTTTATCAGGATGGCCTTCAGAGACGGACTCTGAGGTAAACAGGTGCTTAGCCATGTGACACTCTCATTGGTTATCAAGAATATCGACGATACGTAGTTATCAGTCTCGCCGAACATCTCGGATGGATTAACTGCTAGACGTCTATTTTATTCGCCAATATGATAAATGCAAGTCAGTTGATGCACAAGGGCGTGTCTCTAGGTATCGCAAAAACGTCTATGTATCGTGTCGAACTAGGTAACGGCCTGAGGCGAACTCGCCGGTTGCCAGTGTGCTGGAGCGGCTTCTTGTAGCCAATACTTGAGTGATTCGACACGCAGAGGAAGGCGGCCAGCGCTGCAATAAAGGCGCAACGGAACAGGCGCTGAGTGCCATTGAGGTAAACACCGCATAATTTTATCCGGATGGTGCTGTTGATAGCCAGCCGCGCTCCAAATCGGTAGGAGTCCGACGCCCTGTCCATTCGCAATCGCATCTAATTGAATCGCTATCATATCGCAATTAAAGCGGCTTGGCATGGCGCTTAAGTGATAGGTTTTATCGTGATTATAGAGCGTCAACCCTTGTCGTCGCAGGGCAAAGACATCTAGCCACGGATGGCCGTCCAACGCGCGTGGATGCGTGAAGGGAGCATGTTGCGCCACGTAGTGTGGTGCAGCGTAAATACCATACTGCCACTGTCCTAGCGTATCAGCGCGACAGTTCATCGGCAGCATGATATCGCCTGCCCAAATAATAAGATCAGCCGATTGGATACGCGGCGCGCTCACCTCACTGGTTAATGTAATGGACACCTTGGGGTGCTCAGCTAAAAACGCATTAATCGATGGCCCAGCCCATCCACGCATCATGCCTGGGTGGCAAATCACGTCAATCGGACCTTGAAGGTGATTATTTAACCCCTGTATCGCTTCTTCACTCTCCTCTGCTAAATCGAGCATTTGTTGGCAGTAGTGAGAGAAAATCTCCCCCGCTTTGGTTAACACTAGCCGGTTTCCTTGTCGTTGTGTCAGTGATTGCCCCATATCTGTCTCGAGTTGGGCTAAGCGGCGACTGATTGTCGATTTAGGCTGCCCGAGTGCTTTTGCCGCCGCTGTGAGGCTTTGATGATGACATAACGCAACAAATGCACGAATTGAGGAGAAGTCCTGCATAACGGTCCTTTTTCACTCCGGTGAAGATCCACATCAGTGGTTCGGTATGATGATCACAGCCTCGTTCTATAACTGGAACGAGGTGTTCCTGTTTTGTCCCTATGCGCCCGCACCTAACTGTGAATAATTATCACTTAACAAATAATAATCATTATCACAAAATGGAGTTGATTATGTCCAGTTGTCTTCGTCCCGTTGTTCTCGGATGGTATTAGCCGGTATGCCTGTGAGTGCCATTCATGCGGCAGAAGCGGGCGATCAAAATACGGAATCCATGGTGATCACAGCGTCAGGGTTTGAACAAGCCACGGCAAAGGCGCCAGCGAGTATCAGTGTGATTAGCCGTGATCAACTTGAAGATCGTTATTATCGCGATGTCACGGATGCATTAAAACGTATTCCTGGCGTGGTAGTGACCGGAGGTGGTGATACCACGGACATAAGCATTCGCGGGATGGGCTCAAAATATACCCTGATGCTGGTGGATGGAAAACGTACCACGAGTCGCGAAACACGCCCGAACAGCGACGGGCCTGGCATTGAGCAAGGTTGGTTACCGCCGCTACAAGCGATTGAACGCATAGAGGTGATTCGGGGGCCGATGTCGACCTTGTATGGCTCTGACGCCATTGGAGGGGTGATCAATATCATTACCCGTCGTGATCAGCACGAATGGCATGGCAACGTGCAATTAAGCACCTTGCTACAAGAAAAACGGGCATCAGGCGACGAGCAAAGCGCCAATTTTTACCTTTCTGGCGCCTTAAGCGATAAGCTAGGGATGACGGTATCGGGTCAAAATGTTCAACGCCAAGAAGACGATATTACCTTTGGTTACGAGGACAAATCTTTACGTAGTCTTTCTACCTCGTTGACTTACAATGCAAGCGACTTTCAACAGTGGACCTTGGACTTGGGCGCCAGCTCGCAAGAAAGAAATGGCCACATGGGCAAAACCGTACCCACGGATGATAGCCAGTGTCGAGGCAGTTGTGAAAACAGCAATAATGAATATCGGCGGCAATCGATAGCCCTCGGGCATGAAGGGCATTGGACGTGGGGCTGGTCAGATTCGCACTTGCAGTACGAGCAAAGCCGTAATAAAAGTCGTGAGATGACGATTAAGAACACCGAGTTTAAAACCCGTCTTATTCGTGATTTTGAAACACACACTTTGACTGTCGGCGGTTCGGTGAACAAAGCGAAGTTGGAAGATTTTTCTTCTAACCAAGCATCGAGCCAAACTGACATTGACAATACTCAGGCCGCCTTGTTTGTGGAGGATGAATGGCGTGTGACTGACCCGTTCAGCGTGACGCTAGGCTTGCGTGTTGATCATGATGAAAACTATGATTATCACGCCAGTCCACGCTTGTATGGTGTTTATCAGCTCACCGATAGCTGGATCGTGAAAGGTGGGGTCGCCACCGGATTTCGCTCGCCACAACTGCGAGAAATTGCCCCGAATTGGGCACAAGTCAGCCGAGGAGGGAATATTTATGGCAACCCTGATCTCGAGCCCGAAACCTCCATTAACTCAGAACTAAGCATCAACTATCAAGGCGATAACGGCGTCACTGGTTCTTTGACCGCCTTCCATAATGATTTTGATGACAAGATCACACGTGTGACCTGTCCAGAATCAACCTGTCCGCCTACTGTCGGTAAAGACAAAGATGGAAACCTACAAACTAAACCGTCCACTACTCGGATTAACGTTGACGAAGCGGTCACTCAAGGGGTTGAAGCCAGTGTTTTCGTGCCGGTCACGGAGACGGTCGATGTGAGTGCCAGCTATACTTACACTGACTCGGAGCAAAAAACCGGTGATTATAAGGGGCAACCCTTAACTCAAATCCCCCAGCAGCTCGCGTATGGGGAAGTGAATTGGCAAGCTACGGAACAACTGCGCCCATGGCTCAGCGCCACGTATCGCGGTAAAGAAATGGACCCTGTCACCGGCCCATCATCGCGCAGCAATATTGAACCTGGGTATACCATGGTGGATACAGGGGCGAACTATCAACTGACCGAGTCGATTGAGCTTCAAGGTGCCATTTATAACTTGTTCGATAACACGCTTGAGTACGACGATTATGGTTATATCACTGATGAGCGTCGTTACTGGTTGGGGATGAATATCCACTTTTAAGTGCTGATACAATGATCGTGTGTGTTTTTTCATGAGTCAGTTGATACAGCGATAACACTGCCGCGCCGTCTTGGTATTCGAAGATCGCCAGACGGGCGTTTTTCGCGGCGTTTTATCCACGAGGAGCGTGAGAAGGCTCACACAACACGTGCGTCTTTTACGTGCTTGAGATACACTATGTGTCATCGTTAAACGAGCACCGATGGACATGGCATTAAGAGTCGCAA
>NZ_AQOD01000103.1 GCF_000513715.1 Salinivibrio socompensis S35
ATTTGGCTTATGATTGGCCTGAATTAAAAACAATGGGCATCATGGTGAGTGTTCGTCAAGAAGGCAAACATGCCGAAGAGACAGATATTTCAGTACGCTATTATATAAGTTCCAAAGCACTTACTGCGAAAGAGCTTCACGATGCCACGCGCTCGCATTGGTTAATTGAATCGATGCATTGGCAACTCGATGTTGGATTAAAAGAAGATGCCTGCCGAATAAGGGTGGATGACCGAGCGGAAGTTTTCGGTAGAATAAGGCAGATGGTTTTTAACTTATTAAAGCAAGAGAAGAGTTTTAAAGCCGGTATTCAACGCAAGCGAATGATGTGTGCGATGGACCAGGAGTACCTGGCGACCGTGCTGGGAAGCCTTTCATGACGCGGATGTTCATGCGTTTTCCGTGGCGATATCGTGTTCGCCTTTGCGGGCTGTGATAACGCATAACAATGTTAACCAATACTCGCCTTTTTTAACGCATACCAATCAATCACTTTTGGTAGGGGAACATCGTTATGATCGCGTGTCAGTGCCAAACAGGTCGCGTCGGTAGTGCTGAAGTAGCGGCTGGTCATGGTCCATTGGCCATCTGCTATAAAGAACTCTAATGAACTGGTATCGGCGAGCACCTGTAGCGGCACATCTTCTACTGGCTCGGGCAAGTCAATACAGCGACGCGTGTCTCCTTCTGAGGAGAGGCTTGCACGTCTATCCAGCGTCAGGGTGCGGCTGTCACCGTCAATAGTCAGGGCACAGCCGGATTGCTTGCTTATTGGTGCATGAGTAGCAATGCCGCTGCGGCTGTGAAAATACAGGGTGTATTGGCCGTGAGTTGGAATGGGCAGCGTGGTGTTTAGCTCAAACTGTTTGGTGCCCAAATCTACGGTGGTCGCGTCGCTCTCGGTGCGAATCACTAGCAGCTGCTGAGGACCTCTGAGGCGCTGCAGCGCGGTCGCTGGACGCTGATAAATTTGGCCGTTTTGCAATGTAACTCACGTGGGCAAGTTAACTGATGAAGCCAGCCAGCGGTTTGGCTGGGTTGGTCCACTTCGTCTGGCAGGCCCATCCACGCAATCAGCATGCGCTTGTTGTCAGGGGTCTGTGCCGTCTGTGGGGCGTAAAAATCAAACCCATGATCCAGCACTTGCCAGTCATCAAGCGTGATGCCGTCTGCTTCTAGCGTGGCTTTGGCGTAACCATTGTGGTGAGGCACATGGTGATCGGGCGTTGGCGCTGTGCTGCCTTGTGGGCAGAGGATACAGAGCCATTGTTCGCTTAACTGGAACAGATCGGGGCACTCCCACATATAGCCATGGTCGCCGAAGCTGTCGCCACTTAACCGTCGTAGTGCCAATGCAGACCATCGGCGGAAGAATATTGCGCCAGGCGACCTATCTTGTCTTCACGTTGTGCGCCCAGCAGCATCCGATAGTTTTCGCCGTCGTGAATGACTTTGGGATCGCGAATGTGCTCGGTCACGCCAGCCGGTGGAGCATCAATCACCGGCCCCAGCTTTTCAAAGTGAATACCGTCGGTTGACCGTGCCACACATTGGGTGGTTTGTCTCAGGCGCTCGGGGCCAATACGGGTGTTGCCGGTGTAATAAAGCCACAGGGCGTCGTTCATCACCATAGCGTGGCCTGAAAATACCCCGTGACTGTCATACCAATCACTGGGCGTGAGGCCAAGAGGCGCGGTGTGCCATTGCACCCCATCTGGCTGATCAAATGCACCCAGAATTTGTCTTTATGCTCGCAGGCAAAAGGGTACCACTGATAGAAAAGGTGATAGTGCTCTTGAAAGTAAATAAAACCGTTGGGGTCATTAAGCAGACCTTGAGGTGGGCTAATATGCCAAGCCGGACGATGGAAATCCGTCTTGCTGGTGGGCGAATAGAAGGGCGCGGCTTGCTCACGCAGGTTTTGATCGATAAGGCGTCCCAGCGCGGCTAGTGCACATTCATCTACCGGCTGATCGAGTGTGATTTGGCGCAGTGAACCGTCAATGTCACTGATTGGCAGTGCTTCTTGGTTCACGCGCTCAAGCTCGATGAGCTCAATGATTACCTTGCCCTGATGACGCAATACGCGGCGTAGGTTATCTGCGCCACCGCACGCGTCAACCAAGCTTGTCGGGGTTATTTCCATCTATCCATACCAATTTATTTTCGGGAACGTTCCAAAAATAGCGAAAAAGATGGTGACGACGCAAGTAAAATTTCTCTGTATTGCGTTAACGACCGCCGTGTTAAGGGCAGGTGGCACGGCTGATGTAGCTAAAGCCCATCACTAATTTTGAAACATGGCTTTGGCCGGTTTCCAGTAATTCGAGCAGCATTTTTGCACCACTTTCGCCTGCTGCATCAAACGCATAGTTAAAAGTAGATAAGCTCGGCGATACCACGTGTGCCAGCTCATCATCGCCCACACCTACTACCTTCACCGTGTTTCCTGGCGTGATCCCTTGTGCTTGTAGTGCTTGGATCGCACCAAATAGCAATACGGTCGGTGGCACAAAACACGCCGTCTATCTCTGGGTATTGATCGAGCATAGCGGTCATCGCCACATGGCCCGATTGAATCGAGAATTGCCCTTGGTAGTGGAACAGCGGTGTTGTTTGGCTTAGCGTGGCCAAAGCATTTTCAAGCCCTTGATAACGCTGCTGATCAACCGCAATATCTTCGGCTTGAACGCCCAGAAATCCAATGCGTTGACAACCGGCTTTAATCAGTTGTTCACCAGCGCAAAAACCAACCCGATAGTCGTCATGAATCACGCTAGGAATATTGTAGGGAGAGCCATCTTGACCGATGATGACCACCGGTGCACTCGAGCGTTTAATCGCTTGGACCAAGGCCGGATTGAGCGTGGATGCAAACAACAGTATGCCCTCGACGCGCTTTTGGTTGAACAAATCGAGGTAATGACAAATACGGAGATCATCTTGGCGGGTGTTAGCCAAAAGCACCTGTTTTCCTTTTTGATCAAACACATGGCTAAGTCCGTCGACACTGGCTGACATCGCATTTGAGGACACTCGCGGCACAATCACACCGATGAGATTGGTTTTATTGGATTTTAAATCCTTAGCGATTTGGTTAACCACATAGCCGCATTGCTCGACGGCGCGGTTGACTTTCTCAATGGTGGCGGGTTTGACGCCATATTCTTGGTTAATCACGCGCGACACGGTCGATTTGGAAACACCCGCTAGACGGGCGACATCATTCAAGCTAGCCATGGATTCTCCTTTTTTGGAAACGCCATGATCGGCCTATTTGCCGATCCTTTGCAAACATACCTGTCTAAATGCCCTTTATTTAGTGATTTTAGTCACATTTACATCGAGAGTAGGGCAGCGATTTGATGATCGATCTCACAGCCACTATACCTGATACTTGATGCCTTATAGGATTCAGAACATCATTTTCGGGATCGTTCCCGAAAGTGTGGGGCGTGTAACTGCCACAATAGAATCAATAGCGACGGTGGCAAAGACGGTGAGAGCGTGCAGGGGAAGTAGCCATGAACTACCAAAAAGTAGCACAACAACTACTCGATAAACTGGGTGGAAAAGACAATATTGCAGCAGCGGCGCACTGTGCCACGCGGCTAAGACTCGCACTCCATGATGATAGCCTCGCGGATTTAAGCGCGATTGAATCGATTGATGGTGTGAAAGGGCAGTTCCAAGTCAGTGGTCAGTTACAGATTATTTTTGGCTCGGGTATTGTCAATAATGTTTATGCTGAATTCAGTAAATTAACGGGCCAG
Organism: Salinivibrio socompensis S35; assembly: GCF_000513715.1. Classification (GTDB taxonomy): domain Bacteria; phylum Pseudomonadota; class Gammaproteobacteria; order Enterobacterales; family Vibrionaceae; genus Salinivibrio; species Salinivibrio socompensis. The sequence continues at coordinate 3,774 of NZ_AQOD01000103.1, forward strand.
TCAGAGATGTCGTCGAAAGACGTGGCGGCTGCCGGTGCCGAAAAGCAAAACTGGTTACAACGCGCCGTGAAAGGGCTGTCGGATATTTTTGTTCCCATTATTCCTGCCATTGTTGCTGGTGGTCTGTTGATGGGGATTTTCAATATCCTCACCGCGCCTGGCTTGATTATTGATGGCAAGTCCTTGATTGAGGCCTACCCACAAATGGGTGACCTGGCCAATATAATCAATACGTTCGCCAATGCGCCGTTTGTGTTCTTGCCCGTACTGCTTGCATTTTCCGCGAGTAAAAAGTTTGGCGCTAATCCCTTTTTGGGCGCGGCGTTAGGGATGTTGATGGTCCACCCTGATTTGCTTAATGGCTGGGGCTTTGGTGGTGCGGCGGTATCCGGAGACATCCCTGTGTGGGAAATCTTTGGCTTTGAGATCCAAAAAGTGGGTTATCAAGGCTCAGTGCTGCCGGTGCTGGTTGCCACCTATATTCTTGCGCAAGTGGAGCAAGGGTTACGTCGCATTATTCCCTCGGTGCTGGACAATTTGCTGACACCGTTACTGGCGATTTTTATTACCGGACTGATTACCTTTACGCTGGTTGGCCCATTTACACGTGAATTAGGTTTCTTGCTAGGCGATGGCCTTAACTGGGTGTATGAGTCTGCGGGTATGGTCGGCGGTGCCTTGTTTGGCTTTGTGTATGCACCTTTTGTGATCACCGGGATGCACCACAGTTTTATCGCGATTGAAACTCAGCTATTAGCCGATATTGCGGTCACTGGTGGCACCTTTATCTTCCCGATTGCGGCGATGTCGAATATAGCACAAGGTGCTGCATGTCTGGCGTTTGGGCTTAAAACTGCGGATGTGAAAGCTAAGGGGATTGCGATGCCTGCCGGAGTAACGGCACTGCTGGGCATTACTGAGCCGGCGATGTTTGGTATTAATCTCAAATATCGTTATCCATTTATTGGTGCGCTTGTCGGTGCAACCTGTGCGGGTGCCTTTGTCACCTTCTTTAAAGTGAAAGCACAAGCGTTGGGCGCAGCGGGTCTGCCAGGGATCATTTCCATTCGCCCTGACGGTGTGGTGCCTTATATCATTGGTATGGCGATTGCCTTTGTCGTGGCGTTTTCCGTAACTTATGTATTGGGCGCCCGTAAAAAATACGCACAAGCTGCGGCGGCATAATTAAGCGTTAAACGAGGAGCAATCGAGATGAGCAAAGTATGGGTTACCGGTGATGCCGTGGTGGATTTGATCCCTGATGGCGAACATCACTACCTGAAATGTCCAGGTGGTGCCCCGGCTAACGTCGCCGTGGCAGTCAGTCGACTCAGTGGGCAAACCGGCTTTATTGGTCGTGTCGGCGGCGATCCGCTTGGGCGGTTTATGCAAACGACGTTGACCAACGAAGGCGTGGATACCCGGTTTATGCATCGTGACGAGGCGCAACGTACCTCAACCGTGTTAGTTGAGCTGGATGAGCACGGCGAGCGCAGCTTCACCTTTATGGTAAAACCCAGCGCTGACCAGTTTGTGCAGCCTTACGATTTCCCATTGTTCGAACAAGGGCAGTGGTTACACGCTTGCTCGATTGCTCTGGCGAATGAACCATCACGTTCTACTACACTCGGTGCCATGCAAGCGTGTCGTGATAACGGCGGCTTTGTCAGTTTTGATCCCAATTTGCGTGAAGATGTTTGGCAAAGCAAAGCGCAAATGTTGGATACCGTGTGGCAAGCTATTCTGTTGGCTGATTTAGTCAAAATCTCTGACGATGAGCTTGTCTTACTAACCAAACACCTACTTACCGAGAATCAGTCGGTGAAAGCTGGATTAGCTGTGTTAGCCGATCGCGCACCGAATGTGTCGTTGTGGGTGGTAACGCAAGGCAGTGAAGGGGCGCGAGTCGCGTTCAATAAAACGGTTTGGCAGGTACCAACTACGCCGGCAAACGTGGTGGATACCACAGGTGCGGGTGATGCGTTTATGGGCGGCTTGCTTGCTGCGCTATCCCAATTGCCTAACTGGCAGACGGCAGAAGCGGTGACTATGGCGGTGAGTCAGGGTAACCGCTGCGGCGCGCTCGCTACCACTGCAAAAGGCGCAATGACCGCATTACCCACAGCGGATCAGCTCAACGTTGAATAGCGCCATATCCGCGCAATTTACGACGCGCCCTCACTGTTGGGTTGGGCGCGTTCGGGGGCGATGAGCGGAATGGTCATAGTGAAACAGCTGCCTTTTTCCAGTTCGCTTTGTACCTCAATGCGACCACCGAGGATGCCGGTGACGAGGTTGAAGGTGATATGCAAGCCAAGCCCTGATCCGCCTTGGCCGAGTCGGGTGGTGTAAAAGGGATCGAAAATACGTTTTTGTACCTCGGGCGTCATCCCCGCGCCATCGTCACGTACGGTGATATTCACCCTATCCGTTTCTTCCATGGTGGCCTGGATTTGAATGCTTCCTGGTTTACGCTCGATAAATGCATGAATTAACGCATTGTTGATTAAATTGATCAGAGCCTGAGTGAGCGCACCGGGGTAGCTATTGAACTGGATAGATGCTGGAATCTCTACCTTGAGCGAGTGTTCCTCGTTCTGGAGTGTTGGGCGTAAAGAAAGGAGGACTTCGTTCACGAGGAGGTGAAGATCGAATTCGCGTATCTGATCGCTGGTTTGATCTACCGCGAGTTGCTTGAAAGCACGGATCAATTCAGAGGCACGTGACATATTGCGTTCAACAATACGCGCGCCTCCTTCAACGTGGGTGAGAAATTGGTCCAAATCGTCGCGCGTGATCGGTTGTTCGAGCTTTTGCATGAACGCTTTTTTGGTGTCGAGTATCGAGGTTGAGGACATCCGCGCATTGCCAATGGGTGTGTTCAGCTCATGAGCGACACCAGAGACCAACGAGCCGAGTGATGATAGTTTTTCATTCTGAACCAGTTCATCTTGGATGGCTTCGAGACGCGAAAGTAGGGCTTTGAGTTTTTCACCGTAAGCATTAACGGCTTGGCGCAATTCACCCACCTCGTTCATGTTACCTACCGTCAACTCTTGAGTGGTTTCACCCTCAATGAGCTCCCAGACTTGCTGGGTAGTCTGTTGAATTTTACCTAAAAGGTTGCGCGCGGTGATCGCGGCGATAATTCCCACAACGAGCAACAGCCCACCGATGGCCATCATCAGAAAAAATCCCATGTGATCAGCGGCAGCGGTCAGCTGACTTTTGGGAATTGCGAGGCCAATGACCCAGCCTGTTTGTGGAAAGTGGATAAGATGAACATACGATGCCTCGCCGAAAATACCGTCGCTCTCTATCGTGACTAGCTTACTCCCAGTTAGACTTTGAGTTGCGTTTAATGCTTGACGGAGCCATGGCAGTTGCTCGTCTAGTTCGTTTACAGTTCGTAGCGTATTTCGGTAGGGCTGAAACTCTATCGCCGATTCCGGGAAGCTAATTGCTTTTCCGTCTGCGTCTAGCGCGAACACATAGCCATCATTCTCTCGACCGTATTGTGACAGTATACTCGCAATATCAGCCAACCTCATATCCACGGTGCGACGCCAACAAACTCTTGGTCTTGGTGCATGGGTACAGTACAGGTGATCATCGGCGCTTTGGTATAGGGATCAATATAGGCGTTTGACCAATTGCAACGACCGACGGATGCGTCTTTTCCCGCTAGGTACCAACTTTTATTGTGGTAACCGTTGCCCTCAGGCTGGTTATAATCGTCGTAGTAGGCCATGGTTTTTCCCGAGCGTCCCCAGAAGAAACTGCGCCGTTCAACCCCTTTTTTGAAAGCCTCTGGCTCAGGCCAGATTCCACCACCAGCAATCGCAGGGTCGCCATAATTATTGAGGATCGGTGGAAAGGTGGTGCGAAAAAGGGATGCGTCTTTAGGGAGTATGGTGCCTGTTAACGCCATGGTGCTGGTTAGCAGTTCGACTTGACCGAGCTTGGCATTGAGCAAATCTAGGAGACCGTGCTGACTAATAGTGATTTTTTCATGCCGTTGTGTAATCAGATCGGGTTTTACTTTCCACTCGACCACCGCAAAAATTGTCATCAAAGCCATGACTAAAACAAGTGCAAATCCGACGGCGATTTGGTGACGGATCGTAGGAGTGGGTTTAGTCATTGGAGATACATCCTCTATCCTCAGCTGGTGTCCGTGCACACAGATCGTATGTTGCTGCCAGTGTTACCCAAACGCAGCAATGGTGATCAGGCCATCAAAAACAGTGTAGTCTTTCGTTTGCATTTTTGTGGGGTGAAATAAGCATATAAAAACCCCCTTAGTGATCCATCGCTAAGGGGGAGGCAGGGTTTTTCGGTATAACAGGTTAAAGCATGAAGACGTTATTTAATGTTGACCACCATCTTGCCGAAGTTACGGCCTTCTAATACATCAATCAGTGCTTGCGGCGCTTGCTCAAAGCCATCCACCGCGTGTTCACGGTAATGGATTTGGCCTTCGCCGACCCATTTGGCCATATCATGAGCGAACTCAGGGTAGCGGTGCGCATAGTCATCAAAGATAATAAAACCTTTGATGGTCAGTCGTTTAACTAAGATAGTCCCCATTAATTGTGAGAGGCGATCTGGGCCGTCGGGCAAGGCGGTGTTGTTGTACTGCGATACCAATCCACACACTGGAATGCGAGCACCGGTGTTGAGCAGTGGCATTACACCATCAAACACTTTGCCACCAACGTTTTCAAAGTAGATATCAATGCCTTGTGGGCAGGCTTCGGCAAGCTGCTCGGCAAAGTTGTCTGCTTTGTGGTCGATACAAGCGTCAACGTTGAGGTTTTCGCGGGCGTATTGGCATTTTTCTTCGCCACCAGCAATCGCGACGACGCGGCAGCCTTTTAGCTTACCAATTTGTGCGACGGTCGCACCGACTGGCCCGGTTGCCGCTGCCACCACTAAGGTATCGCCTTCTTTGGGTTGGCCAATGTCGAGCAAGCCCATGTAGCAGTAAAGCCTGGCATGCCTAGGATACCGAGCGCGTACGAAACCGGCGCAGATCTGGATTGAGTTTAATCAGGGTATCGCCGTTTACAACGGAATGCGTTTCCCAGCCTTTATAGGCCAGTACCCAGTCACCGGCTTGATAATCCGCATGTTGAGACTCCAGCACTTTACCCACGGTCGCACCGACCATTAGGCCATCAATTGCCACCGGCTCGGCGTACGATTTTGCATCACTCATACGACCGCGCATATACGGATCAATGGATAAGTGATGGTTTTCAATTAAAACATCATTCTCGCCGAGGGCGGGAATCTCCACTTCTTCTAAGCGGAAGTTCTCTGCGGTAGGCGCCCCCACGGGACGCGATGCAAGAACAAAACGTTGATTCATTGGTGATGACATTCGTTTCCTCCCTTATATATGGGGAATACAGATATGTATGGGTGACAAGGCGGCATGTAAGCGCGCCTCATCAACGCCATGTGTTAAAGCGACAGATTGAACGTGCGCTTTGCGACTACAGTGCTGCTTGAAGCACGCGGCGGCAAACATCCGGCGTGACGTCGCCGTGTTCACCCAGTTGGGTCATCCCGTGCTGAGTCAGGCCTTCAATCAGTGGCTCAATGGCGGTTTCATCTAAGCCGTAATCACTCATGCGTGTTTTCACATTCATACGCTCAAAGAAGTCGCGGGTTTTCTCAATCGCTTGCTGGGCTTTTTCAGCTTCACTGCCTTGCTCAATATGCCAAACGCGCTCAGCAAATTGTGCGAGCTTGGCTTGTTTTTGCTCAAACTTCTCGTTCAGCATCGCTGGCAAGACAACCGCGAGTGTTTGTGCGTGATCCAACCCGTGTTGGGCGGTTAGCTCGTGACCAAGCATGTGGGTTGACCAATCTTGAGGCACGCCCACGCCAATTAAGCCATTCAGCGCAAGAGTAGCGGTCCACATCAGGCTGGCACGCACATTGTAGTCTTCTGGGGTTTCTAGTGATTGTGGGCCAAGCTCGACGAGCGTTTGTAGCAGGCCTTCGGCGAACATGTCTTGTACCGGTGCATKTGCTGGTAGGTGAGGTATTGCTCAACCACGTGAACAAACGCATCCACGGCACCATTGCCGACTTGGCGGATCGGTAAGGTATAAGTTTTTACCGGATCCAACACTGAGAACTGTGGGAACACTAGTTCGCTCATAAACGGCAGTTTTGCCTGCATAGATTCACGATTAACTACCGAGCCTTTATTCATTTCTGAGCCAGTAGCTGGCAAGGTGAGCACGGTACCAAATGGCAGTGCGGTTTCGATTGTACCGCCCATGCTGGTGAGGATATCCCACGCATCGCCATCGTATTTTGCTGCTGCTGCAACAAATTTGGTGCCGTCGATCACTGATCCACCGCCGACAGCGAGCAGGTAGTCGTAGCCTTCGTCGCGTACTTTCTCGACGGCTTTCATGAGTGTGTCGTAGCGTGGGTTTGGCTCAATACCACTGAACAGGCCGAATTGACGCTGGCCAAGTGCTTGTTCAACTTCATCTAAGGTGCCCGTTTTTCGCGCACTCTGGCCACCAAAGAGCACGAGTACTTTTGCTTCAGCTGGGATGAGGCGATCCAGCTCGGCGATTTTACCTTCGCCAAAAACGATACGTGTGGGATTGTAGAACTCAAAGTTGTTCATTGCTCATACTTCCTTTTCATTATTGTCAGTCAATCAGGATTATCACAAGATTAGACCGGTCGTCTAGTTACAGTTTGTTTAAAACCCGCCGAGGCGGGCTTCATCCAATAAATGGTTATTGCGGTGCCAACCATCACCAGTCGCACCTGTTGGTTTGACGGTTATGCTAGTTAGCCAAACCAAGCTTTTGTTGGGTAATCGTCATTGCTTGCGCAAGATGGCTATCATTACGATGGAGCTTGGTTAACAGCGTTGCGCCTAGCCATAGTTGGTAAAGCGTGGTCGCGGTGGTTAATGCATTGCCATGGTTAAAGCTGTCTTCGTCTAGCGCGAGCGTATTTGCTAAAGCACCTATTAACTTATCGGTGCCATCACGAAGCGCAAGCCGCATCGGCTCTGACAAATCGGCCACTTCAGCACTTAACTTTACAACCAAGCAGGTTTGAACGGGATCCATGCTGCAGTACTGGGCTTGCCAGAGAGTAAAGTAGCGATGAACTCGAGCAATAGGCGGCATGGTCGTGTCTATCAACACGCTGTTTACCTCCGCCAAATAACGCGAGAAATAATGCTGTAATACCGCCTGACCAAATTGCTCTTTTGATGCAAAATAGTGATAAAACGATCCCTTAGGAACGCCAGCCTGTTTCAGTATTGCGCTGAGACCCACACCACTAAAGCCAAATTGCGCCATTACATTCACGCCCGTATCCAACAAGTGTTGGTGGGTAGCGTTATGACTGGTGTGTTCTAATGTGCTGCTTGATTTCATGTGGCGTAGCATAAACAAGATTAGACCGGTCGTCTAGTGGCGTGTGTGATTTTTTAAGCCTGCAATACACTAAGCTGTTGTGCATTGTCGAATTTTTCTTCTAATCTTAAGTAGAAGAATAATATAGCGTAGATACCCAATAGTGGGACGCGGGAGGGACGATGAATGTACTATCTTGCCAGCATGTCAGTGAGTTGATTGACCAGACTATTACCCTAATTGACGGAACCGATACCGAATATGCGATGACGCTTATTCGTGTTGAAACGCACCCTGGTCATGGCGACGAAATCAACGGGCATCTCGTCGAGAACTTTAGTTTGGTGTTGAAAGGACCAGAGGACGCTCGCTTTCCACAAGGCAATTATCTACTAAACCACTCAGAATTAGGCGAGCAAATCCTTCATATGCTGCCGGTCGGTGATGCCACGTATACAATTATCATTAATACCCAAGCTTGAACCATTCTTACTGTTGGTTAAATAACCGTCACTCAAGCACTTAGCTCTTCCTTTTGATAGATTAGTCGCGCAAATTAAGTAAAATGAAGCGGCTAAGCTAGCAGTAGGAGGTTATATGTTTGCCTGGCTGAGTGGCTTATTTGAAAAAGAACAGCTACAAGCGTCTGTCTGGGTGAAAGACATCATGGCGAGTAACCCAAAAGGGAGCTATGCCAAATACAAAAATTACTATGATCGTCACGTCAATCGGATACTGAAAAGTTACCACAGCGATTTTCTCCGCTTTGAGAAATTTGCGGCGCGTAACTATAAGTACAGTGATCAAGCCGTTTTATGGCGATCAAAATAAGCAAGCTATGCCTACCAGCTTGGGCAGCTAAAAGTGGCTGCTTGTATTACCGCCGCGGTGATTTCGACCTGCAACCGTGCCAAAAGAGGCGATGCACAAGTTCATCCCAAACTGTATCGCGCGACCATGGTGTTGCATAAGAAGATCCTGGAGACGGGCAAGACGACCAAAACACAAAAACGCGCAGAGCCAGCTTGATAATCGACAAGCTGGTGGAGTTTTGCGCATTTAATAAAAATGTCATAAATCTATTGAACCCCCGCCAAACCTGAATAAGTGATATCTGTCACGGTTTCTTTTCCATCCTTGTGAGTCAATTTGTTCTGGTCATTCATTCGCCACACTGATAGAGTCCCATCCCTCACACACCTTGTGAGCGAACTAATGCTTAAATCTACACAAAATAACGACCGACTTGTTGCTGTATTTACTATCGGCTTTGTCGCCGTCTTCCTTGCCTTTGCCCTGTTTGACCTAAAACATTTTTCCTCTGTGATCCAGTCTCTATTCTCTGAGTCTGCCAACCTTTTTGGTTACTGGTGGCAGTGGTTAATGGTGATCAATTTCGTGCTGGCGCTAGCGATTGGCGGCAGTAAATTTGGTAAATTGAAACTTGGTGCCACGGATACCGTCTCAATGAGTCGTTTCCGTTGGGTTGCGATGATCATGTGTACCCTGCTTGCCGGCGGTGGTGTCTTTTGGTCAGCGGCTGAACCTATCTATCACTTCATGACCCCACCACCCGCACTGGGTGAGATGGAAGCGGGTGTGATGGAAACCGTCGCCCCTGCGTTAAGCCAAAGCTTTTTCCACTTGGGGCTTCTTAGCCTGGGCGGTATTAGGTACCTTGGCGACGATTGTACTGATGTATGCGCATCACCAGGCAGGTGTACGCTTGCGCCCTCGTGCACTCTTGTATCCTTTGCTCGGTGACAAGCTAGAAAATCACTGGCTTGGCTCGGTGATCGACGCCTGTTCGATCATTGCCGTAGCTGCCGGAACCATTGGCCCGATTGGCTTCTTGGCAACCCAACTGGGCTATAGCTTGGAAAGCTTTGTTGGCATTGAGAACACGATGCCGATGCAGATGCTCATCTTGGCTGCTGTCGTCGCCATTTATTCCATTTCTGCGTTTACTGGCATGGATAAAGGCCTGCAATGGCTGAGCCGGATGAATGTCATCGGTGCCGCTGTGCTGCTTGGGGCGGTGATTGTGCTTGGTCCTACTGGCTTTATCTTCGAGCAATTTGGCTCAGGCTTTAGCTATTACCTAAACAACATGCACACCCTCGCGCTGAACACCGATAATGGTGGCTGGAACGCATGGTGGACCTGGTTCTTCTGGGGCTGGTTTATTGGTTTTGCCCCGATGATGGCTATCTTCATTGCGCGTATTTCTAAAGGCCGCTCGATTCGTGAGTTGATCTTTGCTGTTGCGATTTGTGCACCGATTGCCACTAACTTCTGGTTCTCAGTATTGGGCGGTACCGGTATTTTCTATGAGTTGCAATCACCCGGTAGCATTTCTGGTCCAATGGCGGATGCCGGCTTACCAGCAATTTTGATTGCGTCACTGTCGCAGCTGCCTTACAGCGTGATTTTGATCCCGGCCTTTATGTTGCTCACCACGACGTTTGTGGCAACCACCGGTGATTCAATGGCGTACTCGATTGCTATGGCTGTGTCTGGTGATAACCAACCGACCCGTAAACATCGTTTGTTCTGGGCGATTGTGATGGGTGTGGTCGCTGGCGTACTTCTGCTCGCTGGCGACGGTGGCTTGAACGCGCTTCAGTCGTTCATTGTGATCACCGCCGTGCCTGTGTCTTTCTTGATTGCCTTTACCTTTATCACCGGCCCTATTGCCGTGATGCGGATGCAAAAAGAGAAAGAAGCGAACTTAGCGCTAGAGCCTGCAACGGCAAGCTAACAGCGTCATAAGTGATCCACAATGAAAAAGCGCCGACTTGTCGGCGCTTTTTTTGCTTAATGGATGGGCGCTACCGTTCTACTTAGGTTGCCATTGTCCGCTGGTGACCAGTTTATCCATCACCTTATCGACTGCCACTTTGGCTTTTGCGACGATATCGTCCACTTCATTGGGCGTTACCACCAGTGGGGGCGCAAAACCTAGAATATCGCCGTGTGGCATCGCACGGGCAATCAATCCTTGCTCTAAGCATGCGGCCGCTATTTGTGGGCCCACTTTTAGGCTGGGATCAAAGTGACTGCGATGAGCGCGGTCAGGCGAGAACTCCAGCGCATGCAGTAAACCCACTCCACGCTATCGCCAATTAATGGGTGATCGGCAAAGGCGGCTTTCATTTTCATTTGCAGATATTCGCCCGTGGTTGCGGCGTTCTGAGTCAGATTCTCGCGCTCAATGATATCAAGGTTACATAAGGCCGCCGCGCGCCCAAGGGATGGCCAGAGTAAGTGTAGCCATGACCAATGGCGCCCCATGTATCGGTACCATCTTCCAGCACCTCCCAGACGCGATGCCCGACCATGACCCCAGACAATGGCTGATACGCAGACGTTAGCCTTTGGCGACCGTGATTAAATCGGGCTTCATGTCGTAATAAATCGAGCCAAAATCACTGCCAATCCGGCCAAAGCCACACACCACTTCATCGGCGATCAGCAGTACGTCATATTTGTCCAGCACTTTACGAATGGCCGCCCAGTAGCCTCGGGGGGCGGTACGATGCCACCGGTGCCAAGCACGGGTTCGGCAATCATGGCGGCGACGGTATCGGGGCCTTCAGCCAAGATCATTTTTCCAGTTCATCCGCACAATGTTGCGCGAATTCGGCTCAGTCATGCCACTGTCTTCACGGCGATAGTAGTAGGGCGCCATCGTGTGTTTGATACGTTCAATCGGTAAATCAAAGTGCGCATGGAACAAAGGCAGGCCGGTTAGTGAGCCTGACGCCACGCTTGAACCATGGTAGCCCCGGTCGCGTGAGATGATTTTCTTTTTCTCAGGTTTACCGCGGGCATTGTTGTAATACCAAACAATTTTAAGCTGGGTTTCATTGGCATCACTACCCGACATGCCGTAGTACACCTTACTCATGCCAGGCGCCATGTTGATCAGGCGGTCTGATAAGGTCACCAAAGCCTCATTGGTGTGGCCGACATAGGTGTGATAGTAGGCGAGCTTTTTCGCTTGCTCGTAGATGGCCTCGGCCATTTCTTCCCGACCATAGCCGATATTGACGCAATACAAGCCCGCGAAGCCGTCAATAAGCTCAATGCCTTCAGAATCGGTGATTCGGATCCCTTTACCTGACGCAATCACGCGACCAGGCATCTCGCCATGCGCATACTGCTTGAGGTGCGTGGAGGGATGGAACACGGTATTTCTATCTTTTTCTAGCAACGCTTTTGTTTCTGGACGCATGATCAGTCTCCTTATCCGTCAGCAAACCTGAATTAGCTGCCGCTCACCGTGGGTAAGCCACCTAAACAGTAGTATTTGATTTCACTAAATTCGTCGATGCCATAGCGGCTTCCTTCACGGCCCAAGCCCGACTGTTTGACGCCACCAAAGGGAATCGGGTGGCCGGTCATCTTCACTGAATTAACACTGACCATACCGACCTCGAGGCCGCGCAGACAGCGCCAAATATCACGAATATCATTACCATAGACATACGCCGAGAGCCCGTACTCAGTATCGTTACCCATCGTAATCGCTTCATCTAGGTTATCGTAGGCAATCACGACAGCGACGGGACAGAAGTTTTCCTCTTGATAGACCAACATTTCAGGCGTCACCTTGGTGATAAGCGTGGGGGCAAAGAAATTCTCACCCAGATTGGGATTCAATTTTCCGCCCATCACGGTCGCCCCTTTGGCAATGGCATCATCGACGAGCGATTGCGCTTTCTCCACCGCACGGCGTGAAATCAATGGGCCAATGTCTGTGCTTGGTAATAGACCATTCCCTACTTCGAGTTCATCCATTAGTGCGGCAAAGGCCTCGACGAACGCTTGATGTTTGTCACGCGGCACTAAAATTTTATTCGCTGCCAGGCAATCTTGGCCTGAGGTTTGGAATTTGGCATCGATAGCGGCGCGAGCGGCCTGTTGAATGTCCATATCCGGCAGCACGATAAAGGGGGCATTTCCACCAAGCTCCATGGCACATTTCTTCACCGTTTGCGCGCTTTGTTCTAGCAGTAGCCGGCCGACTCGGGTAGAGCCGGTAAAGCTGAGTGCTCTCACTTTGTCGCTTTGGCAAAGCTGTGCTGAGACCATGGGAGGATCGCCTAAGATGACATTAAATACGCCGGCAGGGATCCCAGCCCGCTCGGCAAGTTCGGCCAATGCGAGTGCAGAAAAGGGCGTTTCTTCCGCCGGTTTAACAATCACGCTGCAGCCGATGGCGAGTGCAGCAGCGGCTTTGCGTGTGATCATGGCATTGGGAAAGTTCCATGGCGTGATCAACGCGGCAACACCAATGGGCTCACGCAATGTGGCTAGGTGAGCGTTGGCAATATGGCTAGGCATGGTGTCGCCATACACCCGCTTAGCCTCTTCAGCGAACCAGTGGATGAATGAGGCTCCGTACTCCACCTCGCCCTCGGCATCGCGCAGCGTTTTGCCTTGCTCGAGCACCATCAGGTGAGCGAGATCGTGTTGGTTTTCCATGATCAGATCGTGCCATTTCATCAACAGTTTGGCACGTGTTTCGGCGGACTCGGCGCGCCACAGATGAAAAGCGGTCTCGGCGTCATCAATGGTTTGGTTAATTTGGTCGGCACTCAAGCAGCGGTGTAGCCCAATATGTCGCCGGTTGCAGGGTTTAATACCGGTGTATCGGACTCACCATTGACCCATTTACCATTGCAATAAGCGAGTTGGCGAAACAGGCGTTGATCGTCAAGATACGTGAGCACATCCGTACTGGCTTTACCGGTCGCATCGTGACGCAGCGTATTGGCCGCTGATCCTATGTCGTGCAGATCACGTGATTGGAATACGGTCATACTCCCTCCTTTGGCAAAATCGCCACGCTGCCTATCAGCGTTTGCTTACTCTTACTGTATGCAACTTATCGGAAAGAGGTTTTTTGTTAGACGACGATAAAACGGTATTTTTTTCTGAACCCTGCCTTTTACCGAATAAAATTTTCTGGAAGCTCACCCATTCGCGGCGGTGTCAGGGGCCTCGAGCGGAAGTGTGAGGGCGGGGCGCTTCACTTGTTTGGTGACGATGTAGGTATAGTACTGTTTGATGCCCAAATCATCGGTCAGCCAACGGTCAATCAAGCGTTGATAGTAGTCGATATCGGTGACGCCAAGCCGAACAATATAGTCAATCCCGCCGCCGGTGGCCCAGCATTCTTTCACATCGTCACAGGCTTGCATGGCACGTTCAAAGCGTTGGAAACTCTCCACATCATGTTGGCCGAGAGTGAGTTTCGACCTAACGACGGTATTGAGCTTGATCACGGCGTCAGGGTTGATACGCGCGCCGTAGCCTTCAATGACACCGGCTTGTTCGAGCCGTTTTACCCTTTCCCAACAAGGGCTCACCGATAGATTGATTGCCTGTGCGAGGTTCGACTTGGTCATCCGTCCATCTTGCTGCAGAATTTGTAGGATTTTGATATCAAACTTATCGAGCTTCATCCCACCTCCGTCACACAGGTTCAGCAATCACGGCAAAGGTATCGCGATATAGATCCGTCCGAGATGGCGTTTGGCCAGTAAAATGCCGTCTCGTTCGGCGTAATAGGGCACAGGCTCAACCCCAGTTCGCTCGATATTGTGGACTTTACCAATCAGATCACCGCGTTGAATGGTGTCGCCGAGGTGCACACAAAATTCGATAATCCCCGCGTGTTCGCTTTGCACATAACAATGCTTATCAGGCAGCTCCAGTGCTATTGGTGGAGTAGATGGATGACGGTATTCGCTTTGTAATATCCCTGAAAAAACCAAAAAATTATGAATGCCGCGTTGGGTGATCGCGATCGACTCAGGGGTGCTGGTGCCGCCGCCACCTAGCTCGGTGGTGACAAACACTTTGCCTTGTTGCTCCACGGCAGTGTCGTACATGCTGGTAGCGTCCATTTCGGTGGTTTGCACTTGATACGGCGCTCCAAACAGGCGAGCCCCTTCTGCACAGGCGTCGGCTTGTTGCAGGTTTTCTAACCGATGTGACGCCGCATAGGGAATAAGGTCTAGGGTTTTACCGCCCGAGTGAATGTCGAGTGCGGTATCACATTGCGGGATCAAATAACGGGTAAAGTAGTCCGCAATTTGCTCGGTGACACTGCCGGTCGGGGAGCCTGGGAAGGCACGGTTCATGTTGCCTTGGTCCCAAGGTGATGTGCGTGTGCCTGCTGTCACCGCAGGGGCATTCATCATGGGTAAAATAATCACCCGCCTTTAATGTTGCTTGGCATGAGCTGATGGCATGTATTGAGTAATGCTGTAATGCCTTCGTATTCGTCACCATGGTTACCGCCAGTGAGCAAAGCGGTTTTGCCTTCACCATTTTTAATCACGGTAATGGGAATAGTCACACAGCCCCACGCGGATTGATCGTGGGAATGGGGCAGTTTGAGAAACCCATGTTGTACACCGTCTGCGTGAAAATCGACTGTGGCTTCGATGGCTGTTGGTTCCATAACTGCTCCTTGCTATAACCGTTTCACTCTCGCCGCTGCTTTGGGCGCCGCGATCGCTATTGGCGTTTATTGACGCTTGTCACCTTTGTCGCCCTAGTGTGCCAAGTTTATAAGAGTGATTTTAAATCATGATGTTATGAGTGTAGCACCTGCCCACGGTACGCTAGTGTTTTACAACTAATGTTTTACAAATAGTTGCCGTGGCAAGTCACATAACGTTTGTGCCCCTTCTTGGGTGATAATAATGCTTTCAGTTGTTTCTATCCCCCAATCTTTCATCCAAAGGCCGGGCATAAAGTGGAAGGTCATGCCTTCGCGCAGGATCGTTTGATCGCTCGGGCGTAAACTCATGGTGCGCTCACCCCAGTCAGGTGGATAACTCAATCCGATGGGGTAGCCGCAGCGCGCGCCTTCGCGATCAAACCCATAGCGCAACAAGGCGTCGTTGAGGGCATTAGCAATGTCGCCACAGGTATTACCTGGTTTGGCAACCGCGAGACCGGCTTCAAGTCCTGCTTGTAGTGCTTCATCGGCCGTTTGAACTCATCGCCCGGCTCCCCCAAGAAGATGGTGCGTGACAATGGGCAGTGATAGCGACGATGTACGCCAGCGATTTCAAAAAATGTTCCCTCACCACGCTTAAATGGACGGTCGTCCCAGGTTAAATGAGGTGCTGCCGCATCGCCGCCAGATGGCAACATAGGCACAATGGCAGCGTAATCGCCAAAGTGACCGTCATGACCGACGACCGCGTGTTTACTGATTTCGGCTACCAGTAAATGTTTAGGCAGGCCGGGTTCTATCATCTCAAATGCCACACGGTGCATGTTCTCTACAATACGCGCCGCGGTGTGCATATACGTCAGCTCTTGATTAGATTTGACCGCTCGACACCAGTTAACCAGCCCAGTGGTGTCGACTAAAGTTGCCATCGGGAGGTTTTCTTTAAGGGACTCAAACGCCGTAGCACTAAAATAATAATTGTCTTTTTCTACGCCAATCCGGCCACGATCCCAGTACTTTTCTGCCAGTACATAATTGCAAAGGTACTCCATCGGATGGAGCGGTGGATTCATGACATAATGGTCTGGGTAGTAGGTGATGCATTCAGCGCTCATATAGACGGTTCGCAGTGCACCATTGGCATCTTGGATACGGCCAAACCATAAGGGATCGCCGGTTGAGCCAATCACGACACACTGGGGCACATAAAAAGACCAGCCATCATAGCCTGTCAGCCACGCCATATTCGATGGGTCGTGCACCAGCAAGGTATCAATATCGTTCTCTTCCATGGCATAGCGGACCTTGGCTAAACGGGCGCTGTATTCTTCGTATGAAAACTTCAATACAACGTCGCTCATACGCTGACTCCTGTTCAATCCCACGACTGTGGTACTTATAAAACGTACTACTGACCGGTAATCGAACTTGGATCAAGCGCGATTACCGGTGCAGAAAGGTGCCGTTTTTCGGTCACGTTATCGAACAAACGGAGGAGGCTCTCGTTGGCGCGCAGTCCTGATCTGTGCTGTTCTTGGTTGACACCTCCAGCTCGTCTGATGAGCGTTTAGCACCAACCGGATAAGATTTTGTTTCGCCTCTATTTAAGTGTTAAACCATAGAGTGAAATATCGTCAAGTTTTATTGGCAACAAATTTGTCACTTAACGTGCCAATTTGTGCAAACAGTGGGGCGGAAAGGAACGTAAATGGCGGTAATAAGGTAGAAAAAACAGGAAGAGAGCGTCAATCTGTGACCAAAAGAGAAAAAATATGCCTTACCACTGGCAGTGAGTGATAAGGCGTGAGCAGATTACTGCTTTTTCAGTTTATACATATCAGCCAGATCGCCGTCGATGGTCTCGCCATTCATATCTTGCATGATCACTTGGTTTTCGGCCACGAAGAATTGATTCGGGCTATCGGTCAAGCCTTCCAGAATGACAACACCACCTGTTTGATCCCAGGAAAAGGATCCTTCTTCCTTGAATGCTTCACCATCTTTGCCTAAGTAAGTTTTGCTGAGGACATAGGTGTTGTCTTGGTTGAGTGTGAGTGTGGTATCAATGCCTTCACAATCCGCGCATGGGATCACGCCTTGGTAGGTACCATTCCAGTCCAAAGATGTTTTAGCATTGTGGTGGTCAACCATATCAGAAACCGTATCTTCAGCGCTGTCGATAGCCATTTCAGCACTGTCCAAAGCTTGCTCTGTGCCTTCTTTTACTGCGTCTTGGGCGTTTTCTACGCTAGATTCGACTTGTGAAGACACCTCCTGGGAGTCGTTCGTTTGTTGTTCACAACCCACTAAAGCGGCCACGAGTGCGAGAGGAGCCAGTAGATATGTTTTTTTCATGTAGACCTCATTGTATCGATGTTTAAGTCTCAAAAGGTTGCGGGCAATAACCTGCAATGGATGACACTATTGTAGGCGATGCGCAGACCTGGCTGTCATTCCTGAGCTAGTATTACGTCAGAGAGAGACAAGGAAAGTAAATAAACGGTCAATTGATCTAAGCCGCGATCCATTACGTTTACACCTCTGACCTGTTAGTCTAGTTAATGACAACATAGTAAACGAATGAATTATCACCCAAACGCGTGACAAGTAAGGAGCGATGATGCAACAACACAAAATTTGAATTGGTGCTAACATCTCATGATGCCATGGGCGATACGGGTCACCAAACAGGCTTTTGGCTTGAAGAGTTCACCACCCCTTATTACGCGTTTAAAGATGCCGGCGCGAGCATTGTGGTTGCCAGCCCAAAGGCGGCAAGGCACCGATTGATCCTAACAGCGAAGCGGAAGATGCTCAGGCTGAATCAACGCGCCGCTTTGACGGAGACGCTGAGTTGCAAGATATGGTCAATAATACCGTCAAGCTGAGTGACATTAATGCTTACGAATATGACGCCATTTTCTACCCCGGCGGCCACGGTCCATTGTGGGACTTGGCGGAAGATCCAACCTCTCGTCAGCTGATTGAGACTTTCTACTATCAGGGCAAACCGGTTGGTGCGGTGTGTCACGGTCCGGCCGTGTTCCGCCATACGCGTTCCGATCGCGACGAGCCGTTAGTGAAGGGTAAGCGGGTCACCGGCTTTACCAACGGTGAAGAAGCCGCGGTTGGCTTAACTGAGGTGGTACCTTTCTTAGTCGAAGATATGCTTAAAGAAAACGGTGGCATGTACGAAAAAGCGGATGACTTTACGTCATTTGTGGTCACTGATGGCAACCTAGTGACGGGGCAAAACCCAGTATCGTCTGAGGCCTGCGTCAATGCAGTGTTGGCGTTGTTGAAGTAAGTCATCTCATTTTTCCTGACAAAAGCGCCTACGGGCGCTTTTTTTTGGCTTTTATAAAGATGATGCGGTTTAATGCAGGCATTGACGTTAAATGTAAGAGAGCCAGTATGCAAATATGGGTAGATGCGGACGCTTGTCCGGTCGCAATGCGCGAGATGATTGTTCGCGCGGCACACCGAACACAGATTCAAGCCACCTTTGTTGCCAACCAATTTATTCGTTTACCACCGTCGCCGTATGCCAGTTCACGTCAGGTCGAAAAAGGCTTCGATGTGGCGGATAACCAGATTGTCGCCGATGCCGAAGCAGGAGACTTGGTGATCACCCAAGACATTCCGCTGGCGGACGAAGTGATTGAAAAAGGCGTGATAGTGATAAACACCCGTGGTGAATTACTGACAAAAGAAAACATCCGCGCACGGCTTAATATTCGTGATTTTATGGAAACCATGCGCAGTAGCGGCGTGCACACGGGTGGGCCGGCACCGCTTGGCCCGCAACAAAAACAAGCCTTTGCCAATCAGCTTGATAAATGGCTGGTCAAAGCGCAGCGTCATCATGCCGCGCAAGTCAAATCGTCTGATTAATCCTGCGCGCTTTTTCTCTTACTAAATGGTTCCTCTCACTAAATAGCAACCGGTGCCCACTGGCTATCCGCGAAGTGGGCAATCAGCGCATCCAGCAGCGCACGCACCGCTGGTGGCTGGTTGCGACGTGACGGATACAAGGCGTAGATATCCATTGCCTTGGGTTGCCAATCGGGGAGCACGACCTCCAACTGACCTCGCGCAATGGCACTATGAGCCAGATACACCGGCTGCATGCTTACGCCCATGCCCTGAATAGCGGCACTGAGTAAGGTGGTCGCCTCATTGGCAAAAAGCTTCCCTTGAACCTTGACCGCGGCGTGTTCCTCACCTTTGTCTAAATGCCAAATCGGTCGATCAAACTGCTTGTAACTGAGACAACTATGCGCGGTGAGATCCTCGGGCGAGCGGATCGGCGCGTGAGCGGCCAAATAGTCCGGTGCCGCGACTAAGACGGAATCACACGCGGCGATTGGGCGTCCAATTAAAGACGGATCCGGGTTGGAAGCAATGCGGATGGCAATATCAATCCGCTCTGCAATCAAATCGGCCGCCTTATCTTGCACCTCTATATCCACTTCTACCTCGGGGTTAGCGGCCATAAAGGGCTTGACGGCGGGGATCAGTTGCGCAAAGCCAAACGACATACTGGTGGCCACCCGCACTTTGCCGGTCAAGCCCGCATCTTGTTGCCATTGCTGTGTCAATGCATTGGCCTGCTCAACCCATTGTTCCAGTTGCGGCAAGCTTTGCTCGCCGGCGGAAGTTAACGATACTTTGCGCGTGGTACGCTGCAATAAGCGTATGCCTAGCCAGTCTTCTAGCGCTTCGACGTGGCGAGTCACCATAGGGCGCGACATCTCGAGCCGCTCGGCAGTGGCGGTAAAACTTTGCGTCAGTGCCACATCAATCAGCACTCGGGCTGCAGTTAGTGTATCCATGTCAATCTCATCTATGCTTAAGAGCTAGCCGTTCGTAAGGCGGTACGAACAGTTTATATGCTCGAATTATGAAATAATGATGTAAATTATTAGCTATATATATGAACAAGTCGAGCCCGTAAACTGCACAGCATCTCAACACCGAATGCAAAACAACGGAGCACGACGATGAAATTGATAAAAACTCTAGCCGCCTCTTTATTACTAACGGGTAGCGCGATGGCAGCAAATAATGCTGAACCCTTAAACCTAGACGTGTATAACGCGGATGGTAACAGCTTCCACGTAAACTCAACCTTAGTGTATGGCGAGACCGAAGCCATGGTGGTTGATACGGGCTTTACCAAAGCAGACGCATTGCGCATTGCCGCCAAAGTATTGGACTCAGGCAAAGAACTGACCACCATCTTTGTCAGCCAAGCGGATCCCGATTATTACTTTGGTGCCGAAGTGCTGCACGGTATGTTCCCTGACGCAAAAGTGATCACCACACCGGCAGTACGCGCCACGATTGCCGAAAAGCTGGACGGTAAAATGGCATTTTGGACCCCAAAAATGGGTGATAACGCACCGCAAACCCCGATTGTGCCTGCCGCTTATACGCGTTCATCATTGACACTGGATGGCCGAAAAATTGAAATCCATGGTGCCAAAGGTGACTTGGCGCACCGTCCGTATCTTTGGATCCCGGGCAACAAAGCGATCCTGGGTAATGTCGCCGTGTATGGCAACGTCCACCTTTGGATGGCAGACGCACAATCTGACCAAGCACGTGAAGGTTGGGCCGCACAGCTAGATGAAATGGCAGCACTGAAGCCTAACGTGGTGATCCCAGGCCACATGACAGCGGGCACGGCACTGAACGCTGACACCATTACCTTTGCTCAGCAATATTTGAAAGACTTTGCCGAAGCGAAAGCAAACAGCAAAGACAGCGCTGAGCTGATTAAAACCATGCAAGCGAAATATCCGAAAAGCAGGTCTGCCGATGGCTT
>NZ_AQOD01000104.1 GCF_000513715.1 Salinivibrio socompensis S35
GAACGCATTTGTGGTGAGAGGGTCGTTTCAGTATCTGGCGAGAGAGACCAGATCCTATTCACGCTGTCATGCACCATCGCTGGGCGCGCTGGCGTATCAGTCAATAGTGCGACTTCACCACTACTCAGCGTTTCTTTAAATTGTGAAACGCTCACCCCATCGGGCATCACATTACCAAGGTCACGCTCATTAAGCGCCTCGATATCGCCCTCTACTTGTCCAAACTCATAGGCCATGAGTTCAGTCAGTCTAACGAGTTTATACCCCACCGCATTGTCCGCCAGCCAAGAATCATGGCGATGCATTCTACGCAATAGGCCAGATTTTTGGATAGGTTTGTTGTCATCGTTAGGTGAGCACTGGCTGAAGTGTGAAGTGCGTGCAAGAACGGATAACAGGAATAATCTCTTCCGCAGATTGCAACGTGGTGCAGTCCACCATGGAGGTTAAAATTGACGCTGATCGTGACAGGCGCCCGTTGGCATAGTGCATTATTGTTGACATCTTACCGGGGCTTGTGTCACCTACGCCAATGGGATCATTGCGGTTAATTTAGCTGCTTAGCAAGCTAATCTATGTCTCACTGTAAAGCCTAAATCCGGCGGGCGCGGATGGTGCGGCCTTTAACTTTTCCATCATTGAGCTTACGCAATGCGGCTTTAACATTGGATTGCGACACAGCAATAAACGCCACATTGTCGAGTACATTGATTTTTCCGACCTGCTTACCGTCAATGCCGTCTTGACCGGTTAGTGCGCCTAAAATATCACCCGCGCGTACTTTTTGCTTCTTGCCTGAATCAATCATCAAGGTTGCCATCTCAGGCTGGTAAGGCGCAGTATTGAGCAAATGCTGCGGCGGGAGGGCTTCGGGGAGAAAATCGCGCTCATACTGATCGCCAATCAATGCCAGTTTATATTGCTCGGCATCGTTATACAGCGAACATGCCACGCCTTTTTTGCCAGCACGACCGGTGCGGCCGACGCGGTGAACATGGGTTTGCGGATCGTGGGCAAGCTGATAGTTGATCACCATATCCATATCATCAATATCTAACCCTCGTGCTGCCACATCGGTGGCCACCAGCACTGAGGCACTTTTGTTGGCAAATTTTACCAAGGTGCGCTCACGGCCACGCTGTTCAATATCACCATGCAAGGCGACGGCGCTAAAACCATCGTCTTCTAAGTCATCACACACTTGTTGGGTTTGTGCTTTGGTATTACAAAACACCACACAGCTTTCTGGCTGGAAATTTAGCAACAGCAGCTTGAGTGCTTCATAGCGCTGTGGATTGCCATCAACTTTATAAACGTATTGGGTGATCGTGCTTTGTGTCTGGGGTTCTTCCACTTTCACCGATACAGGGTGACTTAACACGCGCTGAGCAATCGTTTTTATCGCCGGCGGGAAGGTCGCGCTGAATAATAAGGTTTGACGCTGAGTGGGTACGTCCGCAATGATGGCATCTAAGGTATCCTGAAAGCCCATATCCAGCATTTGATCGGCTTCATCCAGCACCAGGGTATCAACGTCATCGAGGCGCAGTGTGCCTTTACGCAGATGATCGTCCACGCGCCCCGGAGTGCCGACAATAATGTGTGCACCATGCTCCAATGAGCCAATTTGTGGGCCAATCGATACACCGCCACACAGGGTCAGTACTTTGACATTGTGGCGACCACGCGCCAATTTACGCATCTCTACCGCCACTTGCTCGGCCAGCTCACGTGTAGGACACAACACCAGTGATTGAATGCGAAAACGCTTCACGTTTAGCTTGGCTAACACGCCCAATCCAAACGCCGCCGTTTTCCCCGAGCCGGTTTTGGCTTGCGCAATAATGTCTTTACCATTAAGCACAGACGGTAAGCTCTGCGCCTGAATGGGCGTCATTTCGGTATAACCCAGCGTTGCTAAGTTATCAAGTAAATCAGCAGGTAACGCGAGCGAGGAAAAAGCGGTATCAGTCAAAGTCGTATCCACAGCAAAAGTAAATAAAGCCAAGTCTAAGCAAGGCCAAAAAGGGGGGCGTATCATACCAGAATCTGTTTGCGGCCACATTAGTCGATTATAGCCACACACCTTGATCCCCGCGTTGTCACTTTATTCATTTTGTTACGTAATTGTTAGACCAAGCTCCGTATTTATACTTGCCCTACTTGTCTTGTCACTAGGCTTGGTGTGCAATCAAGACACACAATTAAGGAGGATTGTCTTGTGGCAAATATCCCAGTAGAAAACTACCCGCTCTCTCATACGCAGGCGATTGTCTGGAACGACATGGATGCACTGCAACACATTAATAACACCGTGTACTTTCGCTATTTTGAAGATGTGCGGGTGGTGATGCTTGAAAAGCTGGAAGTGTTTGAGTTAGCCAAACGACTGCATGTTGGCCCCGTAGTCGGCTCAACCCGCTGCGATTATCGCGCCCCTTTGGTGTACCCAGACACCATCACCACCGTCGCTTGGGTGGAGGATATTCAAGAAAAACGCTAATGCGATGAAGTATGAAATCTACAGTCACAATCAAGAACGCTGTGTGGCCGAAGGCGAGGCTTTGATTGTCTATTGCGTATTTTAAAACCGGTAAAGCTGCCCTATCCCAGCCGAAACGCTCGAAGGGTTAAAAGCCTTTGTGGCGAAATAGTAAACATGGAGACGAGCACTGCGCGTTGCCTGACGCGCAGTCAGTTATTAATAGAAATTTTTTTGAGAGTGATGACAAATTAACGCGATAGTAAGAACTTACGCAGATCCTGCTCTGAACGCATGACGAATAAGATAAACACCGTGTCTTCTTCTTGCTTATAGAAAATACGACAAGGGTTCACCACCACCTCTCGGTAATTCAAGTACGGTAGTTCAAGTGGCACCCGACCAGAATCAGGAAAAAGCGCTAACCGCTCCACTGCGGCAAAGGCCGCTTGCACTAGCGCTTTCGCCGCTACCATATTGTCCAGCACAATATATTCAGCAACGTCATTCAGATCCGCCAACGCAGGCTCAGTCCAAACTATTTGAGCCATTTGGACATTTGTTCCTTGGCATCATGATGACTCAAGCGCTTCTCTTCGGTGATCGCACGCTCGCCACGGGCGATCCCTTCCAAGATAGCGAGACGGCGCTGCATTAATTCATAATCATCCACGCTTAATAAGTACGCTGAAGGCTTACCGTGCTCAGTGATCAAAACAGGCTCTTTGTTCGCCTTCAGTTCAGACAAAATTTTGGTTGCCTGACGCTTCAGTGTGGTTACAAGTTCTACTTTCATCGCTCGCCCAAATAGTGGTATTTAAGTATCAGCATTGTAGCACTTAAGTATCACTGAAAAAGTTTTTTGATTCGCCTTATCAGCGACCGTCATTTCAAAAAAATCTCTTCAGGCTCGCCCACTCTGGTCACGGACGGCGCGCCTGGGGCATTCCAGCGAAACAAGGTGACATGCCAAGTGCTGGGATCTTTTCGCGACGGATCAATCAAGCCAATTTCATTGCCGCTTCTGAGCTTATCGGCCACCAACCAACTGGATGGTGATTCGCCATTTGCTAAGGCGGCTTGCCAGTCAACGATGGATAAGGCTTT
The DNA here is from genome assembly GCF_000513715.1 of Salinivibrio socompensis S35. Taxonomy (GTDB): domain Bacteria; phylum Pseudomonadota; class Gammaproteobacteria; order Enterobacterales; family Vibrionaceae; genus Salinivibrio; species Salinivibrio socompensis. The sequence continues at coordinate 3,590 of NZ_AQOD01000104.1, forward strand.
GTATTGCTGTAGTTCAGGATGACGCAAATCCACCAACTCACAGGGGTCAACCTGATACCGCACAAGCACCCTTGGGGTTGTGATCTGGCTGACGTACTTTTGCATTGCCACGCGCGCACTCTCTGCACTCTCGGTCAAATACAGCGCACTTTCACCCTGACGATTATACCGACCGTTCGGTCTGTCTTTACTTTCTCGCACCGAGGCAGCGTCGATGTGATCAGGGTGACACACTCTGACGAAAATGCCCGAGATGGGTGTACGGCACATGTGGGGAATAGTTTGCGGTTCGAGTACGTCCATGACTCACGAGTGCCCTCTATAAATCAACCATAAAGGCGTAGCTTAGCAAACGACGAGGATATAAATTGCGTGCCGACTAACGGATTGCGTCATCGCGTCTGGCTTGCTGTCGATACTGCACAGGGGTACCATCCGTGCTCTATGTAACACTGGGTCAGTAGCACCGCCAAAGGACAAACCGATGAAAAAAGCCGTTGTGGTATTTAGCGGAGGACAGGATTCAACCACCTGTTTGATTCAAGCGCAGGCAGAGTACGACGAAGTTCATTGTCTGACTTTCGACTATAACCAGCGCCACAAGCAAGAAATTGACGTTGCCCGTGAGATTGCTGCAAGCCGCAAAGTCAGTGCGCACAAGGTGTTGGATGTTGGCTTGCTCAATGAACTGGCCATTAGCTCGCTCACACGCGACAACATTCCCGTTTCTAACGCGCTGAACGAAAACGGCCTACCCAATTCATTTGTGCCGGGACGTAATATCTTGTTTTTGACTTTGGCGGGCATCTACGCCTATCAAATTGGCGCAGAGGCGGTGATCACCGGTGTCTGCGAAACCGACTTCTCTGGCTACCCGGATTGTCGCAACGATTTTATTCAATCGATGCAGCAAGCCCTTGAACGCGGCATGGACAGACAACTCGCGTTAGTCACACCACTGATGTGGCTGAATAAAGCCGAGACGTGGGCATTGGCCGATCAGTATCACGCACTAGACTTTGTGCGCGACCATACTCTGACCTGTTATAACGGCATGAAAGGCGCTGGTTGTGGTGAGTGCCCCGCGTGTCATTTGCGTCAGCGTGGTCTGGATGACTATCTGGCCAACCAAGCGGACGTGCAAGCCGCGTTGCAGCAAAAACAAGCCGAAAACGCGAAACTGCGCTAACTCGCTAGTAGCGACAAGCGATCAAAAAAACCGCCTCGCAATGAGGCGGTTTCGTTTCGAGAGTAAAAACGTCAGTTATTTATGCGTTTCATCATGCGGATGGGTATCAAACTCTCCATGACTGGTCCGATGCACGGTTTCTACCGCGAGCGCTTTCTCTAACTCCTGAGCCACATACTCGGGCGAGTGGGTATGCACCGAGAGTAAGCGATACATCGCCGGGATCACCAGCAAGGTCACAAAGGTCGCAAACGCCATTCCGGTGAAGATCACCGTCCCGACCGCAATACGGCTTTCGGCCCCCGCGCCGGTTGAGAGGATAAGCGGGATCATCCCTGCCAAGGTGGTAAATGCTGTCATTAAAATCGGCCGCAAGCGACGCACTGACGCATCGATAATCGCTTTTTCAAACGCAATGCCACGGTCACGTAATTGGTTAGCGAACTCCACAATCAAAATGCCGTTTTTGGTCACCATCCCAATCAGCATAATTAAGCCAATTTGGCTATAAATATTGATCCCTTGGTTGGTCAGCCACAGGCCTAAAAAGCCACCCAGCATCCCCATCGGCACGGTCAACATCACCACCAAGGGGTTGATGAAGCTTTCAAATTGCGCCGCTAACACCAAGTAAGACACCAAAAGGGCTAAACCAAATACCACCAGCACGCTGGTTTGGTTGTCACGAAAGTCTTTCGACTCCCCCGAGTAGCCCACCGAAATATCCGCAGGCAGCGTCTCGGCCGCCGCGGAATCGAGATAATCAAGCGCTTGACCCAGGGTCACGTCTTCACCTAAGTGCGCCGATAAGGTAATCGATTTTTGTTTATTAGTATGGCTTAAACGCTGCGCTGACGCCGTTTCTTCCACGGTGGTCACCGCATCAAGCGAGACTAATTGACCGCTACGGCTGCGCATGTAAATACGGCTAAGATCACTCTTGCTGCTAAACGCATTTTCATCGCCACGGATATACACATCATATTCTTCACCCCGATCCACATAGCTGGTCTGTGCCCGGCCACCTAACATGACCTCCAAGGTGTCTGATACATCCCGTACCGAAATACCTAATTCAGACGCACGGCGACGATCCACTTTCACGACTAGCTCTGGCGTATTTTGACTGTAGTCGTAATCGGGACTGTCAATCATGCCCGCTTCGCGACCCATTTCACCCAGCTTTTCAGCCCAGTCATGAAGCTCAGGGTAATCTGGACCACTGAGCACAAACTGTACGGGCTCAGAGCTTCGGCCACCAAAGCCAGGCGCAAACGGAAAGACTTGCACATCTGGCACGCCATTAAGGACCTCGCGTACTTCACCAAGAATGGCTTGTGCTGAGCGATCGCGCTCATCCCAATCCGGCAATAGCATGATCACAAAGCCGGTTTGATCACCGGCACCGCCCCCCAAAGGCAGGCGTTTGCAAACTCACTGAGCTTAACGTGCCTGCTTCCACCAATGGCATCAAGCGCTGCTCAATTTGCTCTATATTGCCCACCATACGGTTGTAAGCGGTGCCTTCTGCGCCTTTCACAAAGGCTAACAGTACACCACGGTCTTCTTGCGGCACCAGCTGAGACGGTAAAGATTGCATTAACGCCCCACTACCGCCAAGACAAAGTAAAATCACCAACGGGGCCATCCAGCGCCAACGCAGTACGTGGCTAAAGCGCGCCGATAATAGTTTTCAAGCCGATCAAACCCGCGCGTCATAATGCGGTTGATCGGACTAGATGACACATTTAAGCGCAGCAGCTTGCTGCCCAGCACCGGTGTCAGCGTCAGGGCAATCAAGGATGAACACAGCACGGTCACGGCCAGCATCACCGCAAACTCGGTAAAAAGCTTTCCTATCATGCCGTCCATATAGGTAATGGGTAAGAACACCATCACCAGCACCGCCGTGGTCGCAATCACCGCAAAACCAACCTCGCGCGCACCGCGATACGCGGCCACCAACGGCTTATCGCCCTGCTGTAAATGATGGAAGATATTTTCCACCACCACGATGGCATCATCCACCACTAACCCAATCGCTAAGATCAATGCCATTAAGGTGAGAAGATTAATCGAAAATCCCAGTGCCGAGGCGACGATAAAGGCCGAAATCAATGACACCGGCACGGTCACCGCTGGAATGAGCGTCGCGCGGGCTTGGCCAATAAAGAGATACAACACCAGCACCACCAACGCACCAGTAATAAAGAGCGTGCTGTACACCTCCTCTATCGAGCGCTCAATAAATATGGTGGTGTCGTAATCCACCCAAAGGCGCGTACCTTCAGGGAGAAACGCCTGCATATCATCGACGAGCTTGTGGGCACGATCGGAGATATCGAGCGGGTTGGCATCGGATTGTGGGATCAAGGCCAAGCTAAGGTTGTTGATACCATTATTTTTGTATGTCGCATCTTCATTACGCGAACCAATCGCCACGTCCGCGACGTCCGACAAATAAATCCCCGTGCCATCGGCCGTGGTCCGTACCACCAGCTGTTTAAAATCTTCCGCATCACGATATAAACGATCGCTACGCACCGGCATGGTCATCACGTCATTGCGGATCTCCCCGCCCGGGCTTTCTAGATTTTCCTCCCGCAATGCATCGAGGATATCTTGGGTCGTGACCCCATGTCCTGCCATCTGGGTCGGATCCAGCTTGACATACATCACCTTGTATAACGCGCCGTATAGATCGACCGAGCTGACGCCGGAGATCAAACTGAATCTGTCTTCCAGGGTGCGCTGGCGTATTCGGTGAGCTGGTTGCGATCCATTTCCGATGACGCTAGGTTGATGTATATCGCTGCCTCACCGGTGCCGTTATCTTTATACACAATCGGATCATTGGCATCATCGGGCAATCCACCTTGCGCACGCGCCACCGCATCGCGCACATCACTCACCCCTTCGGTCAAGGGATGATCGAGGTTAAATTCCACCATGATACGTGACGAGCCGTTACGACTGACTGACGTAATTTCATCAATTCCGCTGATCCCGGACAGCTCATCTTCAATCAACTGCGTGACTTGGCTTTCCATGATGCTTGCCGACGCGCCCGAATACCCGGTGTAAATACTCACCACCGGGCTATCAATATCCGGCATCTCACGCACCGACAAGGTGGAGAAAGAGACCGCCCCAAACACGCATAGCAGTAAACTCAAGACAACCGCCATCACCGGTCGTTTCACCGACACATCAGATAACCACATTAGCTGGCCTCCGTCTCAGACGCGGTCTCATCGACGCGGCTTTGGTCATCTTTTTGGTTTTTCGGCGCTTCTGCATTTAACACTGATACTTGTGCGCCATCGCGCATGTTCACCAAGCCTTGTATAACGATGTTTTGGCCCGGTTCAAGTCCTTTACTCACCACCACTTGGTTATCAATGCGTGCGCCAAGGGTAATTTCTGTGCGATGCGCAATACCTTCATCATCAACGCGAAACACATAACGGCGGGTGCCGGAATACTGCAACGCTTGTACCGGGACTATCACCGCTTGCTGTTGCGGTAGGGCCAATTTAGCTTCCATTAACATACCGGGTTGTAATTGACGCTCAGGGTTAGCCAGTGCGACACGAACACCGACAGACAAAGCGTCTTGATTGATGCGCGAGTCGACGACTCGGATCTCACCGTTAAAGGTTTGATCAGGCCAGGCTTGTGATGTCACGGTCACCGGCATATCAGGATACAAACGGCTGAAATACTGCTCTGGGACTTGAATATCCAAGTTCATTCGCGACAAATTATCGAGGCTGAACAGGGTTTCGCCAACGTCTACTCGCTGACCGACGCTAAGATCAAACAAACCAATACGTCCGGAAAACGGTGCCGTTAAACGGTGATCATCTAAATCAGATTGCGCCGATTGCAACCGCGCTTTGGCAATATTGACACTGGCTTGTTGAGCTTCCAGCTCGGTTTGCGTTAATGCGCCACGCTGCACCAACTTATTGTATTCTTTAAGTTTACGCACCTCATCATTTAAGTATGCCGACGCTTCCAGCACCGCGGCTTGTGCTTTGGCGCGGTTAAAGGTCACCAAAGGCGCGCCCTTTTCAACCGTTTCCCCAGGTTGTACGTGGACGGTTTCAATACGTGCCGACACTTCCGATTCAATACTGATCTGTTGATGAGCTTTGACGTTCCCCACTAACGACAGAGACGGTGAAATAGATTGGGTTTCTACCGGCGCGGTCATCACATCCACAGCGCGAGCGCTGGGTGTTGGCGCTGATGTCTCACCGTTAGATGACGCCGAGTCACCAAACTGCCAGTACGCGATCCCCGCCAACACAGCGACGCCCAATAGCATCCATTTTTTCATTGCATGACACCTTATTATTTGAATAGCACCAGTGTACTGATCTACGTTTTTTTGTCCTTAAAGAATTGTAAAGACATTGTTTTTTATCGTTATTACATCCAATTCCGAGATTTAGCCACATAGCACTCAGACTGTGAAAACTCAGGCAGGTTTCAAAAAGCGACAAAAACGACGCTTATCGCTGATTTTGGCCGCAAGACGTTGAAAAAAACACCAACCGCGATCTGAGATTAAGAAAACCCTTTACAGATCCAGTCGGTTTGGTAAGATTCGCCTCAATCGCGTGGTGGAGTTCCCGAGCGGTCAAAGGGATCAGACTGTAAATCTGACGGCTCAGCCTTCGAAGGTTCAAATCCTTCCTCCACCACCATTTTACAAAGCAAGTCTCCGTGGTGGAGTTCCCGAGTGGTCAAAGGGATCAGACTGTAAATCTGACGGCTCAGCCTTCGAAGGTTCGAATCCTTCCTCCACCACCATTATTTAAAGGGCCAGCATTTGCTGGCCCTTGCTCGTTCTATCAAACGACATGTACTAAACGACATCGTCTATTCGTTATCTACTCAAGGCCGCTCGGCCATGCGGTAACCACAAATCTTGCTCTGGGCCTTTGGGTACGATCCGTGTTGGGTTGATGTTGCCATGGCTGTAGTAATAGTGGGTTTTGATATGATGCATATCGACCGTCTCTGCCACCCCTGGCACTTGGAATAACTCTTTCATATAACAGAATAAGTGACAGTAATCGGCGATACGTTGCTTGTTGCATTTAAAGTGGCCCACGTATACCGGGTCAAAACGGATTAAGGTGGTAAATAATCGCCAGTCTGCTTCTGTGATCTGATTCCCAGCCAGATAACGATGACGGCTTAAATGATCGTCCAACACCGTTAGCGCACTAAAGAGCTGATCAAAGGCGTCTTCATAAGCCTCTTGTTGGGTGGCAAAGCCGCATTTATACACGCCGTTGTTTACGTTCGGGTATACAAATTCATTCCACTGATCGACCGCTGCACGCAGGTTTTCTGGGTAATAATCGTCATGATTACCCGTAATGTCATTAAAGGCCGAATTAAACATTCGAATAATGTCGGCGGATTCATTACTGACAATCGTCTGGGTTTGCTTATCCCATAAAATCGGTACGGTGACTCGACCTGTGTAGTCAGGCTTCGCGTGGGTATAGAGCTGATGGGCATAGTCGTATCCATACAATGGCTCTGGCTTGGAAAACGTCCAGCCGTGCTCCAGCATTTCGGGCGCAACAACAGTCACGCCGATATGGGATTCAAGCCCTTTCAGATGACGCATAATCAAGGTGCGATGTGCCCACGGGCAAGCGAGAGACACATAGAGATGATAACGATCAGACGCTGCTTTAAAACCCGCATCCCCGCTTGGGCCAGCTTCACCGTTCGCGGTTATCCAATGTCGGAATCCAGCATCTTCACGAACAAAACGCCCGCCTGATGCTTTGGTGTCATACCATACATCGTGCCAAATACCGTCAATCAGTTTTCCCATAGGTCCTCCTTTCTTTCTGAGCACAGTATATGAAGCATCGACGGTAATGTCGGCAGACCCGATTGTTGGAGTTATTCGAAAAAGCTGAGCAATCCTCACAACGCTGCTAATGTCATGATTTTGTCAATTCATTCGTTATTGTCTTTTAGCTATTTGACCTTTAATCACGATTTCTTTTAGAGTGACTCGTGACGAATAAAAGGAGAAAGTTGATGAAACGTTTACTAGCGACCCTGTCTTTTGCATTTATTGTTGCAGCCAGCCTGCCAACTTATGCCGCCAATGAGACAACCGAACTGTCAGCAAACCAACTGACTGACCAAGTGGTAAGCAACTATGCTAAAGCTGCTGATAAAGTCGTTGAAATTTCAAAAGATTACAATAGCAAGCTCGAAAGTATTAGTGACGAGGAGCAAGCCAAAGCGCTGATGGCAGAAACGCAAAAAGAAATGGCACAAGCGATTGAAGCAACTGGCCTTTCAATTGAAGAATATAACAATATCTTTCGTATGGCACGAGAAGATCAAGAACTGCAACAGAAGATCTCCGGCATGATGGAGACAGCGCAGTAAGTATACTGAATAATATAGTTTTTTATTAAAAGGCAAGATTTTCTCTTGCCTTTTATTGTATAAAAAGCAAGAAAAAAATCAGATAAACCACCAACGTCGTATTTTTTGAACGTTATATATAAAAAAGGCCCTAACGCTATTTATGCGTTGCACTAATGTCATGTCTTTGTCAAAAATCATATTACAGATATTCGAGAGTTTGACCGCCAATAACATTTTATTTTACAGTCAATAGTAAATTATAGAGGAGAAAATACATGAAACGTTTATTAGCGACATTAGCATTTGTATTCACTGTATCGGCAAGTCTACCCAGCTATGCCATGAATGAGAGTAATGTAACGTCTCCCAGCCAGGTGACGGAACAAATGGTGATAAAATATACCCACGCCGCTGAGAAAGTTGAATCTATTTCCAAGAATTACGAAAGTATCCGTGAAAATGTTTCTGATGAAAAAGAAGCAAAAGAGCTAATGGATAAAACAAGAAAAGAAATGGTGCAAGCGATTGAAAGCACGGGTCTATCTGTCGAAGACTATAACAATATTTTCCGTATGGCACGGGAAGACGAAGCGCTTCAAAAGAAGATTTCTAGCATGATGCGTCAGTAACGGCAATAATTAAATAAAGGGAAGTAACGGCGCTTCCCTTTACTATTCGTTTATACTTTTTCCTCTAAGGCGTGTGATTGAGGTAACCACAGTGAAATCACCGTGGTGATCAGCAAAAATACGAACGAGACCCACAAACAAGCCACTAATCCCCAGACTTGGAAAACCCAGCCTGACAACACCGTGCCAATTAAGCGCCCCATTGCATTCGCCATATAATAAAAACCCACATCAAGCGACACCCCATCGCCGTTGGCATAGCTCACTATCAAGTAAGAATGCAGCGAGGAATTAACGGCAAAGATCGCTCCGAACAGCATCAGTCCGACAATAATCACCCTTGTGGATGCCACTGCTCGCCAATTGCATAGGCAATCACGCCAGTCACCACAGCAAGTCCCAGCGCCCAACCCAGCGCCGCTTTACCGCCCGGAGAATGCTCCGTCTGACTACCGGTAATTTTAGGCGCTATACCTTGCACCACGCCGTAACCCATCACCCAAAGTGCAAGAAAGCCGCCAACCATACTGTGGCTCCAGCCGAATGTGGTGCCTAAATAAATCGGCAACGCCACCACAAACCAGACATCCCGGGCACCAAAGAGGAACATGCGTGCCGCTGAGAGAATATTGACGCTGCGCGATTTAGAAAAAATTTCCGAAAACTTAGGCTGACTTTTAGCTTTACCCAAATCGGCATGGAGCGATACCAAACTGCCGATAAACACCAAACTCAATACAGCGGCCATCGCCGCCACCGCGTATTGAAAACCAATCCATGCGAGCAGTGCACCACCAATAAAAAAGCCCACGCCTTTCAGTGCGTTCTTCGAGCCGGTGAGGATGGCAATCCATTTAAACAGCGCCCCTTGTGCGTCTTCTGGCACCAGGGTTTTGATCGCACTTTTGGCACTCATTTTATTGAGGTCTTTGGCAATCCCTGACAGCGCCTGAGCCGCCATCACCCAGGGAATGGTCAGCCAAGCGGCTGGCACGGCCAACATGGCAAGCGCCACAATTTGCATACCCAGGCCAATATTCATGGTGCGATTGAGCTAACGACGCACCGAGCCAGCCCCCAACGAGATTAGTCACCACACCAAAAAATTCGTAAAACAAAAAATAGCGACGCGATTTCTAAGGTGCCGTAGCCTAGGTCATAAAAGTACAACACCACCAACATTCGGAGAGCGCCGTCAGTGATGGTGAAATTCCAGTAGTTAAAGGTGACCAGCATGTACTGGCGCACCGGTTGAGTCAGTTGAGCAAGCATGATGAGTCTCTGCAATCGCGCCATACAAAATGGCGCGTGTTGATGTTATTGATTAGCAATATCTCGGATGTATACCAACTGGTTTTCTTTTGTGAATGCACCCGGTCTAAGCGCTTGAACATGGGTGATGATATCGTCTAGTTGCCACCCTTTTTCTAATAAAAGATGCGCGGCCAATAGCCCTGTTCGTCCTGAACCGCCTAAGCAATGCATCGCAATGTCTTCACCACGTTTTAATGCTTGGTGTAATGACGGCGATATATGCTGCCAGCGTGCATGAAAAGCGTCATCTGGTGCACAGTCATCTTCTATCGGCGTATGGAACCACTGCAGCCCCAAGGCTTCAACATGCGCGGCTAAATCATTCACGCCTTGTGCGTGCATCTCGTCTTGACTTAGCGCCGTCACCACGACAGTCACGCCTTGCGTTTTAAGTTGCGCAATACTGTCACGCAGCGTCACTTGTTTGGTTCCCGGACACGGTGTAAGAATCAACCCTCCAGTATCCAGAGGTAACCGCCAGGTAGGGTGTGTCATCTCAAAACTCCTTAAATACCGCCGACGTTGCGTACCAGCTCTGCGGTGCGCGTGGCATAACCCATTTCGTTGTCATACCACGCATAGACTTTGACCATACGTTTACCCACCACCATGGTCGATAAACCATCAATAATGGTGGAGCGCTGATCGCCACGGTAATCAATCGAGACCAACGGGCGTGCCTCAAAGCCAAGAATGCCGTTCAGTTCGCCGTCCGCAGCGTCTTGTAACAATGCGTTCACCTCGTCGGCAGTGGTATCGGTTTCCACATCAAAAATCACATCCGTCAGTGACGCGTTAGCGAGGGGGACACGTACCGCGTGACCATTAATCTTACCTTCCAGATCCGGGAAAATTTCCACAATCGCTTTCGCCGATCCTGTGGTGGTCGGGATCAAGCTCATGCCACAGGCGCGGGCGCGACGTAAGTCTTTATGTGGGGCATCCAAAATGGTCTGGGTATTGGTTAAATCATGAATGGTGGTAAAGGTCGATTGCGCAATCCCCAGCTTTTCATGGATCACTTTCACAATCGGTGCCAAGCAGTTCGTGGTGCACGACGCCGCGGTAACGATTTGGTGTTTGCTGGGGTCAAAAATCGCGTCATTCACCCCCACCACGATATTCGCTACACGTTCGTCTTTAACCGGTGCGGAGACCACCACGCGCTTTACGCCTTGGTCTAAGTAGTGTTGCAGCAAATCCGCGTCACGGTGTTTTCCGGTTGCCTCAATCACCACATCACAACCTGACCAATCGACCGCATCAATCGCTTTTTCTTGGCTTGTGGTCAGTGTTTGGCCGTTAATCTGGATGCGGTTACCTTCCGCACTCACCGCGTGGTGCCAGCGCCCTTGCACCGAATCAAACTCCAGCAAATGCGCCAGCGTTTCCGTATCTCCCGCCACATCATTAATGTGGACAAATTCGAGCTCTGGCCAGTCAAATGCTGCACGTAATGCCAAACGGCCAATTCGACCAAACCCATTAATTCCGACTTTAATTGTCATAACTCTCTCCTTTATACGCAGCAAGTTGGGCGTGATGCCATCTTGGCAAGCCGCGTGATATCGTCTTGATAAGTGTCTTTTAGGCAGTTGGAGTCCACCAAGCCCTGAATTTGTTTGCGCATCCAACCGGGTAAATCGGGCGCTAAGCGATAAAACACCCACTGTCCTTGGCGCGTATCGACTAATACCCCGCTGGCACGCAGCTGCGCCAAATGGCGCGAGATCTTCGGCTGCGAAGTATCCAGTGCCTCGGTCAGCTCGCACACACATAACTGCCTTTCACGGGCAATCAACAGCAAACACCGCACGCGTGTTTCATCGGCCAATAATTTGAAAAACTGATGAGGCAACATACGCTCTCTCATTACGCTTTTTACATGTACATATGGATATGCGTATATTATGACTCACACATAAAAATGCAAGCACCGCAGAAAGCTGTCATAAAAGTTTAATTGTGATTGTCTGGGAAGAAAAAAAGCAGCCCGTGGGATGGACTGCTTGGGGACGTCTCAATGTGTTGACGTTTGTTAGACTAGAGCAACCATTGTTTAATCATCTCGTCACTGGGCACACCGCCAGCATGGACCACTTGCTCATCCATCACCACCGCCGGTGTCGACATCACGCTATAAGCCATCATGGTTTCAAGATCGGTGATTTTTTCAACTGAAACATCGATACTCTGGTCTGCCGCAATCGCTTCTATCTTTTCTGCTGTATTCGTGCAATTAGCACAGCCTGATCCCAGTACTTTAAATTGTTTCATTGTTTTCTCCTAAAATTGCCAAAAAGGTAAATTAAAGACCCATCCTGTCACCGTGAACCCAGTCAGTAAAAGCGCAAACAGGATCGCGAGTAGGCGCCACTGCATCACCTGCTTTAGCATCACAAACTCAGGGACACTGGCCGCGACGGTGCTCATACAAAACGCTAGCGTGGTGCCCAATGGCAAGCCGTTGCGTAGCAAACTTTCCATGATCGGAATAACCCCTGTCGCGTTCGAATACAGAGGGATCCCGATAAACACCGAGGCGGGCACCGACCACCATTGCCCCGCCCCTAGGTGGGATTCAATCCAGCCATCGGGGACAAAGCCGTGCAATGCCGCACCAATACCCACACCAATAAACACCCATTTCCAAATGCGCCCAACAATGTCTTTCATTTCTTGTTTAGCGAACTGATGGCGAGCATTCAGTGAGATCGGCGACGCACTCGACGGTGATGCTTGGGTTGGTGAAGTAGTTGATGAATCGGATTGTGCTTGCGCCTTTTCCATCGCATTAGACGCGAATGGCTGTAACCAACGCTGCGCGCCGATGGCATCTAAAAACCAGCCACTCACGATGCCAATGGTGATCCCCAATGCCACATACGCAAGGGTAAACTCCCACCCCAAAAGACTGAATAGCAGCAGAATGGCCACTTCGTTAATTAGCGGAGAAGTGATGAGAAAGGCCATGGTGATCCCAAGCGGGATCCCTGCCGAAGTAAAGCCAAGAAAAACCGGAATGCTCGAACACGAACAAAAAGGGGTGATTGCGCCGAAAAAGCTCCCCGAGGCATAACCAAAGAAGCGCTTTTTGCCTGCTAAGTAATCACGAACACGCTCAACCTTGAGTGACGCACGGAAAAGCGCAATGACATAAATCATCACGATCAACAGCGCGAGGATTTTGGTGGTGTCTTCAATAAAAAAGTGAACTGCCTCGCCCAGCCGCGTATCCGACGATAGCCCGATAAGTTGATAAGCGAGCCAATCGGCAAAATAGGTAAAAACTTCAAACATACTGCGTCCTCTTATCGTGTGTTAACGCGCTGATGGTTTGAAGGTCATCAGCGCTCGTTATAGATAAGACGGACGAGGGCTAAAAAGGATGCAAAAAAATCAGTCTGAATCTCGCAAATGGCAACATATCCGATGGTGTTCATCGAACTGAATGTTGCACTGCGCCAGCAGTATTTCTCGCAAATGCTGTCGCGCACGCTGAATGCGTGATTTAACCGCCGGCAGTGAAAGTTGATGAGAGTCGGCATAATCACGCTGAGTGACGCCACCGAGATCACATTGCTCAATCACATCACGCTGTTCGTCTGGCAAGCGCCACAACGCTTGGGGTAGGCACGCCATTAATCCGGTGATCGCTGGCGGCGCATCGCGGCTATCAGGAAGTGGCTCAGGATCCTCAACCAGTAATACTTTGTTTTGTTTTCTATACCTGTCGATCAACAAATGATGGGCGGTACGATACAACCAGGCGCGCGGCTGTTGCACCGCGCAAAACTGTTCATTGTGTTGCAACGCCCGTAGAAAGGTCTCCTGTAACACATCGGCACTCAGCACGTCATCATGGGTTTGTTTGATTAGCCAACGATAAAGCGACGATTCATAATCATGCCATGCCTCAAGCAAGCATGGCATAGTCGACGTTGACGACAACTGACTAGTCATAACGCCGTTTCATCCTCAGCGCCACATTCACCAAGGCAATCAGCACAGGCACTTCAACCAGTGGCCCAATCACGCCCGCAAAGGCTTGATCAGAGTGAATACCGAACACCGCAATCGCCACGGCAATCGCTAACTCAAAGTTATTACCTGATGAGGTAAATGCAATCGACGCGTTGCGGTCATAGGGGATCCCCAGTTTTTTGCCCACAAAGAAGCTAATAAAGAACATCAACACAAAGTAGATAATGAGCGGTACGGCGATACGTAAAACATCGAGTGGCAACGCAATAATCGCTTCCCCTTTGAGGCTAAACATCAACACAATGGTCGCCAACAAAGCGATTAACGTCATCGGTGAGATACGTGGCAGAAAGACATCCTCGTACCATTGCTCACCCTTTTTAGCGACCAACACGGCACGTGATAGGTAACCCGCTGCAAAAGGAATACCCAAGTAAATCAGCACACTTTGCGCGATGTCGCCCATGGTGACATCCACCACAAAGCTTTGTAGTCCCAGCATGGGTGGCAAAACGGTAATAAACAGCCACGCCATTACACTGTAGGTGACGATCTGAAATAAGCTATTCAGTGCGACCAATGCCGCGCCATACTCTTTGTTACCGCCACTGATGTCATTCCACACCAAGACCATGGCAATACAACGTGCAAGGCCAATCAATATCACCCCCGCCATGTAGCCGGGCTCATCGCGCAAAAACAGCACCGCCAGTGCAAACATGAGAATAGGGCCGACAATCCAGTTCATGACCAGCGACAGCGTGATGGCTTTTTTATCACGCGTGACCGACCCCAATAAGCGATAATTCACTTTTGCCAGTGGTGGTACATCATTAAAATCAAGCCAATCGCCAGCGGCACATTGGTGCTGCCGACCGATAAGCGCTCACTGAGGGTCGCCACTTCTGGATACACCCACCCTATACTGACCCCTATGGCCATGGCGAGGAAAATCCATACGGTTAAATACCGATCAAGCCACCCCATTTTTTGGGCAGCCGACGGGGAACAGGTTTCTGTTTGAGACATAATAAAAATCCTTGGTTATGACTGACGTTGAATCCACTCAGACGGATCATAATGCGACACGCAAACTATAGACGATGCTCACAAGCCGTTTTTCCCTGCATCACTGAGGGAACGGAGACCAGTAGCGATGGATTATTGATGGCGGTGGCGCGTAAAATACCGACCATCCAGTCGGGTAATGCAGGATGAAGCTGGTAATAGACCCACTTTCCTCGACGCTCCCCGACGACCAATTGGTGCTTACGCAACTCAGCCAGATGCCGTGAGATTTTAGGCTGACTCAACGCTAACGCCTCCATCAGGTCGCATACGCATAGTTCACCGTGCTCTGACAGCAGCAATAGAGAGATAAGCCGAGTGGGCTCAGATAAGGCTTTGTAAAACGTTAGGGTGTCACACATCAATATAGTCCGCACTTTTTATATATGATAGATCATATATATGTTTTCCCATATGTCAATTAATACCCAGCCAATTAATATCCAGAAAAAGGCACAGTGAGTAAAAATATGTTTCTGTTAAACGGTGACGTGATTCTTTAACAAAATGCTTTACATTCACTATCAATACTGTATTCTCGTTGGCGCTCTAGATACGGAGCATCATGAGACATCAAGTCAAAGTCGAGACAGACCACGCTATTTTCCGCATAGACTCTCTGAAACATTCCACTTTCGCTTTTTTCCTATATTGATAACCCGTTAACTTGAATACCTTTTTTGCTATCACGCTTATTTATTGGTTAACAATAATGCGTTGGTATCACTTTACCTGTGGTGATGGCTTGACTGACAAGGTGCTGGCTCATGGAGCGGCACATATCGTTAAGCATCACGAACCTCTAAACCTATGGAGATCCAATATGGCTGCAACAAACGGCAGACTGCGTCACTGGTACCATTTACGCCGTACGCAAACACAACCACAAACCCCTTCAGCAACCTTTAAATCAGTAAGGAACGCCATTGATAGTTAATTTTTCTTTACCCAAACATGCTAACTGGCAAGTCGCGGTTCATCAGTTCAACGGGGACATTATCCTCAAGCACTTGCTTCATCGTCTTCCTGTTTTGTTTCAACCGACACTGCGTTTTGACCCCTGCACCCAAGAAGGCGCAATTTTTAGTCAAGGTGAGTGCTTAGGCGCCTTTTCGATCGCAAGCTAACCTCCCCCTTATTCACGTACCGCGCATTCTCGTCATCACTTGCCGAGCATTGCATTGAGGCCGCCTTTCCGTTCATCGAACGAAGCTGGTAAAGTGTCTTACTCTCAATAAGACAACAAAGGCAGCCTCACACGTGAAAATCATCTCCTTTAATATCAACGGTATTCGTGCGCGTTTACATCAACTGCAAGCCTTAATTGAAAAGCACCAACCTGACGTGATCGGGTTGCAAGAAACCAAGGTGCATAATGATGCTTTTCCACTCGCTGATGTCGAAGCCATGGGCTATGAAGTGCACTTCCATGGTCAAAAAGCCCATTACGGCGTGGCAATGCTATGTAAAAAAACGCCAACACGTGTGCAAAAAGGCTTCCCAACCGATGATGAAGACGCCCAGCGCCGAATGATTATGGCCACCTTTGAAGATAAAAATGGCCAACCCATCACGGTACTCAATGGCTATTTCCCACAAGGGGAAAACCGCAGCCACGAAACCAAATTCCCTGCAAAACGTAAATTCTACCAAGATTTAATGGCTTACTTGGATGGCCGTGATCCTAATGAGCAATTGGTGGTAATGGGCGACATTAATATTAGCCCGCAAGACAAGGATATTGGCATTGGCGAACAAAATGCCAAGCGCTGGTTACGCACCGGTAAATGTTCATTCTTACCTGAAGAGCGCGAATGGCTCGGTACTTTGATGGACTGGGGCTTTGTCGACACCTTCCGCGCGCTGCATCCAGCAGTGAATGACCAGTTCTCGTGGTTTGATTACCGCTCACGCGGTTTTGATGATAACCGTGGTCTGCGCATTGATGTGGTGTTAGCCACCCAAGATCTTGCCAGTCGCTGTATTGAAGCGGGGATTGACTACAAGTTACGCGGAATTGAAAAACCCTCCGATCACGCACCAATTTGGGCCACGTTTAAATAGGTCTACTAGTTTGCAGTGCAAACACGCTTAACGGTCCGCTCCAATATCATAACGCCGTAGCATAATGGCCATGCTGCGGCGTTTGTCGTTTATAGCGATAAGTCTGTGTTTATAGCGACGAGTCTGTTGTGAGCGCTAGCTTAATGGCCGCATATAACGCAGGAAGCGACGCTCGGCCAATCGGAACATCCATAGGATGCTAAATGTCAGCGCCATATAAAACACACCGGCAGTCAAAAACGATTCAAACGGTGCATAATAGCGCGAATTCACAATCCGAGCGGCACCGGTTAAATCGACAATGGTGATAATGCCCGCCACCGCTGAGCCGTGTAGCATAAACACCACTTCGTTACTGTACGCCGGTAAAGCACGACGCATCGCACTGGGCAGAATGATCCGCGAAAAAGCTTTATACGGACTCATGCCATAAGCAATCGCCGCTTCTACTTCTCCTTTGGGCAAGCCATTGATAGCGCCACGAATAATTTCCGCGGTGTACGCGGCAGTGTTGAGAACGAACGCAACTAGAGCACAAAACCATGCATGTTGCCACAACGAATCTTCAACGTTTACTACTTGACTAAGGCCGTAGTAAATCAAATACAGCTGGATCAGCAACGGTGTACCACGGAAAAAATAGATAAATGCCCAGGCCGGATAACGCCAAAGGGGAAACTGTGCATTGCGCGCCACAGCGACAGGCACCGCCACCAGCAAGCCAATTACTAACGCGGAGGCTACCAGCCATACGGTGGTCCAAAGGCCATCGAGATAAATCGGCCAAGTTTCGAGTACAAGTGAAAAATCCATAGTCACCTACCGCGTATGAATACTAAAGCGACGCTCCATCCAACGCAGCCCGGTGGTCGAGATGCTGGTAAAGAGCAAGAAAATGAGCGCGACGGTAAAGTAAAACGTAAATGGCATTTGGGTCGAGCCAGCTGCTAACGCACCTTTACGCACCATGTCATCCAAGCCAATAATGGACACCAGCGCGGTGGTTTTTAACAATACCAACCAGTTGTTACCAAACCCTGGCAGCGCATGCCGGATCATTTGTGGCAGTAAGATGCGACGAAACGCCAAACTGCTGCTCATGCCATAAGCACGCGCGGCTTCCATTTCGCCAGAGTCCACCGCCATGATGGCCCCTCGAAAGGTTTCAGCCATGTAAGCCCCAAAAATAAAGCCAATGGTTAAGATCCCAGCGATAAACGGGCTAACGTCGATATAGTCGGGTAAATAGGCTGTCCAGTCATGATCAGGGTTTTGTCCGGCCATGTACTCATTGAGCCATTCATTCATGCCATACAAGCTATTATTTAGCAGCATTTGACCGCCGTAAAAAATCAGCATCATGAGCACTAAGTCAGGGATCCCACGGATCACCGTGGTATAAACCGTGGCAATACCCCGCAACCAACCCAATTTAGACAATTTGGCAAGCGCACCGAGCATCCCTAGCAGCATGGCTAAGCTCAGTGATAATAGCGCAACCTGAAGGGTCAACCATGCGCCTTCTAGCAGGGACCACTCGTAACCTTTCAAATCAATCATATGATTCGGGCAGCACTTTCATGCTGCCCGCCTGCCTCTTACTCGCCGTAAACGTCGTAGTCGAAGTATTTGGCCGCAATCTCGTCATACACGCCTTTTTCACGCAATGAATCAATTGCTTGGTTAAGCTTCTCAGTCAATGCTTTGTCTTGCTTGCGAGTGGCAATACCAAAGCCTTCGCCAAACCACTCAGCGTCTGTTAACGATGGACCAATGAATTCAAACTCATCGCCACCGTCTTTATCGAGCAGCCCTTGTTGCAGTGCTGACGCATCACCGAGTATTGACTCGATACGGCCTGCTTTTAGGTCAAGATAGGCTTCATCAAAGGTACCGTAGCGAACAATATCGACCGAATCATCGTAGTTATCAGTCAGGTATTTGTCGTGTGTGGTGGCACGCTGTACGCCAATTTTCACGCCATCTAAGCCCTCTTTGGTAAAGGTCAGATCCGTACCTTTTTCGGCGACAAATTTGTTCGGGATCAACGCGTATTTATTGGTGAAATCCACTTTTCTTTTACGCTCTTCTGTGATCGACATCGCGGCAATAATCGCATCGTATTTACGCGCTAACAGTGACGGAATGATCCCGTCCCAGTCTTGCGCCACGATTTTACACTTGGCCTGCATTTCCTCACACAGTGCATTGGCCATGTCGACATCAAAGCCTTTAAGATCACCTTCGTTCGTGGTCCAGCTAAATGGAGGGTAGGCGCCTTCAATACCAAACCGTACGACCTTCCAATCCTTGGCTGCAACGGAGGTTGACCCAACTGCGGCCATCACGGCGGCAGCAACTAGCCATTTTTTCATCTTCCTTTCTCCTGTCGTTTGACGATGTTGTGTGGGCAACGGCCCAATTGCATGGTTATGCTATTGATAAGCCTATTTAATTAATCAGTATATGGAGGATATAAACTGCTGCAGGCGCTCTGAATCAGGCGCATTAAACAAGGCTTTGGGATCCCCTTGTTCTTCCACCCATCCTTGATGCAAGAACATCACGTGGTTAGACACATCACGCGCAAAACTCATTTCGTGGGTCACCGCCAACATGGTGCGTCCCTCCTCGGCCAGTGAACGCATCACTCCAAGCACCTCCCCGACTAATTCAGGGTCAAGGGCTGAGGTTGGTTCATCGAAGAGGAGTACTTCCGGCTCGACAGCAAGCGCACGTGCAATCGCCGCACGCTGCTGCTGGCCACCTGATAAGTGGCCGGGATAGTAGTCACGACGCTCGTATAAGCCAACCCGATGCAGAAAAGCCTCAGCGTCTTCAATCGCTTGTGCTTTGGGCACGCCGAGTACATGAATCGGCGCTTCAATCACATTTTGCATCACCGTCATGTGAGACCACAGATTAAATCCCTGGAATACCATCGCTAGGCGGGAACGAATGCGCTGTACTTGCTTATCACTGACTGGCACCGGCTCACCAGCACGGTTATTTTTCATTTTGATCAATTCACCATTGACCCAAATTTCGCCGCCAGTGGGGGTTTCTAATAAGTTAATGCAGCGCAGGAACGTGCTTTTTCCTGATCCAGATGAGCCGATAATCGAGATGACGTCGCCGCGGTGGGCGTCGAGTGAAATGCCTTTGAGCACTTGATGCTGCCCAAAGCTTTTTTAAGAGACTTAACTTGTAGCTGCTACTGCATCCGTCATGCGCTAACTCCTATCATCCGTGATAATGGTTGTGTTTGGTTTATGGATTGAAAATATCACCCCTTCCTTTGATGAGCAACATTTTGTTAACCTTTAAATTAACTCTATTATAGTCACTATTGCTGCATAAAAAGTCAAACTCACTATTTAATGCTGAAAAAACAAGCACCCCACCCCTAAATAATAGACACCGGCTGGGTCGGATTACGACGTGTGGCTGTCACGCTGTGTTGCACGTTTTGCTTTCAGAAGTTGAAGCGTCTCTCGCCAGCGCTCGACAAGTTCAGACGGATCCTTGCTTTGCCATTGGTCAAGCGCATAGTCGGCAAGGGCATAATCGCCAGCTTTAATTGCACTGATTGATAGCCACTGCCACAACATCCGATCGTCTTTCAGGCCGTATGACAGCGCCACTTGTGCCGTATCAATGGCCTCTTCCCAATGGCTTAATTGATAAGCCAGCATCACCTGTAACTTCAACGTCTGTTTATCAGGCTCGGTCAAATTGACTTCACTAATTCGATTAAGGGCCGCCACACGCTGATCATTTTTATCAGACATTGCACCATAAATAGCTGCTCATCACGCGTTGCTACACGCCCAAGCTGCTGTAGCCCCTGCTGCCAGTATAATAACGCTTGTTTAGCATCGTTATTATCAAGTAAAGAGGCAGCCATCGCCCGGTATAACGTGATATCCGCCTTGGCACGCGCAAGATACTGTCGCGCAGACGAATGGGATCCTGCTTTAGCATGGGCACGGGCGGCTTGCTCTACCCACTTGGGGGCAAGATCTGTCTCCCTCGTTAACTGATCAAAGGTTGCCGCCGCCGCGCTATAACGCGACAACGCCATCTCACTCAGGGCTTTCGTTTGTAATGCAAAGGCATCAAGCGCATTAAGTTCTTGAAGCTGGCGCGCATAGTCGATCGCCACATCAAATCGCGACAGCGAATAAGCGGCCTGCATCGCAAGACGCCCCAATGACGGTTGTAAATGATGCTGCTCACTGAGTTGTCGCGCATAGTTCAACACTTCCTCGTATTGATTCACGCGAAACGCCAAGCGAATGACAGCGGCGAGTGCATCCGCCTCACTGTCTTCATTCAGCGCGTTCAGCACCAACGCTTTCTGATAAGCACGATAAGCCTCGGCGCGTTGCTCAAGATAAAGGTGCGCAACGCCTTGTAAGCGCCAAAGTTCTGCTCGCTGTGATGAGGGAGGTGTCGGTTCGCCTTGCTGCGCCAGTAAAGACGCTGATAGGTTCAGGGCTTGCTGATAATCCCCGCGTTCGATGGATGCACTCACGGTCCCCAGATCCGCCGCCTGTACCGTCGCGAATGGCAGCAACAATAGAAGCATCACTGCACGTCGACGACTAACAGAAAGAAGCATTTGATACGGAAAGAGAGAAAAATATACGCGCCGCAATATTAAAATCCATTTTTAGAAGACAACACTTCGACTATAACCTATCTTTTTTATTCACTACAGCAAACAAACGATCACTGTCTTTATTTATTGACACGCACTCATAATATACATAATAGAAAGGGACACAGAAGCGTGGTTATCTTGCTGTTTTGTAGCACATATTTATCGCTTTCATTGGTAATTTAATTACAAAATAGCGATTTGATAGGTACAATGAGCGCGATAATGGGCCTAAAACTTCGGCACAAGCGGCCTAGCACGTAAAAAAATTACACGGTAATGATCTAAGTCAACATTCGAGAACCACCCTGTTGTTAGCATGCTGATAACGAAACAGAACACGGCCGCAAGGCCAGCGTTAAAAATAAACCAAGACTGGCTAAGTCGCTGTTTCGAAAGCTTTTGCTTTCTGTAGACGAGGAAATTATGGCAACACATGCTCAAGACCGCAGTGTGAGTCACGATGAAAAGAGCGAATATAAAAAGAAGCACAAGCCGGCTTCTTCATTTGCCTCCCGGGCTGACTACCTGAATCACGAACTACAAATTATGCGTCCGCGCCGTTGGGGTTTGAACCTGCCCGGCCGTGACTTCCGTTTTGAACTTGAGGACCTTGTTCCTGCGCTGGCCGGTACCATCGGCATTATCGCTATGTATTCTGCAGTGATGATGTCATGGGCGGAGGGACTCACCGCTTCTTGGGATCACATTACCTTGGGCAAAGCGTTTGCCGTTGAGGTCGCTCGCGTTGAAATGCTGATTCCCGCCCTCCTTTTTTGTGTCCTTTTGTGCGGATTTATCAATCCACGTGCTAACCTAGCCGGTAATCATGGCCCGATGATCCCGCTTGTCGGTACCATTGCACTCGCCGGTGCACACCCACTCGCATTAGGGATCCTAATCGGTGCCTTTGGTTTGACACTTAGTTATGTCAAAGGTGGTTCAAAATTAGTCAACTTAACCAGCCAGGGGGTGGCAGGTGGTTTGCTCATTTTCCTCGGCTTTGGCGGTGCGAAAGGTCAGATTGAGAGCCTGCTTGCTTGGGGTGCTGCGATTGATATGGGCTATATTTCCATTTTAATTCTGGCCGTATCGATTGTGATTTATGCCTTTTTGGCTCGCATTGGTAAACGCTGGTTGGCGATCCCTGTTTGTGCGGTCACCGGTGGATTGATTGCCACTGCATTAGGTGCCGGCTCATCACTGGAATTTGTAACACAACCTGGCGTGCCAAACCTCAATCCGGTTTACTGGTGGGGCTCAACCGAGCAAGGTTGGCAAATGGGCTTACCGACCCTATCGCACTTTCTTGCATCACTGCCATTTGCGCTGCTCGCGGTCGCAATGTGGTCACCGGATTTTCTCGGCCACCGTATTTTCCAGGAACTTAATTACCCGAAAAAGGCCGAAAAGGTATTGATGGATGTTGATGACACCATGACAGGGTGCTCTATCCGCCAAATCGTTGGGGCATCCGTCGGTGGCGGTAACATCACCTCATCATGGGGCACCTATATGATTCCCGCGGCGATTGCCCGTCGTCCGATTCCTGGCGGCGCGATTGTCCTTGGTCTGTTATGTATTGCGGTTGCGTTGATTGGTTATCCAATGGACGTGGCAACCTGGCCTCCGGTGATGACCATTGCATTGTTATCAGGTGTTTTCCTGCCGCTTCTTGAAGCAGGGATGCAAATGGTCAAAGACGCGAAGTCTAGCCAGTCAGCCGGTATTTGTATTTTCGCCTCCATGGCTGTTAATCCAGTCTTTGGTTGGGCAGTTACTATGCTCTTGGACAACAACGGTCTTATTGGTGATAAAGAGCGTCCTAATACGCTATCTAGCATCGATCGTCTGGTGATTCCAACCGCCACAGTGATCATTTGTGTGGCTGCCATGTTGGCAGTTGGAATGATTCCCGGCATTCCACCTTTATTGTAATAACACGGTCCCGCTCTCGGGCGGGCCATCCGGATAAATCGATGGGTCACAGCGTCAGCCATATTGACACAACACTATGACTG
Organism: Salinivibrio socompensis S35; assembly: GCF_000513715.1. GTDB lineage: Bacteria > Pseudomonadota > Gammaproteobacteria > Enterobacterales > Vibrionaceae > Salinivibrio > Salinivibrio socompensis. Next base: position 26,942 of record NZ_AQOD01000104.1, read on the forward strand.
CCTCTGGTCCCAATACACATCTTTTTGAAAAGAGAACAGGTAGGTGTAACATGTCTGAGCACAATTCCAATACATGGGAAGGATTTGTTGAAGGTAACTGGAGCAAAGCCGTTGACGTTCGCGACTTCATCCAGAAAAACTATACCCCTTATGAGGGTGACGAATCATTCCTAGTGTCTGAGCCAACTGACGCGACTCGCCAATTGTGGACGCGCGTCATGGAAGGCATCAAGCAAGAAAATGACGACGCATGCACGGTTGATTTGACTACGTCTTGTTGGTTTCTACCCTGACGTTCTCACGACGCCG
>NZ_AQOD01000105.1 GCF_000513715.1 Salinivibrio socompensis S35
TGATAGCTTAATGCTGCAACTCATGTTTGGCTGGCAGGAATACATGCGCAGCAGCAAGGATGGGACAGGCACTTTCAAGCGAATACAGTCAGAAATCGAAATGTCCTGTCTACCGTCCGGTTAGGTATGGAAGTCCTCAGGCGACCAGACTACGAAATTATAACTCAACACCTCTTAGCTGCGGCGGTGGTTCTAGCCCAGCAGCTCTTAAAAGATGGCTGTGCACTGGCAGATTTATGAGGGGATCCCTCAGGGCTAAGTACACGGATATTACATCCGTCCACACACGTAAAGTAATACGTTATACTGACACAAAGGTGGAGTATGCTGCATAAACGCTTCGTTTTATTGCTGGTTTTCGTTTTACTCACTAGCCAATCTATTTACGCCAATGACAACGTCGAGAAAACATATGTTGCCCACCTTGGTGAGTTACCGGGCCTGATCAACCTTGACAAGACAGGTGCGTTTGTTGAGTTTATTCGCTATTTAGACGCCCAAGACCCAGCCACTGAAATAGAAATCGAGGTGTATCCTATTCATCGTGCTATTAATGGTGTAGTGCAAGGAGAAGCTGATTTTGGTTTGCCCGCCGTTCGCCCTCCCGGTGAGGTCGCAGGCTTGCCTTTTTCATTTAGTGAGGTGTCCTTTGGCCATGTCACCCATATTCTTTATACAAACAAAGCGTTCCCTTTATCCGTCGAAACCTTATTGAGTAATCCTTCACTTTATCGTGTTGAGGCCGTCCCTTACTATATGCCATTTAAGGTCCTTCGTTCTCACAGTATAAAGCAGTCTCTGCAACGGCTAGCGTCAGGACGCATTGATGCATTCATCTGGGCGACAAGAAGAAGCGATATGACGCTTAAAGCGCTGGGACTCAATGGCATTGAGCGTGCGCATTTTGCGGATTTACCGGACGTGTTTTTTATTCCAAAAGGTAAAGCTGGCGAAGAAATAGATACCTACTTAACACAACTTATCACGCGTTTACGTGAGAGCGGCGATTTAGCACGTGAATACCGCAAAGTTCATCGTCCCTACGTTGACTGGCAACCCTAGCAGCGATATCTCATCACGTGTTTGAATAGATTTCCGCAACGGTCTAGATTCGTTTATGTGGTGCTGAGTAGATTCCATCACCTAGCTCCATGCCGATATTTAAAAATATTGATGTCACTCTAACTTTTAGCAACAAATTCAGTCTTGCATACTATGCGTGATGTTAATCACACAATTATCAGGAGTGGTTCTCTACACTGAGCCTCCGTTAAAGAATAAGAAGTGATGCTATGCGAACTGCACTAACCGATGCACTGACACAATTGCCCGACGCATTACAACGCGTTGTCTCTGACTGGATAACTGACACAAACTTTGGTGCAACATTTTCACCTGAGCAAGTGGCAAAAATGGAAGTCGAAAGTGGCCTATCAGGTGCTGCATTGCGTCTTACGCTATTGCCGATAGCGGCGGCTTATGCGGTGACCCCCATATCGACGTTTAATGTTGGCGCTATCGTTCGTGGCGAAGACGGCACCCTTTATCTGGGGGCGAATATTGAGTTTACAGGCGTGCAATTAGGCCAAACCATTCACGCGGAGCAATGCGCAATCAGCCACGCATGGACCAAAGGCGCAACCCGGTTAACCGATATCACGATCAACTACAGCCCATGCGGCCATTGTCGTCAGTTTATGAATGAGCTCAATGGTGCAGAGTCGCTCACTGTTCAGCTACCAAAAATGGTTCCAAAACTGTTACATGCGTATTTGCCAGATTCCTTTGGTCCTGCCGACTTGGGCGTTGAATCACGTTTATTGACTGACGAGCCACACCAGTTACTCACAGACGATATTGATATTCCTCTGCTGAAAGCGGCCGCCGATGCGGCCAATTTAAGCCATGCGCCTTATTCGGGTAACTACAGCGGCGCAGCCGTTGAAACCAATGATGGCGCGTTTTTCTCTGGAATGTATGCCGAAAATGCGGCCTTTAACCCCAGTCTACCACCGCTTCAAGTGGCCCTTATTGCCACCAATATGGCCGGTTATCGCTGGGAAGAGATTCGTTCAGTCGCCCTAGTGGAGATGGCAAACAGCACCGTGAGTCATCTTGCTGATACACAGGCCACGCTCGATGCGATTGATCCCGACATTCCTTTGGTTTATTCCACTCTTTCAGCGTAACCGCGTTACTGCGCTTGGGCCTCAGTAGGGATTTTTGATCGCTCTGAGGCCTAATTTGCGCTACTATCCGTGGGTCTTTTTTTGGATTGTCACGGTAATGAAACAAGTTCATAATCCTCTCCAAGGCGCCGCCTGGATGCTCACTGCTGGCCTATGTTTTGCGATGGTCAACAGCCTTTCTCAGTATGTTAGCTTCAAGTTGGGCTTGCCTTCGACGACCGTTGCTTTTATTCAATATGCCATTGCCTTAGTGGCGATGCTCCCATGGTTAAAGCAATTAGGTATCCGCCAGTCCTTAAAAACCCAGCACCTTGGGCAACACTGTTTGCGGGTGTTTATTTCTGTCATCGGGATCCAACTTTGGCTTTGGGCGCTCGCTTACCCAGTTCCCATTTGGCAAGGCATTGCGCTTCTGATGACATCGCCGCTGTTCGCAACCGTCGGATCAGGCCTGTTTCTTCGTGAGCGCGTCGGTATCGCCCGCAGCCTAGCCACACTCGCCGGCTTTTGTGGCGCAATGATTATCCTTGAACCCTGGTCAAGCGGTTTTACGTGGGCGACGTTACTGCCAGTAGGGGCGGCTTTCTTTTGGGCAACCTATTCATTAATGGTGAAACGACTATCGGCCTACGATCCGCCGACCACGATGGTCGTTTACCTGCTTTTGTTGATCACGCCATTTAATCTGCTGCTCGCAGTACCCGACTGGACACTGCCGTCATCGGCGACGGCTTGGTGGATGTTATTCGGCGCAGGGGTACTCACCGCACTCGCGCAGTGGGCAATTGCCAAAGCCTATGCCGCGTCAGATGCCTCGTTTGTTCAACCATTTGATCACGCTAAACTTCCACTAAACGTTCTGTTTGGTTGGCTGGTATTCAGTTGGATCCCACCTGGCCGGCTATGGCTCGGCGCAGGGATTATTATCGCAGCCGTTTTTTTTATTACCCACTGGGAATCACGACAATATAACCAACCTCGAGTCAAAACCGTCTAGCGCAAAGCGGCGCTATCCGATAATGACCCTACCAAACCGACTACTACGCGTTGGCTTTAATCAACCAGACTTGCTCACCTCGGTCACCTTCAGGCTCGATTTGCGTATCTAATAACCGAATATTGAGCCCTGAAAATGCATCTTCCACGATCGACGTATCGATGGAAAACGGCGGATTATCATCGGCCTGCGAATAGAACAAGGTGATCAGCAACAGACGGCCACCCGGCGCCAAAAGATCACGAACACGATGGACATACTGATCCCGCATCGAAGGCGGCATCGCGACCAAGGCGGCACGATCATAGATCAGAGGGACCGGACTCAAGCGTGCGGTAAAAAAGTCACCACTGATCAGTTCTAGCTCATCAAAACAGTAATGGCTGTGGCCCGAGGGCGCACGGTAAACTTGTGGGGTATAGAGGTTTTCCGAGAAAAAAGCCCGCACAGCGATATCACTCAACTCCACACCAATCACATGCTCATGTTTTTCCGCTAACCAATTTAAATCAATGGATTTGCCACACAAAGGCACCAGTACGGTCTCATCGGGCGTAGGGCTAAGTGCTGACCAGTAACACTGGAGCATAGGGTGCACACTGTCTCTATGAAACCCTATCTGATTTTCAGCCAACGCTGATGCCAAAATTCTTGCTCCATTGTTTCTCCAATGCGGTGATAAAGGGCCAGTTTAGCAAGTTATTAAATCAATCTCATTAGCAATCGCTAAAAAACGTGCGAGAAAGGTTCACGATCCTGATCACAATTTAGTCACCTGATAACTTGCGAGTTAGCCCACAAAGCATTACTGTTTATATATACAGTAATGGTGATATATACAGGTGCCTTATGGACGCGAGATCTAATGTGTTAACTCAATCAACGACTCACACTCCAGCAGGAATGCGTCATTTAACCTGTTCTCCCTCGGTGTTGAACGGACAGACACTAAATCATTCACATTGGCGGATGGTGTTACAGGCGTTAGCATTTAAGGCTCGACAGCAAAAATGGATTACGATTATCAATCCGCCCCGTTCATTAAACGCCGAACAGCTCAGTCATTGGGGAATTAATACCACACAGGTAAGAATCATCCATCGTCGCAGTGGGTTTGATGATGAAGCGCTGATTGACGCCGCACTGGCCGCAGAGACATCGTGTGCGATCATTGCATTTACGCCAACATCAACCCGATTAGCCTGCTACGAGCAGAATAAACAATGGGTCGCACGTGTGGATCCAGTGTTAACGCAACGTCATTAACAACTAGTATATGGAGCTCAGTGTTGGCAAGTCTCTGCGTCTTGTGTGAAAGTGAACCTTACCCACTCACGGTTTTCATTACTGTATTCGAGCTGCGCCCTTGCTTGGTGGCTTATCGCGTCCATTTGCCGATACTCTAAAGCATAAGGCATTAATACAGTGAGTTCTTTAATGCCTTGCGCACGAGCAAACTGGCCAGTTGGATCAAATTAGTCGTATCGGTATGACGCACTGACATCACTCGGGCGGCGTCTTTCTGAAGGCGTTCTTGAGCCGATAGAGGGGATTGGTCTTCGCCAGCCTGGTGCTCAAGCACAGTATTAAACACCGGCAACAAGCTTCGGAAAATATCGAAAAAGGTCCAATCAGGCTGCTGACTTTCACACAAAAAGTGGGTGTAATCGAACACGATTTCTGTGGGGGCTTTCAGCTGGGTAGACAGCGCATCCATGGCTTACCTCCAGACTAAAACGTAAATGGATACACTCACTATAAGCAGTTTTAAACAGATGTCTGGGAGATTATACAATATTTTGCACTCGATCATGCTTTACGCGAGTCACAAGGCAATCTAGAAAGTATTTTTTAACGGAAAGAAAACAAATTATTGAAAAGTAACATCGTTTTTTAGCATGTGTGACATGAGAAGATTCAGGTGGGAGACGTTGTAGAACATCCGCTTAAGTATGAGACCGGCTCATGAAAGACTTAAGCGGATGGGCAAACGCTGATCAAGATACTTTGTAAATCACCTTGTTGGCGGCCACTTGAACGCGCTCTACGACGCCCTCTTCGGTCAGTTTTTTCAACGCGCCTGTCGCCCAAGAGGCGGCTTTGCTGTCTTCTTGCCCTGCAGCTAGACCGATTCCTTTAGGATTAATCCCGTCAGAATTAGCTTTAACAATATCCAAAACCTGCTGCTGCTTGGGGGTGAATGACGACACGGCCACTGCAACCGATGCGTTGGCTGCAGTGGCTACCGCCGATTTAGTCGCCATCACGGGGTCCACTTTTACGGGGCGTTGACGCGCTGGCGATGATGCCTTAACACGCTTGTTGAGTTTACCTTGTACCTTACGCTTGTGAGAAATTTTCATTCAATCATCCTACTCCGATGCACTACATTCAGGCTTGCTGAAGGCAGCGAGTGAAAAACAAAGCGCGTGTTATACCAAATTTCAGCTCACTTTTGTAGGTAAGCGTCCCTTAGTCGGTGTAAAGTTCGTGACATTCAGCGACAAATGTTTACCTATTCAGTATTTTTTAGGCAAACTAATCAGACATCTTACGCGTACACTTAGACCATAAACAGTGAATGAACGCTCGCGCTCGCCAATTGATAGACGGCGTGTAATGGATGATCATGGATGCATTAAAAACGATAAAAATTTATCCTCCTCAATTTGAAGCGGCACGGTGGAGCATGCTCACCGCGATGATTGTCGCGTTTGCATTAGTATGCTTTTTTTTAATCCAACCCTCCTTATCACTTGGGCAAGGCATTATCGGCCTGATCGCTATCGGCGCCATTTTATATGCCATTCATAAGCTCCTACAACGCGCCCAACTGTCGTTTTCGCTCTCGTTTATGCATATACAGCATCACAGTTTTCGTGGCGGTTGGGCGCTTAAATGGCGCAATATCGAAACAGTAGGATCCCACATATCCACCAGCAAGGCCTTGGCGAGCCACTTCCATGGGTTGGGATTAAAATCAAACACTATGATGCATTATTAGATAGCATTAGCCTGAGAATGGTGACGCATATCATCATGACGCAACGGGCATTACTGATCACAGCCTACCGTCGTGCGGGGAATAAACCCAGTAAGCCATTGGAAGATATGATGTTTGATGACACCCCGTATCAAGGGGCTAACGGTGTGCTTTATAAAGGCCTCATGGCAATGTTAGCCAATCGGATGCGATATATGCGTGAATTGCTGGGCTATGACATTTTTATCAGCGAGGACCTACTCGACCGCCCCATAGAAGACTTTATCGGCATGACAAGACGCTATCTGGCTGCCGCCAGTGCTGAATAGTCCAGTGCTGAATAATAAAAAAGCCTGCACGTTGAGCACAGGCCAACCAAGTGACAGCGCTAGAAGGCACCGGTGAGAAAGGGATTGGTTTTACGCTCATGGCCCAGTGTTGAGGTGGGCCCATGGCCGGGAATGAACGTGACGTCATCACCCACAGGGAGCAGCGTGTTTTTGATGGCGTCAATTAAGGTAGTATGGTCGCCTTTAGGAAAATCGGTACGACCAATACCACCATTAAATAGCACATCCCCCACCCAGGCGGTGCGTCCTTTTTCATCTACAAACACGATGTGTCCTGGTGTATGGCCTGGGGTAAATAACACCGACAAGGTATGCTGTCCGACGGTGACCGTATCACCTTGAACCAACCACTGATCCGGATCAAACGGCTCCGCGTGGGCAAAGCCAAACATTTGTGCCTGCGCAGGCAATGCTTGTAACCAAAACGCATCCTCTTTGTGTGGGCCAATCACCGGGATATCGAGCGCGTTGGCAAGCTCTACTGTGCCACCCACATGATCTAAGTGGCCGTGGGTGAGAAGAATTTTCGTCACTGTCACATTGAGCGAGTGGATCACTTGGCGAATTTTAGCCACGTCACCACCTGGATCAACGATCGCCGCCTCTTGAGTTTGGTCGCACCAAATAATCGAGCAATTTTGTTGAAATGCCGTAACCGGCACAATTTCATAATGCAACGCCATGCAGTTAGCCTTCCTGTTGTAAAAGTACGGTGGCCGCCGATAACGACGTAAATACGGACCTCACTATGCCATGCTGTCATGAGTTTGCAACTATGCTGCCAAGGAGATGTCACCTTCACTCTCTAGGCTAAGACAAGGATATCTAGATACCTCACAAACGCATTGTTGCATGCAGGGCTGCTTATGTTAGATGTTGATAAAGTACTATCGTCACATTACCCACAGTTAGAACAACGCGACTGGCTTAAACGGCCGGTCAGGCAAACCCTAAAACGTTTACTTCATGAACAAGAGTTTCAAGCGTTTGCTAAACGCTATCCGCACTTGCAAGGGTTCGAGTTTATTGAGCAGGTACTGGACTATTTTAATTTTAGCTACCGAGTGAGCGACAGGGAAAAAGAGCGGATCCCAGAATCAGGGCGGGTGGTGATTATCGCTAACCACCCGATCGGATCACTGGATGGGCTAGCGCTGCTTAAGCTCGTACGCTCAGTGCGCCCAGACGTTAAAGTGATGGCCAACGAACTCCTCATGCAAGTCGACCCGCTCCACAGTTGCCTATTGCCAGTGAATAATATGGGCGGTCACACGCCCAAACAGAACCTGACAAAGATCACGCAATGGCTAGAGCACGATGGCGCACTGATCATCTTCCCGGCGGGTGAAGTCTCGCGTGTCGCGCCAACAGGGATTAGAGACGGCGCTTGGCACCCTGGCTTTTTACGTATGGCGAGTAAATCTAACGCTCCTATTTTGCCTATTCATGTTCAGGGACGAAATTCTGCCCGTTTTTACGGCGCGTCTATGCTCTATAAGCCGCTATCAACCCTGCTCCTGGTTGAAGAGATGTTTAGACAAGAGAACAACACCATCGCTTTTACAGTAGGCGAATTAATCCCACACCACAGCTACAGTGCCAGCGCCAACCTCCCGGTAAAAACACGGGTTAAACTCTTTCGTAAACACCTTTATCGAATCGCCAAGGGTAAAAAAGGCTTATTTCCCACCGAAACAGCGATTGCCTCACCGGAGCCACGATTAGCGCTTAAACGCACACTCGCTGCAGGCCAGCAACTCGGACAAACACCTGATGGCAAGCTCATTTATTTGCTGGATTACCAAGCGGACTCGCCGGTCATGCGAGAAATTGGCCGATTGCGCGAGGTCGCTTTTCGTGCCGTGGGCGAAGGCACAGGTCAGCGCCGCGATCTCGATAAATACGATCAAGACTATTGGCATTTAGTCCTTTGGGACCCGGTTGAGCTTGATATCATCGGCGCTTACCGTTTGTGTGATACTCACGCCACCCTCGCCTATCGAGGGGTTGAGGGGATCTACAGCGCAAGTCTATTCGATTATGAGCAAGGGATGCAGCCTTTTCTTGACCAAGGGTTAGAGCTTGGCCGTAGTTTTGTTCAGCAAATACTGGGGGAAACGAAGCCTGGATTATTTATGGTTAGGGATTGGCGCACTGTTAGCTGAACGTCCACAATACCGTTATTTATTTGGGCCTGTTACCATCAGCAATGCCATGCCACAACCTGCCAAAGAGCTGCTGATATTCTTTTATCGCATCTACTTTTCCGGCGATAAGAGCTGTGCACGCTCTAAACGCCCCTATCAACTCGCCGACAGTAAAAAAAGTGAGTTACTCGACCACTTTTGTGGCAACAATTATGCCCGCGACCTGAAAAAGCTAAAAATGCTGCTCGATCATCTCGGCGTTGGGATCCCAACCCTTTATAAGCAGTACAGTGAGTTATGTGAGCCTGGCGGCGTACAATTTTTAGACTTTGGGGTTGATCCCGATTTCGCTGACTGCATTGATGGCCTAGTCTTAGTTGATCTCACGCGTTTAAAACCCAAGCGCTACCAACGCTATATTGCGCCGCACCTGACCAACATCCCAAGCTCTGCCTGTGAGTAACCCTATTCTCGCGCCATCCGCGTTGATGGCGCGCTAATCCTTAATGTCTATCACTGTTTTATATCCATACGTCTTCAAAATCCCTACGACGATGGATCCTTGCTACCGTGGCTCTCTACTACTGTGGCCGCGATAACTGTGGCCGCGATAACGACACATCACGTTGCTGGGTTAAGTAACTCGGCTCCTGGGTGGTGACTTCACGCTCGGCATGACCATCATAGGCGTACACATCATCTCGAAATGCAAGCTCTCCGTCTTCTGTTACCCACGCTGTTTGATAAATGGTTTGTACAGAGAGACGTGTTTGTAGCGTCACCCACTTGGTTTGCATTTTGTCCAAATATCCTTGGTAGTTAGACAACTGTTTACCAGACAAATCCAGCACTAGGTCGGCCAACTGCTCGGCCTGTTCCACTCGAATACATCCCGAGCTGAACGCCCGGCGTGAGTGATTAAATAAGCCTTGCGCTGGTGTGTCATGTAAATAAATGGCGTTTTTATTGGGGGTATTAAACTTGTACTTTCCTAACGCATTACCTTGCCCCGGTGCTTGTTGTAATCGGTAAGGAAAATCGCGGCTATCCACCATTTGCCAATTGATCGTACTCGGATCGATAGGGGTATTGCTTTGCCAGTTAGGCAAAATACGATACTGGTTGCGAGACAAATACTGCCGATCATCAGCCAGTTTGGGTAAAATATCTTTTTGCACAATGCTACGCGGCACATTCCAACTCGGGTTCAGTACCACTGAGTCAAGTTGAGACGAAAACAGCGGCGTGCGTCTCGATTGTCGACCGACCACGACTTTGCTCTCAAATACATTCTGATCCTCATGCCATAAGTGCAGCCGATAATCAGGGATGTTAACGACAATCCGATTAGGGGTATCGTTGGGCCATAATCTCAACCTTTCTGCATTGAGCGCCAATAATCGGATCCGTGATGGTGCGTCTAAGTTAAACCATTTCGCGGTTGCTGGGCCGATGATGCCATCCGCGGCTAAACCATGCTGTTGTTGAAACTGCTCAACCGCGTTAACCAAGTCTCCGCCATAGCGCACGGTATGGCCATTAATCGCTTCCAAGCGCTCTGAGCTGCGCCAAAATCCCTGTAAGCGTAGATTATCCACCAAGTTAAGCGCTAAGGTTGTCGCAATCGCTTGATCAGGGTAAATGTATTTGTCAGTCTGAACCGTTGGCCAAACCGACTGTGATTGCCCTTGTAAACGGACAATTTGTTTCACCAGTGCATCATATTGTGGATGCTGTGGACGCCATTTTTTCAAAAATCGTGTAAATGATGCGCCCAGTCCCGCCTTAAATAAAGCGGTACGACTGTACGACGAAGGAACAGGAAGCGGTGCGCGATGAGAAGCGCCAAAGAACCATTGCATTCCTTTGTCAGGAGCGACACTCAAATAGCTAAGCAATGCATAGGCGGTATCCGTGGCAAAAATATCATAGGCCGTATCACTACGCTGCTGCCGAAGTTGTCGTAATTGCCAGGCTCGCCACTCAAATTCAGGACTAAAACCTGCCAGTGAAATCACATTCACTTGCGTTTCTAACTCATCTCGCGCCGCATCCTGCGTCCAAATGAGAGAAAAACCATTATCCAGATAGTCTTGAGTCAGCGCTGAGGTGTAGGCCAATACGGTGGCATCCGGTGCCGCCGATTCAAGCCAATCTCGTGCATACTGGTAGGCGCGTTGGCGGTGAGCGTCAGCCGATCCACTCTGATCAGCCGACATAACCTGCTCAGCAGACACTACTTGATCAGGGATGGGCAGCTCCGTCAGAAACCGCACCCCGCTCGTCTCGTTCGCGTCATTTGCCTTGACAGGATTGGCCAAAAAGAAAAACACTATCAGAAGGTTAGCCAACCAGGCATCGTACCTTCTCACCATACGCTCCTCCTTATTCCTGTTATGATTATGGCAAAGTTTTCGTCCAAAGCGGTAAAATTAACGTCTGTTTTTACCCATGCCAACGCAAAGCACTGAAACAAAAACGGCAGTCTAGTTTGACTGCCGTTTAAAACATTATCACGCATTCATTACATTAAGGTTATCCAGTGATTATCCCATCGTACTGGGGTCATTTTATAATCCGGATCGTGTGCGCGATTGAGTGTCACCATTTTACCGCTGCCCGCGCTTAAGTTAATCACCTCACCGTCGCGACTGGCGCCAGAAGCATCGACAAGTGGATGTAATCCAAGTAACTCACCACTATTTAATGACCAAATACCGTAACAGTTGCCTCGGGGTGAGGTAGCCACAATCCAACCATTGAGTGTCGCAATACTGGCCACGTAGTTATTAAACCGAGACCACTGCTCAGGTGTGGCATTGAGCATTTCCATTGGCTCACCACGGCGATGAATCGCGACTAATGGGGCGTTATCCGAACCATGGTATTGCTGCCCTGTCACCACATAGCCCTCATTTGACACCATTAAATGACGAATACTAAGCTTCTTATTCGCCAGCTCAGCACGCTCAACCACCTTGCCACTGCCGATATCAATGTACACCAAAGCGGGTGACATCGAATCGATGTTTAGCACTGTGCGGCCATCGGTATGCATGCCGCCCACACCCACCACGAGGGTATTGGCATCCACCAGCGCTAACTCATGAGGGCCAATGCCAAAGCCGCTTATTTCACGCACTTTATCTACCTGACCCTGCGAACTCAGTCGATAAACGCCGATCACGCCTTCACTGGTTTGACGTTTACCCTCGGTGGTATAAAGCCACTGACCATCATCAGAAATGACACCATGGCCATAAAAATAACGATCTGAACTGGCCGCAACCTGTGACAACGTCACACCTTGTTGATAGTCGAATACTTGCATGAAGTCACCCGGGCGACGAGCAAACGCCACCCCAAGCGTTCCAACACCTTGCCGCTGGGCGGCCACACCATGGCCTCGATCGGGTAATGGAAGGCGGAAAGTAGGCTGTCCAGAACGATCAGCGCCAACCACCGCGAAGGATCCATCACTGCTCAGCGCACAGCCAAGCAACTCACACCGTGCTGCCGCCGCATTACCACGACAACCACTCAGTGCATTCACGAGGGTGGGTAACGTCGCTCCCATTAGCGCCGCCTTTAATAAACGGCGTCGCTTTAAACTAATCGCCATCAGATGCATTAAACCCTACGATAATACCTAAATCTTGGGCGACCTGACCGCCAAGAACAAACTTGAGATATTCAAGATTGTTATACACGGTGAGCATGTCACGGTAACCAGCGACGCTATTAAGCCTATCGAATAGGGGTTCGCCATCTTTGGGTACACTGTCATAGGCCAGTTGCCAATGCGCACTGACACGATCCGCGATCGTCTCATCGCCTCGCTCACGCAGCGCTTGCTCTATGCCACCCTCGGCGTGATATTGGATTTGCATCGCTTTGATGCTTTGGCTTAATAATGTGAGAGAGTGCCGAGATCGCCAAGCCTCTCCTTGATAAGGATTAGGAAAACCAGGTTTGCCCAAAGGGCCAGCCAGTTTTTTCAGCACATAATCCAGCTGATGCGTCAATGCGCCAAGTTTTTCAGCCGTCGCCATTGACGGCGGCATCCCCAACCAAGGATTTTGCTGCCAGGCTTGGTTTAATGCCGTGGCACTCTGCTGCAATCGCCCACTCACTGCGATGGCAACTTGACAGTGTTTCGGCCGAGTTAAATCCGCTTGTGGATCATAGAGCAACCACTCCATCGCACCGACACCTTGCACGGCGACACTTTGCTCGGCCAATGCCTCTGCAGTCCATTGGGTATCACTGGCCAGCAACGCATTGATTTTTCGTCCCGTGGTATTCTTTTTGTCAGGATAAAACTGAATACGCCAGCTTTGTGCCAAGGCCTGCTCTGAGCCTTTCTCTACGCCTTGTAAAGGCATCCAAGCGGCCATTACCGTCTTCCACGCTTGACGAGCCTTATCTATATCAGTCTCCTGAGAGCAGACCGATTGGGTGGTCTGCGCGAGCGCTGTGGCCGCAGAGAGAAACTGCTCACTGCTTTGTTTTTGTCGTTGCCACAGGCCATGATTTGGCCCAGTCTCAGCTTGAGATAAACATCCGCCGAGTAACACCGTGGCGCTTAAAGAGAGCGCCATAATAGGATTGAATCGAAAACGCATGCGACAAACTCCAGCATCGTGTTTTTATAATGAGTGTTTTATAACGAGCGTAAAAACGCAATCAAGGCATCACGCTCCGCTTTTGGCATCGCCAATACACGCTGTTTGGCGCTGGCCGCTTCGCCTCCATGCCATAAAATGGCTTCCATCAGAGTGCGCGCGCGGCCATCATGTAAATAGGTACCCTCCGCATTGACCTCTTTGGTATAGCCAATTCCCCATAGGGGGGCGGTTCGCCATTCTCGACCATTGGCAATAAATTCGCCGCGATGATCCGCCAGCCCCTCTCCCATATCGTGTAATAGCAAGTCAGTATAGGGATGAATCGTTTGTTCACTGAGTGCCGAAAGATCTGGGCGTTTCGCGGTGGTAAACGATCCAACATGACAAGCGTTACACCCCGCACTGACAAACATATTTTGSCCCTGCTGGACTTGAGGGTCTTGGACATTGCGGCGCGCGGGGACCGCCAAATGGCGGGCATAGAATTCGACAAAGCCAAGAATATTGTCGCTCACTTCCGGTTCGCCACCGTTGGGCATGTCCTCACACACCGACTGCGACGGCATACAATTGTAATGAGGAAACATGGAGGTTGTTAGCCCGACATCGCCATTAAAAGCGGCTGCATTTTGTTGGTTGACGGTCGGTAGTCCCGCTTTCCAGCCAAACCGGCCAAGCGCGGTACGCTGCTTGTCGAGATCCCACACTTGGTTAGGCCGCCCAGAGATGCCATCACCATTGGCATCATCAGGATCGGCAAGCGCATAAATCGACTCTGCGGGGATCGATTCCAGCAACCCCAAACCAATCATCGGTGGCGCAATCCGCGCTGACAACTGCACATTGTCGGCCATCGGGCCATAATTAAGGTTTGTAATGGTTAAGTCCGGCTGGCGTAATGTCACGGTTTCACCGTCTTCAAAGGTCACCGGTACCGCACGGTAGCTGATCGCTACCTTACCTTCCGGTTTGGCCCCCGGTAATGCAAAATCTTGCAGTTGCCCCCCATAATTAGGCTCGGGAATATTGCCATATTGGATCAGTTTCTGCCGCTCCGCTTCGCTCACTGCCGGTATACTCAAACGTACCAACATCGATACTGCGTTGGTATCCCCCGGGGAAGGAGGATGACCTCGGCCATCTTTAATATGGCAATTCTGACAGCCGTTGGTATTGAATAAGGGTCCGAGCCCATCACGCGCATCGGTCGATGCCGGGGCGCTTACCCAAGGATTACGAAAAAAACTGTTACCCACACTGAAATCAATGCGCTCACTCATCGGTAAGTTGGCGGCGGGTTGGGAGAAGGCGTTCGGCCCTTCCTTGGTGACGGTCGTTCCCCCGCCGGATGTGCGCTCGAATGCGAGTGCGGAGGTAGTCACGAAGAAAGTAAGACATGTCACGTTAAGGCAAGCAATGACATTGGGCTTCATAATGTGTCCTGACAAAGCAAAAAAAGCCCCGGTTCGCGGGGCTGACTATAATAATATGCCGTTTAGAATTGATGGTCGGCGGTATCTGGATTGAGGTTATCAATACCAATCACTTGTGCCGCTTGCTCAATATGCTTGGTCTGATCCACTAACGCCGCGATTGACGCGTTGACCAGTTGATTCCCCTCGCGATTACCGGCAGCAATCAGCTGATCAAAATGCACGTTATTCTCTTCCGCCGAAACAACCAAGGTTTTAACTTGCTGCTGCGCCTGCTCAAAACTGGCTTTAATCGCCTCTGCAGCATCCGTGTTTTTGTCTTTGACCAAATCAAGGACTGACGGCCCCGTTAAGGTGCTACCATCCACGCGCTGGTACGTACCTGTCATGACATTGTAAATGCCTTGCTCGTTATAAAAATGCGAATTATGCGTATTGTCAGAAAAACAATCGTGCTCATCTTCGGTTGAATTGGCTTCTAGCGCGACTTTCATCCGCTCACCCGCGAGCTCACCTAGCGACAGCGATCCCATGCCAAATAGCATTTTACGCAGACCATTTTCACTTGAATCGGCAAGTAGCTCGCACGGTAATTGTCTTTGTTGCCCTCAGCCCACTGATCCCGCATCCACGCCAAATCATCGACCAAGAGATCGGCAGCCGCTTTCAAGTAGTCACGGCGACGATCGCAATGACCATGGGTCAAGCAATCTTCACACCCA
>NZ_AQOD01000106.1 GCF_000513715.1 Salinivibrio socompensis S35
TAAAACAGCTCAAGGCTGTACCAACATGAATTGGTCACTCAGTGTATCGAATAAATCTTTTTGTCTATTCTCAACGAGTGCCCACACAGATTGCATAGGTCAAATTGTTAAAGAGCGTTGACTGTGCGAAGCTTCGCTTCACTTGGTCAGGGCTGCGTATCTTACGCACCTTACCGTCAAAGTCAAGAAGAAATTTTATCTTTTATTTTGAACCCCAAGGGCCGAAATAAAATGTCTTTTTGACTTCCCCAACACGTTGTCGGCGTTAAGTAGGGGTGCATTTTAGAGAAAACGTAACAACCGTCAACAATAAATTTCACTTTATTTTCTGTTCGCTCAAAATCAAACCTTATTGCTGAGTTTGACCCCATATTGGGTGTTATTTATTCGCAAATCTCCAGCTATTATTAATACCGACTTAGCGCTATTAGGGTGACTAGAAGGTTAACCAATAACATTTTTACTTATTGATCCTATATCGCAGCGTCTGTAAAGATAAGTGCAGATAAAGAAAAAGCCAGGCACTAAGCCTGGCTTTTCTAAATACACTACAACAATAAATTACTTATTCTGCAGCTTCCTCAGCGTCTTGCTCTGGGCGATCTACGAGCTCGATGTAAGCCATTGGGGCTTTATCACCTGAACGAACACCGCATTTTAAAATGCGAGTGTAACCGCCTGCACGTGAAACAAAACGTGGGCCGAGTTCATTAAACAGTTTCGCTACCACTTCGTCGTTACGAGTGCGGGCGAACGCTACACGACGGTTAGCAACACTGTCGTTCTTAGCTAAGGTAATCAACGGTTCAATGACGCGACGCAGCTCTTTTGCCTTTGGCAAAGTTGTTTTGATAACTTCGTGAGTTACCAGCGAGCTAGCCATGTTGCTGAACATCGCTTTACGATGGCTGCTATTGCGATTGAGTTGACGACCACTCTTACGATGGCGCATGACCTAATCCTTCTAACTAAATAATCAGTAACTGATTAATCTTCAGCGATTGATGCTGGCGGCCAGTTTTCTAGGCGCATACCTAGAGACAGACCACGTGATGCCAGCACGTCTTTAATCTCTGTCAAAGACTTCTTACCAAGGTTTGGCGTTTTAAGAAGCTCAACCTCAGTACGCTGTACCAGATCACCGATATAGTGAATCGCTTCTGCTTTCAAGCAATTGGCAGAGCGAACAGTTAGTTCAAGATCGTCTACAGGACGCAGTAGGATCGGATCGAACTCTGGCTTCTCTTCTTTTTCCTCAGGGACACGTACGTCGCGTAAATCAACAAACGCATCCAGCTGTTCAGCCAGAATAGTTGCCGCACGGCGAATCGCTTCCTCAGGATCCAGTGTACCGTTAGTTTCCATATCGATGACCAACTTATCGAGGTCGGTACGCTGTTCAACACGTGCTGCTTCAACGTTGTAAGCAATACGATCTACTGGGCTAAACGTTGCATCGACAAGTAGGCGACCTATTGGGCGCTCGTCGTCTTCGCTATCGATACGCGCAGACGCTGGTACATAGCCACGACCACGTTCTACCTTGATACGCATGCTAATTTCAGCGTGTGCATCAGTCAGGTGGCAGATAACGTGTTCTGGGTTCGCAATCTCAACACCACCATCATGGGTGATGTCGCCTGCAACAACAGGGCCTGCACCAGACTTGGTCAGAGTAAGGATAACTTCATCTTTACCCTCAACCTTAACGGCTAGGCCTTTAAGGTTAAGTAGGATTTCCAGGATATCTTCCTGAACCCCTTCTTTGGTGCTGTACTCGTGCAATACGCCGTCAATTTCAACTTCCGTCACCGCACAACCTGGCATAGATGAAAGTAGGATACGACGTAGCGCATTCCCCAGAGTATGGCCAAAGCCACGCTCTAGAGGTTCAAGAGTTACTTTTGCGTGCGTCGAGCTAACTTGTTCAATATCAACCAAACGCGGCTTAAGAAATTCTGTTACAGAACCCTGCATTATGTCCTCTCTTTAGTTCAGCTTTACTTAGAGTAAAGCTCGACGATCAGGTGTTCGTTGATGTCAGCAGACAAATCAGAACGCTCTGGTAGGCGTTTGAATGTGCCTTCCATCTTCTTGCTGTCTACTTCGATCCAAGTTGGCAGTTCGCGCTGTGCCGCAACTTCTAGAGCTGCTTTGATGCGCGCCTGGTTTTTAGCTTTCTCGCGAATGCTAACCACGTCGTTTGCCGACACCTTGAAAGAAGGTACGTTAACAACTTTGCCGTTAACTAGGATCGCTTTGTGGCTTACCAGCTGGCGTGATTCAGCGCGAGTTGCGCCAAAGCCCATGCGGTAAACTACGTTATCTAGACGACCTTCAAGAAGCTGAAGCAGGTTTTCACCTGTATTACCCTTGATACGGGCAGCGTCTTTGTAGTAGTTACGGAACTGCTTTTCCATTACGCCGTACATACGACGAACTTTTTGCTTCTCGCGAAGCTGAACGCCATAGTCAGACAGACGGCCGCGACGCTGGCCGTGAACGCCTGGGACGTTATCAATTTTACACTTGGTATCAATCGCGCGTACGCCTGACTTAAGGAACAAGTCAGTACCTTCGCGACGGCTAAGCTTCAGCTTAGGACCCAAATATCTTGCCATGATCTTTCTCCAATATTCTAAGAAACAGCGCTAGTGCGTATTAAACGCGGCGTTTCTTAGGTGGACGACAACCGTTATGCGGGATTGGCGTCGCATCAACAATGTTAGTGATGCGGAAGCCCGCAGCGTTCAGGGCACGAATAGTAGACTCGCGACCTGGACCTGGACCTTTAACCATCACTTCGAGGTTTTTCAGGCCGTACTCTTTAGCCATTTCACCACAGCGCTCTGCAGCTACCTGCGCGGCGTATGGAGTTGACTTACGAGAGCCACGGAAACCTGAACCACCGGCAGTCGCCCATGCGAGAGCGTTGCCTTGACGGTCAGAAATCGTCACGATTGTGTTATTGAAAGACGCATGAATGTGCGCAACGCCATCAGCGACTTGCTTGCGTACGCGTTTGCGTGCACGAGTTGCTTGTTTAGCCATAGTACTCACCTACCCCGATTATTTCTTGATCGGTTTGCGCGGACCCTTACGGGTACGAGCATTGGTCTTCGTACGCTGGCCACGTAGTGGCAAGCTGCGACGATGACGCAAACCGCGGTAACAACCAAGGTCCATAAGACGCTTGATGTTCATGGAAATTTCACGACGTAGATCGCCTTCTACGGTGTATTTAGCCACACCGTCACGCAATTGGTCGATCTGTTCTTCTGATAGTTCACTGATCTTAGTGCTTTCAGCAATACCGACATCAGCTAGGATAGCTTGAGAGGTAGTTTTGCCGACGCCATAAATCGCAGTCAATGCGATAACAGCGTGCTTTTGATCAGGAATGTTAATGCCTGCTATACGGGCCACTATTCACTCCTAGTACTTTTCAAGTAGAACCGCTGCAGAGCCCGTCGAGGATACGCAGCGGCATAGCCACTTCTTTTGCACATACAAAAGGTGGGCTGGCTAATGTAGCCAGCCTGACCTCATTTTGCAAGAAAAATATTCTGCTATTAGCCTTGGCGTTGCTTGTGCTTTGGCTCACTGCAGATCACACGAACGGTACCGTTACGTTTGATCACTTTACAGTTACGGCAGATTTTCTTAACGGAAGCACGAACTTTCATTGCTAAACTCCGTAAATAGACAACCTATTAGCGGCCATAGCCTTTTAGGTTGGCTTTTTTCAACACGGACTCATATTGTTGAGACATCAAATGAGTCTGAACTTGAGCCATAAAGTCCATGATTACGACTACTACGATAAGTAGTGATGTTCCACCAAAGTAAAAGTGTACATCCCACGCAATCATCATGAACTCGGGGATCAGACAGATAAAGGTAATATACATGGCGCCCGCGAGGGTCAAACGTGTCATTACTTTATCAATGTATCTAGCAGTCTGCTCACCCGGGCGAATACCAGGTACGAACGCCCCTGACTTCTTCAAGTTATCTGCAGTTTCTCGCGGGTTAAACACTAACGCCGTATAGAAAAAGCAGAAGAAGATAATCGCTGCCGCATAAAGTATCACATACGCTGGTTGACCCGGACTCAGTGCCAAAGACACATCGGTTAGCCAGCTTGTCTGATCACCCTTACCAAACCAGTTAGCAAGCGTGCCAGGGAACAGAATGATACTTGATGCAAAAATCGCTGGAATAACGCCTGCCATGTTGATCTTAAGAGGCAGGTGTGTGCTTTGCGCTGCAAAGACACGACGACCTTGTTGCCGCTTAGCGTAGTTAACAACGATACGACGTTGACCACGCTCCATGAAGACCACAAAGTAGACGACAGCCAATACGATAACTGCGATACCTAGCAAGAGAAGCGGAGACATGTCGCCTTGACGCGCTTGCTCTATTGTCTGTCCAATTGCGGGTGGCAGACCCGCGACGATCCCGGTGAAAATAATCAACGAAATACCGTTACCGATACCACGCTCGGTAATTTGCTCACCTAACCACATCAAGAACATGGTACCGGTCACCAAACTAACTACCGCGGTAAAGTAAAACGCTGGACCTGGATTAATCACCAGACCCGGCATCATACTTGGTAACCCGGTCGCGATTCCAATTGCTTGGAACGTTGCCAACACCAACGTGCCGTAGCGAGTGTACTGGTTTATCTTACGACGACCAGATTCACCCTCTTTTTTCAATTCCGCTAATGCGGGATGAACGACTGACAATAACTGAACAATAATCGATGCCGAAATATACGGCATAATGCCCAGTGCCAGTATCGAGGCACGCTCAAGGGCACCACCAGAGAACATGTTAACCAAGTCAATGATGGTCCCTTGTTGCTGTTCGAACAGATCGGCAAGTACAGCAGCGTCAATACCAGGAATTGGCACAAAAGAGCCGGCACGGAATACCAATAATGCCATTGCTACAAAAAGTAAGCGACTTTTCAGCTCCGCAACTCCGCCTTTTGCACTACTGAAGTTTTGTCCTGGTTGTTTTGCCATCTGTACCTCGTCCTCGAGCTAGTTATTCCTCGATTTTACCGCCTGCAGCTTCGATTGCCGCTTTAGCGCCTTTGGTGACACGAACACCTTTAACCGTCACTGCACGAGCGATTTCGCCAGACAGTACGATTTTCGCCGT
This sequence comes from Salinivibrio socompensis S35, assembly GCF_000513715.1. Lineage (GTDB taxonomy): Bacteria > Pseudomonadota > Gammaproteobacteria > Enterobacterales > Vibrionaceae > Salinivibrio > Salinivibrio socompensis. Next base: position 5,179 of record NZ_AQOD01000106.1, read on the forward strand.
ACGAGTGTCTTGTGCAACAACGTTAGCCGCTTTTAGCGACTCAAGGTTTACGACGTCACCGTCAACTTTAGCCAGTTCGCCTAGACGAACCTCAGCTGAAGTTAGGCCTTTACGCGAAGTAAAACCGAATTTTGGCAGACGCTGTTTCAAAGGCATTTGACCGCCTTCGAAACCTGGGCGTACTGAACCACCTGAACGTGATTTCTGACCTTTGTGACCACGGCCACCGGTTTTACCCAGGCCTGAACCAATACCACGGCCTACACGCTTCGCAGAAGGCTTTGAGCCTGCAGCCGGAGATAGAGTATTCAAACGCATGTGATTACTCCTCCACTTTGACCATGTAGTTGACTTTATTGATCATACCGCGAATACACGGTGTATCTTCAAGTTCAACAGTGTGGTTGATGCGACGTAGGCCCAAGCCACGCAGGGTCGCTTTGTGTTTCGGCAAACGGCCAATAACGCTACGAGTCTGAGTTACTTTAATTGTCTTAGCCATGTCGATTACCCCAGAATTTCGTTGACAGGCATGCCACGTTTAGCAGCTACCATTTCTGGAGACTTCGTACCACCCAGACCATCAATCGTTGCACGAACGATGTTGATTGGGTTGGTCGAACCGTATGCTTTCGCCAGAACGTTTTGGACGCCTGCTACTTCAAGCACGGCACGCATCGCACCACCGGCGATGATACCTGTACCATCTGATGCTGGCTGCATATACACTTTAGAACCAGTGTGGCGGCCTTTTACAGCATGGTGCAGGGTACCGTCGTTCAACGCGATAGTAATCATGTTACGACGCGCCTTTTCCATTGATTTTTGGATCGCAGCAGGTACTTCACGGGCTTTACCGTAACCGAAACCTACGCGACCGTTACCATCACCCACCACAGTCAGGGCAGTGAAGGTAAAGATGCGACCACCTTTAACCGTCTTAGATACACGGTTTACAGCGATCAGCTTCTCATGCAAATCACTTTGTTGTTTATCGTTAGCCATCTTCCACCTACCTTAGAATTTCAGACCAGCTTCACGGGCAGAATCTGCCAGTGCAGCCACACGGCCGTGGTATTGGAAACCGGAACGGTCAAAAGCAACGGCTTCGAATGCCTTTTTCCTTCGCTCGCTCAGCAATGATCTTACCCACGGCTGCAGCGGCGTCTTTGTTACCGGTGCTCTTAACTTGCTCACGGATCGCTTTTTCTACGGTAGAAGCGGCAGCGATAACTTCCGCGCCATTACCAGCGATAACCTGTGCGTACACATGACGTGGAGTACGGTGTACCACCAGGCGAGTCGCACCCATTTCCGCGATCTTGCGTCGTGCTTTGGTCGCACGACGGATACGAGATGCTTTCTTATCCATAGTGTTACCTTACTTCTTCTTAGCTTCTTTAGTACGCACAGCTTCGTCAGCGTAACGAACACCTTTACCTTTATAAGGCTCTGGCTTGCGGTATGCGCGGATTTCAGCAGCCACCTGGCCAACTGCTTGTTTATCAGCACCGCTGATCACAATTTCAGTTTGGCTTGGGCACTCTGCTTTTACACCCTCAGGAAGAACGTGTTCAACCGGGTGAGAGAAACCAAGTGTCAGGTTAAGTTTGTTACCGGCAATATTTGCACGATAACCAACACCTTTCAGGATCAGTTTCTTGGTAAAGCCTTCTGTTACACCAACAACCATGCTGTTGACCAGTGCGCGCGCTGTACCAGCATGAGCCCATGCCTTAGCGTCTTCCACACGTGGTGCGAAGGTAATGGTGTTTTCTTCTTGGTTTACTGCCACCATATCGTGAAGCTGGCGGTTTAGCTCGCCTTTGCTTCCTTTTACAGTGATGTCCTGACCGTTAAGTTTCACCTCTACGCCGGCAGGAACTACGACAGGTGCTTTTGCAACACGAGACATTTCCTACTCCTTATTACGCTACGTAGCAGATGATCTCACCGCCCAGACCCGCTTTGCGAGCTGCGCGATCGGTCATCAAACCTTTCGAAGTTGATACAACTGCAATACCAAGGCCACCCATCACTGAAGGCAACTCATCTTTCTTTTTGTAGATGCGCAGGCCTGGACGGCTAACACGTTGGATTTGCTCGATAACTGGTTTAGATTCGAAGTATTTCAACGTCACTTCCAGTTCAGGCTTGTCGTCGCTATTTACCGCGACATCAGCCACGTAACCTTCTGCTTTTAGTAGCTCAGCAATTGCCACCTTTAGCTTTGACGAAGGCATTTTAACAGCAACTTTCTTTGCTGTCTGACCGTTGCGTAAGCGGGTCAGCATATCCGAGATCGGATCTTGCATGCTCATAAGTCTTTACTCCCGTGATTCAATTACCAGCTTGCCTTACGCAGACCCGGAATCTCGCCTTTCATGCAAGCTTCACGAACCTTGATTCGGCTTAAACCGAATTTGCGTAGGTAGCCATGTGGACGACCAGTCTGGTTACAGCGGTTACGCTGACGAGACTTCGCAGAATCACGCGGTAGCGACTGAAGCTTCAGGACTGCGTCCCAACGCTCTTCGTCTGACGTGTTGACACTTTTAATGGTCGCACGCAGGGTCGCACGCTTTTCAGCATAGCGCGCTGCGAGCTTCGCACGTTTTACATCACGTGCTTTCATCGATTTTTTAGCCATAACAGTAACCCTTCACCTTACTTACGGAATGGGAAGTTAAAGGCAGCCAGCAGAGCTCGACCTTCCTCATCTGTACCTGCAGTGGTAGTGATAGTAATATCAAGACCACGGATACGATCGACTTTGTCATAGTCAATCTCAGGGAAGATGATTTGCTCGCGAACGCCCATGCTGTAGTTACCACGGCCGTCGAACGCTTTCGGGTTAAGGCCACGGAAATCACGGATACGAGGAACTGCGATCGCGATTAAGCGCTCAAAGAAGTCCCACATACGCTCGCCACGTAGGGTTACTTTACAACCAATTGGGTAGCCCTCACGGATCTTGAAGCCTGCGACTGACTTACGTGCTTTAGTAATGAGCGGCTTTTGACCAGAAATTGCGGTCATATCAGAAGCTGCATTTTCAAGCAGTTTTTTGTCGTTCAGAGCTTCGCCCACACCCATGTTAAGGGTGATCTTCTCGATCCCTGGGACTTGCATGATGCTTTTGTAACCAAATTGCTTAGATAGCTCAGCTACAACTGTCTCTTTGTAGTAATCATGCAGTTTCGCCATTGTACTACTCCAGAATTACTTAATAGTTTCGCCATTCGACTTGAAAAAACGGACTTTTTTACCGTCTTCAAATCGGAAGCCTACACGGTCACCTTTACCAGCTGCTGCGTTAAAGATAGCCACGTTGGAAACATCAATAGCGGCTTCTTGTTCAACAATGCCACCTTGAGTGCCCAGAGCCGGAACCGGTTTCTGGTGTTTCTTCACGAGGTTAATACCTTCAACGATAACTTTACCGGTTGGTAGAACCTTAGATACTGTACCTTTCTTGCCTTTATCTTTACCGGCAAGAACGATAACTTCGTCGTTACGACGGATTTTAGCTGCCATGAGATCGCTCCTTACAGAACTTCAGGCGCCAGAGACACAATTTTCATGAACTTCTCGTTACGAAGTTCGCGTGTCACAGGGCCAAAGATACGTGTGCCGACTAGTTGCTCGTTCGTGTTGTTCAACAACACGCAAGCATTGCGGTCGAAGCGAATGACAGAGCCGTCTGGACGACGTACGCCTTTACGGGTGCGAACTACCACCGCCTTAAGCACATCACCTTTTTTCACTTTACCACGAGGAATTGAATCCTTAACGGTAACTTTGATGATGTCGCCAACGTGGGCGTAACGACGGTGAGAGCCACCCAGAACCTTAATACACATTACACTGCGAGCGCCGGAGTTGTCGGCTGCGTCCAGCATACTTTGCATTTGGATCATTGTTAGTGCTCCGCTGTTATTACATCTAGACCCATCTCGGGTCGGGCTGCCTTTTTACAAGGGCGGCGAATAATAACACTATTTTGACCAGATGGGTAGATAAAAAATAAACGGCCCCCCGATTGAGAGCCGTTTGACTTATTATTGTCTGAAAAACCGCTTAGATGCGTGATTTTTCAACAACGCGAACCAATGTCCAAGACTTACGCTTAGAAATTGGACGACACTCACGAACCTCAACAGTGTCACCTTGGTTACACTGGTTTGATTCATCGTGTACGTGTAGCTTACTCGTGCGCTTGATGTACTTACCGTAGATTGGGTGTTTCACAAAACGCTCGATAGCAACGACGATAGTTTTATCGCCTTTGTCGCTGATGACGCGACCTTGCTGAGTGCGGATGTTCTCGCTCATTATGCGTTAGCCTTCTCAGTCAGTACGGTTTTAACACGTGCGATATCGCGACGAACAGCTTTCAGAGTGTGAGTGTGCTGAAGTTGGCCAGTCGCCGCTTGCATGCGCAGGTTAAACTGCTCACGTAGCAGACCCATTAGCTCTTCGTTCAGCTGCTCAACAGTCTTTTCACGTAGTTCTTGTGCTTTCATCACATCACCGCCTTAGTTACGAAAGTGGTTTTGATCGGTAGCTTACGTGAAGCCAATTCAAACGCTTCGCGAGCCAGTGATTCAGGAACACCATCCATTTCGTACAGGACTTTGCCTGGTTGGATTTGAGCAACCCAGTAATCAACTGAACCTTTACCCTTACCCATACGAACTTCCAACGGCTTACCAGTAATTGGTTTGTCGGGGAAGACACGAATCCAGATTTGGCCTTGACGTTTAATGTGACGAGTCATCGCACGACGAGCCGCCTCGATTTGACGCGCAGTGATACGACCGCGACCAACAGCTTTTAGGCCATAGGTACCGAAGCTTACGTCAGTACCGTGCGCCAGACCGCGGTTACGACCTTTAAAAGTCTTGCGGAACTTAGTACGTTTTGGTTGAAGCATCGATAGACTCCTTACTTACGGCCTTTACGCTGCTTCTTCGGCTTGTCAGCCTTTTGCTCCACTTCAGCCATTCCACCTAGGACTTCGCCTTTGAAGATCCAGGTTTTAATGCCGATAACACCGTACTGGGTGTGAGCAGAAGAAGTTGCGTAATCAATGTCAGCACGAAGCGTGTGCAATGGCACACGTCCTTCACGGTACCACTCGGTACGAGCGATTTCAGCGCCGCCAAGACGACCGCTTACTTCCACTTTGATACCTTTGGCACCTAGGCGCATAGCGTTTTGCACGGCGCGCTTCATCGCACGACGGAACATAACACGACGCTCTAGCTGTGATGCGATGCTGTCGCCAACGAGTTGCGCATCTAGCTCAGGTTTACGTACTTCAGCGATATTAATTTGCGCTGGTACACCGGCCAGTTTTGCAACACGAGCGCGCAGCTTCTCGACATCTTCACCTTTCTTACCGATCACCACACCAGGACGAGCAGTGTGAATAGTCACACGGACGCTTTTGGCTGGACGCTCGATAACGATGCGAGATACTGACGCTTTTTTCAGTTCATTATTTAAGAACTGACGTACCTTAAAGTCGCCGTCTAGGTTGTCAGCGAAATCTTGGTTATTAGCAAACCAAGTGGAATTCCAAGGCTTTACAATGCCCAGACGAATACCATTAGGATGTACTTTTTGACCCATTGCTTTATCTCCTCGTCTCTTAGCGGTCTGCTACAACAACAGTGATGTGGCTAGAACGCTTCAAGATGCGATCGGCACGGCCTTTTGCACGAGGCATAATACGCTTCATGGTTGGGCCTTCATCAACGAAGACTTTGGCGACGTTTAAATCGTCGATGTCCGCACCTTCGTTATGCTCGGCGTTTGCAATAGCAGATTCCAACACTTTCTTAACCAAGTCAGCAGCTTTTTTGTCGCTGAAAGTCAGTAGTTCCAGTGCTTGTGCTACGTCTTTACCGCGCACCTGATCCGCAACCAAACGTGCTTTTTGAGGCGAGATACGAGCAAAGCGATGTTTAGCAATAGCTTCCATTTCTTACCCCTTATCGCTTCTTAGCTTTCTTATCAGCAGCGTGGCCGCGATAAGTACGTGTTGGTGCAAACTCGCCAAGCTTGTGACCGATCATTCTTCAGAAACGAAAACGGGTACTGCCACTAAATCGGAATGGTAACAGGGCCTTACGGTAACGGTCTGAAGCCATTCGATCCGAAAAGGGTACCAAAGCCTAACCGAACGGGGTCTGAAGGCA
>NZ_AQOD01000107.1 GCF_000513715.1 Salinivibrio socompensis S35
ACCACCTATCCGGCGAAGTACCAAACCCCTTTGGTCAATGTTGACGGTAGTGTGCGCGGCTACTTGACAGAATTTGCACGCCCCATCCATATAAAGACGATACCCCGCTGGCGCTGGGTGGATGCCACCCCGTTTGATAAAAACAACCCTAAGCATATGAAAATGCTGTATCGCGCATATACCCACCTTCTCACTTTGCTTCAAAAGCGAGACTTTGAAGGCTTAAAAATGGCGTGGTCATTAGCGGGGCGTGAGCAGGCTAAAGCCGAAGCCTATATGACCGAGCCGGAGGAGTTTTTTGATGTGATGGATATTCCTGGTGACTTTGAGCGTGCTGATGACGCAGCGGTTGTTCCACGAAGAGAGTGGCATGAGTATACGGTGAAAAGCTATATGGGCGGAAAGCTAGTGAAGTTAGAAGACCAACGAGGGCATTCGCCACTTCGTATCAGCTCTCAAGAGTCTGGTTGGATCAATAGTTTTCTGCCGCTATTCTCCATCATTGATGGGCGTATGGTGATTACACGTTAAGGAGGTGCTATGCCAGGGGCAGCACGATTAGGTGATACCGCCGGTGGACATGGGTGCTTTCCGCCCACCGCATTGACCAGCGCCAGCGCTGGGGTGATGATTAATGGCCTGCCGGCGGCAAGGTTGAGTGATGCGGCCGCTCCGCACGGTTGCCCATGCCCAAAAACGCCACATGGCTTTCATGGCCGCCAGATTGCCGCGGGCTCAACTGGGTAATGATTGATGGTAAACCCGCCGCTCGCATTGGCGATGCGCTTAATTGTGGTGGCGTGCTGATATCAGGCTCCGGGGATGTCATCATTGGTTAGGGGCGGCAACGCCCCTAGTTTATCTCATACAGGGTTGATGTTTTTCTTCAGTTATCTTTCATTCAACGGCTGATTCAAGACCGCTTGAATGGTTAATTGCACTTCCGGTGAGATCAAACCACAGACAAAGTCATTCAAGGCCTGGATGCGTTCAGCATTGGCTTTGGCATCATCATCTAAATAGCTTTGCTCGCGCAGGGTATCGATAAAGATGGTAAAGACCCGTTTATCGAAAAACTCAGGGGCGTTGATACCATGCAAACGACTGAGTCGTTGCGCCAGCATCTGGCTGTGCTTTTCCAAATCACGTTTATCAATGTGTGGCTGATGAGTGAACAAGGTTAAAGTAATGGCATAGCGCTGCAGGGTTTCGGCAATCGTACGCCCCAGTAATTGCAGCTCGCCGAGTTTGGCATTGTTCATGGTGACTTTATCGCCCTCACAGCACAACAAGGACTGTGCGTGCATGGCGTGTAAGAGGGCGTCAAAGTAACTGTTGAGTCCGGCATCATCAAAGCTCATAAACAGTTCCGCTTTGAGTAACGGATAGAGCTGTTGTACACAGGCGCGCAAGCCGGACTGACTGATGGTCTGGTGGGTCACCAGGATTTGCGCGATCAATGACGGCAGTGCCACAAGGTGGATCACATTGTTGCGATAGTACGTCATTAAAATTGCTTGCTGGCGATCGAGAGAAATAACTTCACCCATGGTGTCTTTTTCGACCACCAGTTTATTCAACGACAGCGCATGCTCGACCAATTCAGCCGGTGAGGATTGTGGGACACTACTGCTGGCAGAGTACGGGGCCTGAGTCAGTAGACCCTGATACACAGCGAGTTGGCTTTCCAGGGCTTCACGGCTAAGGGCACGTTGGCGCGAGGCCAGCAGCGCGGTCGCACAGAGGTTCAGCGCATTAGTGGCGGCGGCATCGTTGATATGGGTCATGACCTTGGTCGCTAACTCGCTCACCACGGGGTTCATCCAGGCCGGCTTTTGTGGCTCCATCGGATCAATATAGTCATGCCAATCTGGCACTTGTTCATTGAGGTGCTGATTGAGCGCAATCGGCTCACCGAAGTTCACATAGCCAAGGCCGTAATTGCGCAATTTACGCACGATCCCGAGTACTTGGCCCACGCTTTCTTTTTCTTTACGCTGACCTTGCAGCTCTTTGGCATAGGTGTTCACTTCCATCACATGCTCGTAGCCGATATAGACCGGTACCAAAGTGATGGGGCGCTGCTGCCCTCGTAGCATGGCTTGCAAGGTCATCGACAGCATCCCCGTTTTAGCCGGCAGTAAGCGGCCCGTGCGGGAGCGTCCGCCCTCGGCGAAATATTCCACCGAATAACCGCGGGCAAATAACTCGGCCAAGTATTCACGAAAAACGGTGGAATATAGGCGGTTGCCTTTAAAGCTACGGCGAATAAAAAAGGCGCCACCGCGACGGAACAATGGCCCGGCGGGGAAGAAGTTGAGGTTCACCCCGGCGGCAATATGCGGCGGGACTAAACCTTCTTTATACAGTACGTATGAGAGCAGCAAATAATCCATGTGCGAGCGATGACACGGCACGTAAACGATCTCGTGGCCATCTTGCGCCAGCTGGCGCACCCTTTCGGCATTGTTCACATGAATGCCTTGATACAGTTTATTCCACAGCCAGGTCAGAATGCGGTCGCTGTATCTAATCAAGCGGTAGGAAAAGTTTGCCGCAATTTCTTCCATCATATCGACGGCTTCTTTACGGACCTTTTCAACCGACACATCACGGCTTTTCGCTTCATCATGTACGACTTTATCGATCGCCTTCGACGCCAGCAGGCGTTTGAATAGCAGCCCACGATTAGGTAAACGTGGCCCGGAGGCTGCGAGCTTTTGCCGCGAAAAGTGGATCATCGCCACCCGTGCCAGTTTATGGGCGATTGCTTGATCAGTGCCGTGTTTGTCCGCCATGTAGCGCAGTGATACTGCTTGGCTTAATCGCACCATGCCATCACGGCCACGGGTGAGGATAGTCCAGAATTTTTCCGGCCCATTCATGGCGCGCAACGTCGCTTGGTGGCGCTGTGTTTCGTTACCCGGATCGCGTTGCCACAATACGGAGGCGGGGACCAGTTGGATATCCAGCTCACTATCTTGCCGGTGTAAGTGAAGCAAGTCTTTAAAATGCGCTAAGGAGCGTGTGGGCAAGTCTTGATCCGCGGAGAAGACTTTACGGCCGTGACTAATAAATACATAGCGCGGCAGTGTGGTATCACCAATAGTGAGGGGCTTGAGTGGGTCCGGTAATCCTTGACGTAAACACGTACGCCGTAACGTTAATAAATCCGAATGAGACCGAAACGGCAACACATACACAATAGGACGTGCAAGAGACAGACCAAGCTGCTCGATCGGTTCAGAGGGGATGCATTGGGTTTTTACCCAGGCAGAAAGCGGCAAATTTAATAGCTTGTAATAAATCTTTTGCCAGAGCGCCATGATAGTCAGTGCCTCAAATTCAAAATGCGCGCCAAGGATAGCAGAAAATGGCTGCGAACTTGCAACCAAAGGCAGAGAATTGACGCGAGATTGCGCGCTTTTGAGTCGGTTAAAGAGAAGGAGATCCGCTTCTCGTGCTCATAATTAGTTCTTTTCAAGCCGTATATTACTGGATATACTCACAGTTAACTGTATAAAAAGACAGGTAAGAGCATGAAGCCGTTAACCGCGAGACAGCAACAAATCTTCGAGCTGATTAAAACCCACATTGAAGACACAGGGATGCCCCCGACACGTGCCGAAATCGCCCGTCAGCTGGGGTTTCGCTCCGCCAATGCCGCCGAAGAGCATCTGAAAGCCTTGGCGCGTAAAGGCGTATTAGAAATTATTCCCGGGGCATCACGCGGTATTCGCCTAATTAGCGAAGAAGAAGTGGTGACACCTGAGGATCAAGGCTTGCCCTTAATTGGCCGCGTGGCGGCGGGTGAACCCATCTTGGCACAAGAGCATGTAGAGAGCCTCTATCAGGTGGATCCGGCGTTGTTTAAGCCGAGTGCAGACTTTTTACTGCGCGTCAGCGGTATGAGCATGAAAGATATCGGTATTCTTGACGGTGACTTATTGGCGGTGCACAAAACTCAAGACGTGCACAATGGCCAAGTGGTGGTTGCCCGTGTGGATGACGATGTCACTGTCAAACGGCTGGAAAAGAAAGGTCGAATGTGGTCCTTCATGCTGAGAACGATGCATTTATGCCGATTTCGGTGGATTTGACCGCACAGTCACTGACGATTGAAGGCGTCGCCGTAGGTGTGATTCGCAATGCGGATTGGATGTAAATACGGAGATTGGCGGGCATTAATGTCCGCCAATTGAGCACACGGTTAAAAAAACACCTTTGCATTTCTCTGCATTTAAACGATAATTATTATCATTATTGATTGTCGTGTGTGGAGGTGTCCGTGCGTACGCAACAGCATTCTGTTCCCAGTAAGCTATTTAAGCCCATGTGGCTGCGCAGTCGTGAGAGCCTGACTGATAATGGCGTAATTTATGACCCTGTGGCCGCGGCCGCGTGCCAGGGGTGCGTCTTGCAGCCCGAGTGTGATTGGCACAACTTAGACCAAACCCAGCTGCTTTATGCCACGCTCACTCACCAGTGCGATACCATTGTTAAACAATTTCTTGCTCAGCATCCTACGGCGTGGATCATTAATGTTGGTGGTGGGTTAGACACCCGTTTCTATCGGCTCGATAACGGCCGTTGTCGCTGGTTAGAAGTCGATGTCGACGAAACCTTATTGTGGCGCGAGCGCTTGTTCCACACCAGTGAGCGCTTCCGAATGGTACAAGGGTCCGTCAAGCAGCTTGATTGGCTCGCCCAACTGGCGGTCCCTGCGGGCCATCCGACGATGTTAATTTGCGATCAAGCGTTACTTGAGTGCACCAACCAGGAAATTTCAGCGTTTTGCCAGCATATTAGCCGCTATTTCCCGCAGCTTGAGGCCTGTTTAACCTTAGCCGGCGACAAGTGCCATAGCCGGGTCGGGCAGAAACTAGGGTGCGAATATTATCAACATGGTTTTTCTGATCCGCGGATGGCCATCATTCGTGCTTTACCTTGGGCCTGTCGAGTTGAAGAGCACTCGCCGCTCGACAAACCGTGTCCAAGGTGGCGTTTTGGCAGCGCGCACTAGCAGCGATGCCGCGTTATCGCCTGCGTTT
>NZ_AQOD01000108.1 GCF_000513715.1 Salinivibrio socompensis S35
ATCGACCTAACCTCTAAATACGTCAATCCTCGGCACTTGAGGCCGAGGAAAGGCGAAAAAAGGTATATACTAAAGTTAACCAAGAAGGAGGGTTGCAATGGCAGCTATCTATTTAATCTGCACCATCGCCATGATGATTGGCCTGTTCACCTTGTACGCACCCTCTATTGAAAAATGGTGTGATAAGCAGTTGAGCACGAAAAGGGGATATAAGCGGTAATCATTTAGCACCACGCCCCAGCTTTTCTAATCCCTTTGATTAAGTGGTATGATGCGCGCCATTGTCGCGCCACTGACTTGTATGACGTTGGCGCATTCGCATCAGCAAGGTTGTACAAACATGGTTAACAACAAAATCCAGTGGTTTCCGGGCCATATGCACAAGGCACGGAAAGAAATCGAAGAAGTCGTCCCCAAGATCGATGTGATTATCGAAGTGCTTGACGCACGCATTCCCTTTAGTAGCGAAAACCCTCTGATCCGCACACTGCGTGGCGATAAACCAGTGATCAAAGTACTGAATAAACGCGATCTGGCCGATCCGACAATGACCGAGATGTGGATGGCTCACCTAGAAAAAGAGCAAGGCGTGTCGGCGATGGCAATCACCACGCAACAGCAAAGTGAAGTTAATCGTATTATGGAACGCTGTCGCGCACTCGCCCCACACCGCGAAACCATGGGTAAAAATATTCGCTCGATGATCATGGGGATCCCCAACGTCGGCAAGTCCACCATCATTAACAGCCTTGCCGGCCGAGTAATTGCAAAAACAGGTAACCAGCCCGCTGTGACGCGCCAGCAGCAACGGATTAACTTGCAAAACGGCGTTGTGCTCTCGGATACACCGGGGATTTTATGGCCAAAGGTTGAGAACCCACATAGCGGTTTTCGTCTCGCGGCAACCGGTGCCGTGAAAGATACCGCAATGGACTACGACGAAGTGGCTTTTTATACCGTGGAGTACTTGGCGAGTGCCTACCCGGAGCGACTACAAGAACGCTATCAACTTGATGCATTACCCGAAACAGACATTGAGCTGATGGAAGCGATTGGTGCCAAACGCGGTTGTCTACGCGCGGGTGGACGGGTTGACTTACATAAAGCATCGGAAGTGCTGTTGCACGACTTACGCGCTGGCGCGCTGGGTGGCCTTACCTTAGAGAAACCGGACATGATTGAAACCGAGCTGGTGCAGGTTGAAGAAGACAACGCCCGCCGTGAAGAAGAAAAAGCCGCTAAAAAAGAGGCTCGCCGCAAGCGTTACCTCAAAAACAAGCGCTAACGTCGAACAACACGGGGCGCGTATTGTGAAGTACAACAAGATTAACTATGATTAACTTTGAATCACAGTGGTTAGGAGTACATCATGAATACTAAGGTTGTCACTGCACATGTTCCTTTACAGCTAGCTGATAAAGTTGATGAATTAGCGCAACGTCTAGAGCGCTCTAAAGCTTGGGTTGTGAAACAGGCTCTAGCGGATTGGGTCGTCATGGAAGAAGAGCGTCACAAACTGACACTGGATGCGTTGGCTGATGTTGACAATGATCGGGTTGCTGATCATCAGTCTGTTCAGGCGTGGGCGGAAAGCTTAGGGACTGAGTCTCCTAAGGACATACCAAGGTAATGGAAATAAAGTGGACCAGTAAAGCCCTTTCCGATTTAAACCGACTTTATGAATTCCTTGCGCCCGCAGATGCCATTGCAGCGGCAAAGATAATTCGTTCATTGACCAGTGCGCCTAACATATTGTCAGATCAGCCAAGACTAGGGGAGCGACTTGATGCTTTTGAGCCCAGGGAAGTTCGCAGGCTCTTGGTTGGCAGCTATGAGATGCGATATGAAATACAAGAATATACTCTGTATGTGCTTCGTATCTGGCATACTCGAGAGAAACGCTAAAAAAGAGGCCCGTCGTAAACGTTACCTCAAAAATAAGCGTTAACACGGCCGGTTACATGACAACCAGTCACATGCCAAAGGGGCGAATACCCCTTTGGCAAAGATGCAGCTAGACTTTAAATTGCCCGACCAATTGTTGCAACGCCGTATTTGCCGCTTGCAAATCGTGTGCTCGCTGCTCTGTGGTTTGTCCATGTTGATGCAGTTTGGCAACGATATCACGGATAGACGTCATAGTTTGACTGATGTCTTCGGTGACCTGGCTTTGCTCAGTGGCTGCGGTGGCGATTTGCGTGCTTAGCTCATCAACCTGCGTCACCGATTGGGTCATGGTGTCAATCCGCTGCTCAACCTGTTGGCTGCGCTCTGAAGATAACACGCACTGCTCCCGGGTCTCTTGCATCGCTTGGCTGGCCTGGGTGACGGCGTCGCTGACCTGTGCCAACATCTTATCGACTTCACCTGTACTTTGTTGCGTCCGTGAGGCTAAGTTTCTCACCTCATCGGCAACAACCGCGAAACCGCGCCCCTGATCCCCGGCGCGAGCCGCTTCAATCGCCGCATTCAAGGCCAGTAAGTTAGTCTGCTCGGCAATATCACCAATCACACCGAGGATGGATTCAATCGCGGTCGCATGCTCTCGCATTTGCGCAACTTTTTGTTCGCTCACTTCCACATTATCGACAAGCGCTAAGACACTGCGCGTCGATGCTTGCGTTTCTTCCCGTGCCTGCTGAGCTTCCGTTTGCATCTGACGCGTGACATCATGGCTTTGATTTACGTTCTCCGCGACATCAGAGGCAGAGGCGCTTAGCTGGTTAATCGCGGTGGCGACCCCTTCTGTTTCTCTCACGTGGGCGTCGAGCGTTGATAATGTTTGGCTGGCATCATCACTGATTTGCTCAACATAGTTGGAACAAGTTTGGTTTGCACTCATCACCTTCTGTAACAAGTCTTGCAAGTAAGCGATAAAATCATTCACTGAATGGGAGATACTATCCAGCTCATCATTGCCTTTTGTCGGTAGCCGTAGTGTGAGATCGGCATTACCTGAAGATAAGCTGTCTACATTTTGCTTAAATGTTGCAAAGCGGCCATGGAGTCGTTTAAAAGCATGAGGGAACATCACATTATGTGTGCTCTGTTATAAAAAAGCCCGTCATACCTAAGTATGACGGGCTGAGCGAATGTCATTATGTAATCAGTGACTATCTATGACGTCACATCCACCAGCGCATCGGCCAGTCTATCGATATGCCGCTCTGCCAAGCCAGCAATGTTGATCCGGCTGTCGCCTACCGCATAGACGCCGTGCTTATCTCGTAGCTGATTTATTTGATCCCCCGTCAACCCGAGCACCGAAAACATGCCACGATGGTGTTGGATAAAATCAAAATAACCATCACCGGTGCGATCACGAAGGCTGACGTCAGCCTTCACGCAATGCGTTGATACGGGTATTCATCGCCTCAATTTCATCGCGCCATTGTTTGGTTAAGGTGTTGTCAGTCAGAATTGTCTCAACAATCGCAGCACCGTGATCCGGCGGCATGGTATAAGTGCTGCGTGCCAGTTGCATAATGCGCCCTTTCGCATTTTGTGCCTCTTTTGCTGATTTACCGACGACAATGGCCGCGCCGGTACGCTCTCGGTACAAGCCAAAGCTTTTAGAACACGATGTCGCAATCAATAGCTCTTCGACATTATCAGCTAAAAGACGCAAACCTCGCGCATCTTCTTCAATACCATCACCAAAGCCTTGATAGGCAATATCAACAAACGGGGTAAAGCCGTTGCGATTAGCAAGCTCCGTGATTGCTTCCCATTCCTTAAGGCTGATATCTGCGCCTGTCGGGTTGTGGCAACAACCGTGTAGCAAGACCACATCGTCCGCGCCTGCCTGCGATAAGGCGTTCAGCATGGCGTCAGCATCCACCATTTTGGTATCACGATTAAAATACGGATAGAATTTCACCGTCAGGCCTGCCGCTTCCATCACCGGCTTGTGATTCACATAGCTGGGGTCCGTTAACCATACGGTGGTCACGGGCTTAGCCAGATTCATCAAATCGCCCAGCATGCGTAGCGCACCACTCGCGCCTGGCGTTTGCACAGCGGCACAACGATCGTATGCGTCTGTCCCCTTGAGTAAGAGATCGACCATAGCTTGGTTGAAGTTTTCATTGCCGGCCAGGCCAACATAGGCTTTGGTTTGCTGAGTTTGCGCCAGGGATTGTTGTGCCGCTTTAACGGCTTGCATAATCGGCGTTTGACCATGACTGTCGCGGTATACACCAATGCCTAAGTCCATTTTGTGCTCGCGCGGATCGTCACGATAAGCCAGTGACAAAGAGAGAATCGGGTCCTGCTGGGCAGGCGAGAGCAGATCTAACATAGTAATACGTCCTTTTAAGCTTGGGTGCTCAAGATACGCTATACCCTACCCCATGCGGGAAAATTGGCAACCTCTTACCCGCGATTCTCTTGTCGAGACTGCGCGCGCTCGGATAAAAAGTGTACGCATTGGTTGGCACTCCCCCGCCATACGAGGTTTGGATCGGCCTGTGCTTGAATAAATTTGCCGTCGATCAATACATCAATTAACGCCACAACCTCTTGCTGCTCAGTGGATAACTGTCTCAAGGTATAGCCCGTCCACAACCAAATGTCTTTATCCGGGGCGCTTACCACCACTTCTTGTAACAATTCTTTTACACTTTCGAGATTGGCAGGATGCAAAGGATCGCCACCGCTTAATGATAGCCCTCGCCTCGGGATCCGAGTATCCAGGAGATCATTAATGATCTGATCTTTGACGATGTCGGTGAATGGATGGCCACTTTTCAGCGGCCATGTGGCTTTATTGTAACAGCCTCGACATTGATGCTCACAGCCTGAGACAAACAAGGTGCAGCGCGTGCCAGGCCCATTGACAATATCGACCGGGATATATTGGTGATAATGCACGATATACTCCCTACATATGTTTAACGCGGCGGATCACTTCTTGCTGCTTACCCGGATTAAATGGACGTGTATCCGGGCTGCCCAAATAGCCGCATACACGACGCGTCACCGATACTCTTGCAGGATCGTGATTGCCACATGCCGGACAGGTAAAGCCTTTACTGGTGCACTCAAATTCGCCGGTAAAGCCACATTCATAGCATTCATCGATCGGCGTATTGGTCCCATAATACGGCACGCGGTTGTAGCTATAGTCCCAGACGTTCTCAAGCGCTTCTAAGTTATGTTGAATGTTGGGATACTCGCCATAACAGATAAATCCACCATTGGTTAAACGTGGATAATCCATTTCGAAATCGATTTTGTCGTAAGGTGTGACTTGTTTTTCCACGTCGAGGTGGAAGCTGTTGGTGTAATAGCCCTTATCCGTCACCCCTTCAAGCACACCAAAGGCTTGCGTATCAAGCTGGCAAAAACGGCTACATAAATTCTCACTCGGCGTGCTATACAAACTAAAGCCATAGCCTGTTTCTTCTTTCCAGCGTTCGGTCGCATCATGCAAATAGGCAACAATCGCTTTCGCTTTCTTTTGTTTCACAACACTGTCGTATAAGTGAGGATCGCTGCCATAAAGGGCATTCATCGTTTCGTGGAGGCCAATATACCCCAGCGAGATCGATGCCCGGCCATGTTTGAAAATCTCACTGACTTCATCGTCCGGGTTAAGGCGGATCCCACATGCACCTTCCATATATAAAATAGGGGCCACGCGGGCTTTGACCCCTTTAAAACGCGCAATACGGGTGTCGAGCGCTTGGCGAGCAATATTTAAGGTCGCATCGAGGCGCGCATAAAAAGCCTCTTCATCCCCTTCTGCTTCAATCGCCAATCTAGGCAAATTCACACTGACCACGCCCAAGTTATTGCGCCCTTCATGGATCAGTTCGCCGTTTTCTTCATAGTCACTTAGGAAGCTTCGGCACCCCATCGGAGTTTTAAACGAACCAGTTACCGATACAACTTGGTCATAATTGAGAATATCGGGATACATCCGTTTTGAGGCGCACTCAAGCGCAAGTTGCTTGATGTCATAGTTCGGATCGTCAGGCTGTCGATTTAAGCCCTCTCGAATGCAAAAGACCAATTTAGGGAACACAGCGGTTTTGCGGTTTTCGCCCAAGCCTGCAATACGGTTCGCTAAAATAGCACGTTGTACCGCACGCGCGGACCACGATTCACCTAAACCTAATCCAAAGGTGACAAACGGCGTTTGCCCATTGGCTGTGTGTAAGGTGTTTACCTCGTATTCCAACGATTGAAACGCATCAAAGCATTCTTTATCGGTTCTCGCTCGCGCATAGGCCTCGGGCTCACCAATGGCCCACTCTCGCGCCACCAGCAAGTGTTTTTGATAGCTCGCTTCTACGTAAGGCGATAACACCTCATCAATACGGTTAATGGTCGTGCCACCATAGATATGACTGGCCACTTGCGCGATAATTTGTGCCGTTACTGCGGTGGCGGTCGAGATAGACTTAGGTGGGGCAATTTCTGCGTTGCCCATTTTAAAGCCTTTTTGCAGCATGCCGGCTAAGTCAATCAACATGCAATTAAACATGGGGAAGAAAGGCGCATAGTCTAAATCATGATAATGGATTTCGCCTGATTCATGGGCACGGACGACGGCGCTCGGTAGCATGTGTTGTTTGGCATAGTGCTTAGCAACAATGCCCGCGAGTAAATCGCGTTGCGTCGGAATGACCTTGCTGTCTTTGTTGGCGTTTTCATGCAGTAACTCGGTGTTCGTTTGGCCGACTAATCCTTGTACTTCATGATTCAATCGTCCCCGACGCTCTCGTGCAATGTCTCTATCGTGACGGTATTCAATGTACGCACGCGCGACCGCTTTGTGCGGGCCAGCCATTAGTACATCTTCTACCGCATATTGGATGTGATCAATATCGACTTCGGCATCACCAGCAAATTGCGTCGCAATGGTATCTGCTAAACGACGAATCGCCTCATCGGTCAATTGGCATGACTCAACATCACGCAGCGACTGAGCTGATTCTCGCGCACACGTCACCGCCTGAACGATACGATCTGCATCAAAGGGGACGCGTGTTCCGTCGCGCTTAATTACCGCTGGCATATGCCCTCCACACCATATATAGGATTTTAAAAATATAAAAAACACAAGATGTGGTATTAGATAGCAAATGCGGGATCGATTGTGTTGACGCAGATCATCGAATTTTCGAATAACCAAAGCCGACCCATCAAACGCCTATCAGTTCCCCAGTTTGTTTGATCTGTACTGTTGCAATTGTTTGCTAAAATCAAACCTTGTCCGCAATTTGATCGCAAACTCACCGACACGTTTGATATTTGCAGTAAGATCACGGTGAAAAAGGAACTGTTAAGGTAAGGGCAATCGTGCTTCGACTCGTCGGACTGTTGATGCTACTGGGGCTATATACCGCCCCAAGTTATGCACTCACGGTAGCAACATGGAATTTTGAATGGCTAACCTTAAAGACGGATCAACAAGCAGGTCTTCGCCATAAGGAGGATTATCTACAACTCGCGGCAATATTTGCTCAGATCTCACCAGATGTACTGGCGTTTCAAGAGGTCGATAGCCCTGATGCACTCGCTCGTGTGGTCCCCAAGGAAAAATATCACTATTACTTCTCCGACCGTTACACAGCACTCAAATCCTCTTCTCATAGTCAGCAGCTGACCGGTATTGCTGTGCGCAAGGATTGGCCAGTGGACGACCCAAAAGATCTTCGCAAGATTGCCTTGCCCGGATTGTTTGGCCCTCCTTCTTTGCGTTATGGCACTTATTTGGTGGTCACACCACCGGGCCATGCGCCTGTCCACTTATTATCCGTTCATCTCAAGTCGGGATGTTTTCACCAACGCCAAAGCACAAGTAGCTGTAAAAAACTGAGTAAACAATTCAGAGCGCTCGCGGAATGGCTCGCGGATCGTGATGATGAAAACGTCATCGTTGCCGGCGACTTTAATCGCTATATCGGGGAAAATAATGACCCATTTTGGCATAAATTTAACGCACGTCGCCTTGAAATCGGGTCTAATTTACCAAACATTGTTAACGTAACCAAAAACGTACGAGCACGCTGTAAAGCGCGTCGTTACAACTGGCGTACTCAAACCTGGAATCAGGTGATGTATAGCCGCTTAGTGGATCACGTTTTGGTCTCTGGGCCTATTACGGCCCAATGGCGGTATAGTTTTCAGTACCAATTTGACTATCACAAGGTAATGACATATCGACTCAGCGACCACTGCCCCATTGTTGCGCGTTTCGAGATGGCGCACGTGTCGAAATAGGTTGACCCAACCGCAAAAGATTGACAAGGTCGAAATGCCATCAGGAATGTCATGGTATTGACACAGTGAAGCGTTAGCCTCGGAGAAGGTGATAAGTTAACGATCACCAAAGGAGAAGAAAATGGATATTTTACAGCATCAGGTTATCCCCACCGATGATGACCTGCTCGCCAATTATCTTGATGACACACTGGCGTATCATTGCCCCAACATAGCGGACAATAACGATGTCTTTAGCGATGATATTGAAGACGCCACGCGCTAATCTTTTCGCCGTATCGCTGTTTTAACACCACGCTGACAACGCCTGATCACGCAATGGTTAAGTTGTCAGCAAATCCATTCATGTGTCGATATGTTATGAAAAAAGTTCTCTCTGCCGCGCTATTTTGCGTCTCTTTGCTATCATTTCAAGCCGTTGCTGCTCCAGAGTTAATTGCCAAATCAACCCTTGATTTTGGCAACTTCGAAAAAACAGCGAACGTCGACATTGAAGGTAACATTCACGAAGATGTGCTTCGTCTTGCTGAGCGTGGTGTACAAGAAGAAAATGCTGACTATTTTGTGATTGACCAAGTCAGAGAAGATACACACAAAGACTTGTTGATCGTGTCAGTGACTCTCTACCGCGAATTCGCGACCGACGATCAAACGATGCTTGACGCGCGAGTCGGGTAAACATGAAGTAACAGTTAGGTCGGTATTGGTGCGTGTCTGCATCGACCAACCTTACTCCTGGCGCTTTCCTTTGTTACACTTCGGCGCTTTATCACTATAAGAGCAATGTTGTGATTGGAACCTTAAATAAGATGCGCACCGAAGCAGGCGCATCGGTGCAGTATTTTCTCCGCGTGGGCGATCAAGAGCTGCACCTCAACCCGCTACTCGGTCATACTCTGACCCTCACGCACACTGGTAATATCTTCTGCGATGCGTGCGGTCGAAAAACAAAAAAGAGCTATTCACAGGGCCACTGTTATCCCTGCATGAAGAAGCTAGCGCGCTGTGACATGTGCATCATGAAACCAGAAACCTGCCATTATGCGCAAGGGACGTGCCGCGAGCCTGAATGGGGCGAGCAGTTCTGCATGACCGACCATATCGTGTATCTCGCCAACACCTCCGGTTTAAAAGTCGGGATCACGCGAGCGAACCAAATGCCAACCCGCTGGCATGATCAAGGCGCCACCCAAGCCTTACCGATTTTTCGGGTGAAAACCCGTCATGTCTCCGGGCTGGTTGAAGTAGCGATCGCTAAACACGTTGCTGACAAAACTAACTGGCGTGCGATTTTAAAAGGCGACAACGACATACTTGATTTACAAACAGACGCTAAACGCCTCACCCAGGCCATTGCGTCCGATCTTGCTGATATCCGTTTACAATTTGGCCAGGAAGCGATTTTGCCCGCGGAGCAAGATGCACTGACATTCAGTTATCCTGTCATTGAACATCCAACCAAAATAAGCTCCCACAACTTTGATAAAAACCCGGAAGTCAGCGGTATATTGAAAGGCATAAAGGGCCAGTATTTGATTTTCGATACTGGCGTGATCAATGTGCGTAAATTTACCAGCTATGAAGTCACGACCTCACACGAATAACGGAAACGTCACTATCAAACCGTGCAAGTCTGCTCACAGGTTTGTGCGGTGTTTACGTTTATCGACCGTTGTCGGCGCGCTTATCCGTCAGCACCGCCATTGTGAGACGACTCACGCACACCGCTCGTCCGCGTTCATCTTGGAGGGTAATAGTCCAAACCTGCGTGGTTGTCCCAAGATGGATCGGGCTCGCGACGCCAGTCACAGTCCCTTGTCGCATCGCGCGTAAATGGTTGGCGTTAATATCGAGGCCGACGCAATACTTCCCTTCAGGCACACACATATTTGCCGCCAGTGATCCCAAGGTTTCCGCCAACACCACCGACGCTCCGCCGTGTAACATGCCCAGCGGTTGATGCGTGTGTGCGGCAACCGGCATGGTCCCCGTTAAGCTGTTGTCATCAAACGCCGTGTAAACAATTCCCAAATGCTCAACCAGGGTATTCGCCGATGAGGCATTTAGCCCCGTTAGCGACATCTCTTTTTTCCAAATGCTCACAATGTCTTACCTATTAATGATTCAATAACCGATGACGGTTGTCCTTATGATCCGCGTAAGCTGGCGCTACACTGAGACAGTAACACCGTAGACGTCGACGCGATAAGGCAGTACATTACAGAGGCTAGCTGAGTATCGGCCTCGGCACTCTCCGGTAATGCCCATGTTAGGCAAAACGATACAGGAAACGATCATGCGACGCACGGCTAACACAGTCATTCTGTCTATCTGCTTAATCCTCACAGTAACGGCCTGCTCAAACTCACCCACGGGCCGCAATCAGCTGTTGCTCTTTTCGGGCGATCAGATGGCTGACCTAGGCCTGCGCTCATTTGAAGAGATGAAGCAATCCCAGCCGATCAGTCAAGATAAAGCCGTGAATACGTATGTGCAGTGCGTCACTGAGGCGATTTTAAAAGTGGTTCCTCCCCAAGTCGACTTCTCCGAATGGGAAGTCGTGGTGTTCGACAGTGAACAAGTGAATGCCTTTGCCTTACCGGGCGGTAAAGTTGGCGTCTATACAGGCCTACTTAATGTAGCAGAAACGCCCGATCAGTTAGCAGCAGTCATTGGCCATGAAATTGGTCATGTATTAGCCGATCACAGTAATGAGCGTCTTTCTCGCTCTCAACTTGCCGCACTAGGGCTGACGATTACCGGCATGTCTCTATCAGATAGTCCTCATGCAGCCATGGCGATGGCGGGCCTAGGACTTGGCGTGCAAGTGGGGATTTTACTCCCTTACAACCGCGCGCAAGAATCAGAATCGGATAAGATTGGCCTACAGCTAATGCATCAAGCCGGTTTCAATCCGAGTGCCAGTATTGATCTATGGCGTAATATGGCCAAAGCGTCTGATGGCGCGCCACCCGAGCTACTCTCTACGCACCCTTCTCCCGACACGCGCATTAAAGCGCTCGAGACGAGTGTATCTCGCTTACCTCATGTTCCCCACCGTATGCACGTGCAGTGTCAACGTCCAAACATTACACCTTGAACACACCCAAATATTTTAACAAAAAAATCATTTTAATAACAAAGTGAGGAATCTCACAAACACGACTTTTTTTCCATAATTACAATCGATAGACGCTAGTAGCGCCACCCCTATCACACAAAATATTAACCTCTGTGTTACGCTTTATTTAGGTTTTAGTGGGTAGTGATTCTGTGTGATTAAGCAGTCTTTCATTTTTTTGATTTGCATATTATGGGCGCCGTTTACGTTAGCAACGTCACAACCCCATGCAGGTTTCTTTGATCAGATGTTTGAAAAACATGCCCTGATCATGATGCTAATCGATCCCGATAAAGGCGATATCCTGGCCGCCAATAAAGCTGCTAGCGAATTTTATGGATATTCGCGTGATACGCTGGCGCAAATGAACATCGCAGAGATTAACGATTTATCCCCTCTCGCCGCTGCTGAGGAACGAAAGCTGGCAATATTAGAAAACCGTCGTTATTTTGTGTTTCGTCATCAGTTAGCCGATGGTTCAACCCGTACCGTTAAAGTCTCATCGGTTCCGGTTTCTTATCGCGGTAATACTGTGCTTTTTTCTATCGTTACCGACATCAGTGAATTTCGCGCCACGCAAGAATCTTTGTGGCATTATCAAAATCGTCTCGAGCACATGGTTGATGCACAAACTCAACAGCTTGAAAAACAGCAGGTGGGTCAACTAGTCGCAACATCACTCATCATTAGCTTGCTCTTCATCGTATTGACCACAATGTGGCTGGTGCTACGCAAAAAACGCCGCACCGAATATGAGTTACAGCTTGAACGAGGCCGTCTCGATGAAATTATCCGTGGTACGCATGTAGGCACTTGGGAGTGGCACGTCCCGAGTGGTCAGCTGGTGGTCAATGATCGCTGGGCCGACATCATCGGATACAGCCAAAAAGCGCTCTCTCCGATCACGATAGCCACGTGGGAGTCACTTTGTCACAGCGAAGACGCGGTCCATGCTCAAGAGAAAATACAATCAGCCTTTGAAGGCTTAACGCAAAACTATGAATGTGAGTTCAGAATGCTTCATAAAGAGGGGTTCTGGGTCTGGATATTATCGAAAGGCAAGGTGATGGAGTGGGATCGGAGCCATAATCCAATCCGGATGGTGGGCACTCATCAAGACATAAATGAAACTAAGCGGTTGTATCTGCAGTTTGAACACATGGCCCATACCGACACCTTAACAGGTGCTCTGAATCGAATGGCCTTTAAACAACGCGCCGATCAAGCACTGATTCAAGCGCGGCAATATAGGACCCTATTTTCTCTGCTTTTCATTGATTTAGATGGCTTTAAAGCGATCAATGATACCCATGGACATGACGCAGGTGACAGCGTGCTCGTAGAAACTACCAAGCGTATGAGTAATAGTATTCGCAACTCTGATACGCTCGCTCGTCTCGGTGGCGATGAATTTGCCGTATTGCTCGAGTACACCAGTCATCCCGACGATGCAGGACGCGTGGCTGAAAAGATCATTGCCAGTTTAAGCCAGCCCTTTCACGTCAATGATAATCAACACGTCACACTATCAGCAAGTATTGGTATCGCATGTTATCCCGAACATGGCGAGTCGTTTGAAGCGTTATTAAGTTGCGCGGATGCCGCCATGTATTATGCGAAAAGGTCATTAAACGGTGGCATCTTTGCACATTGTGATCCGACGCGATAACACGTGACGTGTTGTGTTTATGATGATGTCGTCACTTTAGGGCTCTGACTGGCTAACGCCTCATTGGTTACATCTTGAATCGAAATAAACATATGATTCACTTCACCACGCGTATTGGCCATCGGGTGCATGGTGATGTTTTGATACATAAACGGTAACTGTCCAGTAATTGGACGTACGTGGCGGCAGCGAAACAAATATGGGCGCTGTTGCCACACAATAAAACTGCGGCAACGTAATTCAAAAACCGGCTGAGACTTAGCGCGAAACCAAGGTGCATTTATCTCCGGAAACACTTCAAACAGTGAACGATTTTGCACGTCTTTGGCATGTTTGCCACTATGGTGGATCATAAATCCATTCCACATCTGTATGTGAAAATCGCGATCCAATACGATTAACCCCATATCGATGTGCTGCACCATGTCTAGCATCCAATGGAATTGATCAAAATCTTCTGTACTCATCCCATTACTCCTCATCCATCAGGTACGCTAACTTGGCATCCAGTAACGGCAGTGATTCGTCCAAAAGCAGTAGGAGAAGATCGCACTTAATCTCCGTGCCATCAATCTGATAACTAACCTCAATCGTCACTGTGCGTTTCCATGACCCTTTCATCGTCGCAATCAATTGATCAACATCAGCGTGCTGCCCAAGCAATGCTGGATAGCTTTGCGAAAACTCTAACGCCGCCTGCTCTCCCAACCCGCGGAGAAAAGCGCTGATTAGAATGTTACTCACATCGACGAGTAGCTCTAATTCATTATCGACCGACCCGTCGTCTGGGTAGTCGAGCAGTTGCACCATTTCAGTAATACTCGAGTCACTGATCAACATCAACGCTTCACCAGCGATCCCTTCACCGCTAAAGCCTTGACACACACCATTCATGGTATTGGACTGTGCCAGATGGCGAATCGTCATGGTTAATTCGGTCACTTCAAACACATTAACCTGAGGCAGGGGCATATGGACAAAAACATCGCAATGCCGGGCGAGTTTATCCGCGGCCTGGCCCATGGCAATGTTCACGACCTCCATATAAATATCACGGCGACTCAGTTTTTCATGCGACGTGTGCGTGCGCTGAGTGTCTACCGTGGATGTGTCAGGCAGGTAAGCTTTGATTAAGGCATCGACCCGCTCGCGACTAATCGGCTTTTTAACAAAATCTTTTGCGCCTCGCTCTAACACTTGCTGTTGTGCCAATGGCTGAATATCACCCGAGACGACGACAACTGGGGTGGTCATTCCCGCTTCCTGCATGGCCTCTAGCGTTTGGTAACCGTCTAGCTCCGGCATAGTCAAATCTAAGAACATGATATCGATTGGCTGACTGTTGAGCACGTCGAGTGCCACGTTGCCGTTTTCAGCAAAGTGCACATCAGCATCAAGATCCTTGGGCAAGGTTCGAGACAACTGTTTGCGCGCCAGGGCAGAATCATCAGTGATCAGTATTTGTTTGGTCAAAAGCCTCTCCTTTTCGACTTCTTAGCTGAAAGTATGGCAGCGTGATCACTGTAAGCATAAACCAAGTTCGCTGGGTATGAGGGATAACCCGTAAAAATCACTGAGATACTTTGTGCTCGCTAAGAGTTCACGTTTGGTTGCGTGATATCGTTTTCGCACAGATAGGAAAGCCGATCCGGCCGGCTCATCTGTTCGGGGGCATATAAGTAGAAATGGCGTAAACAGGTTAAGCACAATTGAACGCAGTGGTACACCTTGTCACTCACGGTCTCAGGATCATCATCAAACTCCCCTGTTAGTAAGGCACGCCAATCATCCGCTAACCAGTCAATCATCGCTAGATCCGTTTCTTGCTCGACGATGGGTTTCAGCGCCGCTTTTATCGGGACAATATCTTCACTGGCGGCAAAGATATTGCGTAACGCGATGATCACATCAACCAAGGCATCTTGTGTTGCCGGCTTTTTTGCTGCCGCGTAGAGACGAGACATGGCCAATCGAATCCCGCTTGAATCCGTATCATCCACCAGCATGCTCCAGCGTTCGATATCCATTAAGTCTGCATCACCGATTGCCACAGGATCGCTGGTTTCCGCCACGGTGCTAAAATCTTGTCGTCGGTTGTCCAATGAAAAGGGGTCAATACGCCATACCCACTCTGGTGCGACAAACGCCTTGTGCTGTCCGAGGTAACAAAGCGCCATACACAAAATAATATTCAGTTCCGTGGTCTGCTGCTCGGTCTCCGCATCCAGAACTTCCTCGGGCCAATCATCATCTTCCAGAAAGTCGCCAAAGTTGATCGCAAACGCATAACCAGACTCCAACATAAAGCCATTGTTACGTCGCTTCGCCATCAGACCCGCCGCTTGTAAGACATATTCAGCAATACCCGGGGTATAGCGGCGTACACTTCCCCATTTGGTGTCTAGCTCGGCTAAATTAGTGAGCGCCGCATTACGAAACCCCACAAACATGGGAATATGCGCAACTTCTCCATCGGCAAGGCTGCGTGCCATTTCTAACATCTCTTGAACCGTAGTGACGAAACGATCGGCACTGACCACGCCACGTATCCGCATTAAGTCATAACTGTTGACCAAAATCGATACTGGCAAACTCGCCAAGCTCACCACGCCTCGATGCCCAGTTGCATCTTTATAATCACCACACGTTTGCTGCGGCTCTTTGCCAGTGGTGGTGAATAATCTTGATAAAGCAGGATCCGCCGCCATCCGCTTTTGCACCAGCTTACTGACAGGGAATTGCTCGATCGCTGCGGTCAGGTAACCCGCTCCCCGATAAAAAAGGTGCGGCCGTTGTCCCGCTTTAATCAGAAACAGCGGATATAGCTCTCCGGCCAGTTGACAAAATGCACTGGTCAAGGGATCGGCGGTGGTGATCCGCGTGGCGAGCTCACCCCCTTGTTGTGCCCGCCACACATTAAAGACATGACGGCCATTTTGCATCACATGCGGGAGGCGATAAAAAAAAGACTGCTCACTTTCTCCCTGATCAACCGCGGACACCCGTAGCTGGCGGCACAACTCAATATATTGATTAAGCGTGTCACGCTGGACCCGACTTAACCCTAGTTTCTGCATTAAAATTAAGCGGCCTTCGGCCTCTGTGACATTCAAGATGTAACTCACCACACGGTGGCCCATCGCCTTCACAAAGTGCGGTATGGCCGGATAGGACATCATACTGCCTAACCTTTCGTGAATAAGGAACAAGTAAACATATCGGCACGAATCTCCAAAACTATACGAATCAAAAACATGTCAAATAAAAAAAATGAACAAACAGACAGATCGTGGCACCGTGCGGCGTTTTACTCATCGCGTGTTCATGCAAGTATAGCCATTTCAAGTATTAACCTTTCAGTGACAAACCCAGAAACAATTTTACGCACAAAGGGGATGACGAGGCCTTGACCCAGTGATAACCCCCATCTATTCTAGCGTACAAGTGTACGCTTAAATAAAGACAAGAGTTATGGAAACCAAGACGACAACCTCATCCCCACAGAAACCACGTTTGATTTGGCTAAACATCAGCGTATTTACCTTACGTTTTTTATTGTCAGTCATTGGCACCCCACTTTGGGCCTGGCACCACGGCTTCGATTGGGTACAAATCACCGCACTGATTGTCGCTTTTAGTTTTTGTGGACTGTCGATAACGGCAGGCTACCATCGGCTATGGGCCACAAAACTTATCAAGCCCATCCGGCCTTGCGGTTTATCTTCGCTATCGGGGGCGCGTTTGCACTCCAAAACAGTGCACTCCATTGGGCATCCGATCATCGTATTCATCATCGTCACGTGGATGACAACGATGTCGACCCTTACTCAGCGAAACGAGGCTTTTGGTTTTCACATCTAGGTTGGATGTTACGTGAATACCATCCAGACCGTTATGGTGATTACAGCAATTGCCGTGACTTGCAAAAAGACAAGATCGTGATGTGGCAGCACAAACACTACCTAGCACTGACGCTGGCGACCAACTTTGGTTTTCCTATTGCGTTTGGCTTGCTTCACGGCGATGTATGGGGCGCGATCTTACTGGTCGGCTTTACACGATTAGTGCTCAGCCATCATACCACCTTTTTCATTAACTCCTTGGCTCACGTATGGGGGAGCCAGCCGTATACAGAGAAGAATACAGCCCGCGATAATGGCGTCATAGCCTTCATGACCTTTGGTGAGGGGTACCATAATTTTCATCACATCTTTGAGAATGACTATCGTAACGGCATTCGCTGGTGGCAATTTGATCCCACGAAGTGGTTAATTAAAACCGCTTCTTGGCTGGGGTTGGCTGAAAAGCTACGTGTGACGCCGGAAGAAAAAATTGAAAAAGCACGGGCGACAATGCAGCTCCAGCGTGCAACACAAAAGCTAAGCAACAAGCCCAACGCCGCTCATCGCTTGCAGATTCTGCAACAAGAATACGATACCTTGGTGGCGAAGATGGCTGACTATTACACGCTCAAAAAGCAGTTATTATCACTTGAGCGCGATAAACTACGCCAAAAAGTAGAAAAAGCGGAGTTAAGCCAGCAATATCAAGATTTGAAACTGCGTTTTCATCAGCAAAAACGGAGCTGGCAGGTGCTGACGGCGAAATATGCCAGCTAATCCTAAATCATTGTCAACGTCGTGTAAAAACCGGTCAGTCATGCTGGCCGGTTTCTTTTTATTCTCTATCGCGACGCGGTTTGGCAAGGCTTCTCGTGCCCCCACAGCGGCGCTTTTATGCGTAGCCACTGGCAAATCACACACAAAAAGATGAAATATCATGCACTCACTGCGCGCAGTGATCATTGCTGATAAAAGCTTGGTAGAATAAAAGGTTCGCTAACACACTTCTTAGGAGGAAGTATGCTGAATCCATCAACGGCAAAATCGGTGATTGACCACGCCATGTTTATGGGCGCAGATTTCGCCGAACTCTTTGTCGAGCGCCATCACTCGGGCAACGTCGAGTTATTGTCTGGTGAGGTGGATAAAGTCAGTTCAGGGATTGATTTTGGCATTGGTATTCGTCTGTTTTTCGGTCATAAAGTCCTTTATGGCTATACCAATAGTCGCCATGAAGAACAGCTTAAAAAAGTGACCAGCTTGCTGTGCGCGCGTGACAAACGCGATCAAATCGCTAATGCCGGCCCCCTTAACTTGACGCATTTAAATGATAAACATCCGGTTACTGAGCCTTTATCTCGTGACCAACATGTGGCAGATAAAGTCGATTTTTTACGCAAAGTGGACCAACGCATACGCGCCGAGAGTGACAAAATATCTCAGATTATTGGTCGTGTTGGCCAACGTGAACAACAGGTTGAGATCTTTAACTCCCGCGGGTTACACGTTAGCGATACGCGTCATTACACTCGAATTGCTGCAACCGCCGTCGCCACCGATGGCAAAGAGCAATCAACCGGCTTTGATGCACCGGGCGCACTGACCGGTTGGGAATTTCACCAAGCGCTCGATCCGGCAGCAATGGGTGAACGTGTCGCGCGCCAAGCATTAACCAAACTTGGCGCCCAAACCTGCCCCTCTGGTGAAATGCCGGTGGTCATTGGTAATGGATTCGGCGGCGTAATTTTTCATGAAGCTGCGGTCATTTACTGGAAACCACTTCGGTGGCCAAACAAGCCTCAGTCTTTCATGACCAAATGGGTGAAATGATTGCCAGCCCTGTCGTCAGCGCCGTCGATGATGGCACCTTAGCCAACGCATGGGGCTCAATCAACATTGATGATGAAGGCATGGAGACCCAGCATACCCAGCTGATCAAAGACGGTAAGCTCACCGCGTTTATGGTCGATCATATGGGTAGCCTTAAAACCGGTTATGCGCGGACAGGTTCAGGCCGTCGAGAGTCTTATAAGTTCGCACCAACCTCGCGGATGCGGAACACCTTTATCGAGCCGGGTAATGATGATCTTGATAAGATGATTGGCTCCATGGAACGTGGCATTTATGCTAAAAAAATGGGCGGTGGCTCGGTACAGCCCGGCACCGGTGAGTTTAACTTCGCGGTACAAGAAGCCTATTTGGTAGAAGATGGCCAAATCACCGCACCACTCAAGTCAGCAACGTTAATCAGCACTGGCCCGAAAGTGCTCAAAGAAATTAGCATGGTCGGTAAGGATCTCGCCCTCGCCGCGGGTATGTGTGGTTCCGTGAGCGGCGCGGTACCGACGACTGTGGGTCAACCTGCACTGAAAGTCGATAACATCCTAGTAGGAGGCGGTAACGCATGAGTGAGCAAAACGTGAAAGCAACCCTAAGCGATGCCGTCGATCAGGTATTAACACTGGTGCAGGCAAAAGGTGCCCACGCGGACGTCATCGCTAACGCCAGCGAAAGCCTGTCACTCAAAGCCGATCAAGGTGATCTCTCTGAGCACAAAGTCACCGCCGGGCAAGTAATTGGCGTGCGCGTCATCAAGGGCGATCAAATCGCCACCAGCTATTCAGAATCGTTAGATAGCGACAGTCTTGCCAGTATGGTCAACGCCGCGCTAACGAATGCGAGCTTTACTAAAGCCGATCCTGACCAGCAAATCCGTGCCGAGGGGCAGCAGATTGATAGCCAAGATCCTACGTTGTTTCAAGCGGATAATACGCCGATTGAAGATAAGATCGCATTGGCACTCGCGATGGAACAAGACGTGATCAATCAGCCACGGGCAACAGGCGCGCCCTACAATGGCTACGGCGAGCAAACCCAATATCAGCTACTCGCTAATACGCTGGGTACTCGCTGCTACCATCATGAACGCAGTTTTAGCTGTTATACCGCAGCACTGCTCAACCATGACGGCAAGCAATCGATGCACCTTGGTGCCTCGGTGTCGCGTCGCTTCGCTGATTTAGATCATGCCCATGCAACCCGCTTGGCCTATGAAACCGCTGATGCGCTGCTCGACGGTGGGCCAGTCAAAACTGGTCAATACGCCGTGGTGTTTGAGCACAGTTGTTTGAGTGAGTTATTAGGCGCGTTCGGGAGTTGTTTTTCAGGCGATGCAGCCAAGCGTGGTACTAACCCATGGCGTGATAAAGTTGGAAAGCCGATTGCCGATCCGGCACTGACCATCACCGACATCGCACGTATCGATGGGGGATGCGCATCAAAGCGTTTGATAGTGAAGGCTTTGCCACCACGGACACGCCGCTGATTGAAAATGGCATACTAGTGGGTTTTTTGCATAATAGCGCCACAGCCAACCATTTTGGCATGCGCCATACTGCCAACGCCGGCCGCAGCCTAAAGGGGGGTTGGACGTAACCTCGCGTCACGATCTCATTGGCGCAGGCAAACAAAATGACACGGAGGTGCATGCAGGCGAATATCTCGAGCTCGTCTCACTGCAGGGGGTCCACTCTGGAGCCAATGCCATCAGTGGCGACTTCTCTTTTGGGGCTAGTGGCTTCTTATGCCGTGACGGTAAGCGCGTTCGCCCCGTGCGTGGCATCACGGTGGCGGGTAACTTCTACACCCTGCTCAATGAGATTGATGCGATTGGTAACACCGTCACGCCTAATTACGATGGCGCGTTCTTCGCACCTCGGATCCGGTTTGCCCGTTTGTCTATAGCTGGCGAGTAATACGCTTTTCTATAAGCCACATGTTACACGCCCCATAAGGCACCGCGGACGTCGGTGCCTTTTTTAGGTTGTTCACCGGAGACTTACACATCCATAACTGACGCGCTGGTCTCAGTTGTCTGTCGGTTATTTTCCGGCGCTACGATATCGCTGCTTGACGTTGCGCTCTCCACACTGTGCACCGCTGGATCCGTCTTGGCCGCAAGATCAGTAAACGCTTGTAAAGTCACGTCGCTTTTTAAAATCCGCCCATGCCCTAGCCCATCAGTGGGCAGCAAGCAGACATGTTGATAGTCGTTTGCTTTTTCAGTCACGCTGAACGAGGCAAAACGATCGTTTCTGTCATGGGCAATGACCACCGGATGACGACGCGAGCCGAGTTTCATCAATGGTTCGATCGTTTCAATCGGATAACCATGTTGGTCACCGACTTCTTGTACAATTTCATCAAACAGTTTGAGTGAATAGCCGGACTGACGCACCGTTGCATACAAATTCTCACGATAATTCAACACCGGCGCGACTAAGAGCAGTGGTAAGTCATCCAACTGCGGGTGTTGGCTCTCGAGAACTGCAGCAGCACCCATACTGTGGGCGACGACACCAGACACATTATCTACTTGATCCAGTACATCGTTAATCGCTTGCACAAACCCAGGAATGTGGCTTTCGTGTCCACCACTTTCACCATGAGCAGGATGATCAAACGCCACAGCACGAAAACCTAATGAGGCAATATGCGCCATTAAAGGAAAAAATTGGCTCGCCGAACCGGACCATCCATGAGTCAGTAACCACGTCGGGCCTGCACCGAGGCTATACATCTGTAGCTCGCCTTGCTGACTCTGTGCGGTAAACCGCTCTAAACCATTCGGTGCCGCGTTCACCGCAGGGCTACGCGAGGGAGTAAGAAAGAGCTTACGGGCAATCTTCCTTGCATGACTGGGGGCGAGTCGATGATGACAACGGCTAATCGCGCCTATTAAGGTACGTTTTGCACTAAACCGGCCCGGGGTCGAGAAGTAGATTTTTCTGCTCATTGTGAATCCTTTAAATCAATAACACATCACTCCTGGTATGCGTCTAAAAATAAACACGGTTTGGGCGAGCCAACACGCGCAGAGTTACCTTACCGGAACCCTAGGTGTATTCCTAGGACGAACGTTCGTTTTAAAACCGGCCGCAATGGCTCCCATCGCGATTGCGCGATACGTCGTCACAAATTGCGCAATAACTGTTCTATATTCTTTTTGGTTTTAATAAGTGCTTTTTTTATCTAGTAGTAATGTGACATATGTCTTCATTATGTGCACCAGTCGGCATAAGATGCGAACCCATATCGATCTCTTAGCGACATCCGCGGGATCTAACGCTCAAATTATTATAATTCTCTAGATGGGAACGCCAACTATGACAGTTATCCTTTTAAATCTGATCGCTTTTGCGCTGTTACTGGCGGTGCTAGTGAGATTGCATAAGCAGCAAAAATCGCTCTCAACACGTGTCTTTACCGGACTGGGGTTAGGTGTGGCTTTTGGTGCGACACTGCAAGCCCTTTATGGCGCTGATGCCGCCATTACACGCGACACCATTAATTACATCAATATTGTTGGCGCTGGCTACGTGAACCTGCTTAAGATGATCATTATGCCTTTGATAACCGTCTCTATCATTGGTGCCATCTTAAAGGTCAAAGACTCGGGATCACTGGGTAAAGTCTCGAGCTTAAATATTGGGATTTTGCTCGCCACCACCGCGGCATCCGCACTGATTGGCGTGTTTGTTAGCAGTCTATTTGGCTTATCCGCACAGGATATCGTACAAGGTGCGCAAGAAATGGCACGCGGGGCGGCACTTGAAGAACGCTTGGGTACGGTTGAAAATCTATCGCTCGCGGATATGGTGATTTCGTTCTTCCCACAAAATCCGTTTGCAGATTTAGCAGGAAGCCGCCCAACGTCTACGATTGCCGTGGTGATTTTCTCTGCGCTAGTGGGCGTGGCTGGCGTGACGTTATCGCGCACGCAACCTGAACTGAGTGAGCGTTTTGAACGCTTTATGGATGTGGCGCAGGCGCTAGTTCGTACTTTGGTGCGTATGATCATCGGTTTGACTCCATACGGCGTCTTAGCGCTTATGACAAAGGTTATTGCGGGATCAAATGTCAGTGAAATCTTGCAACTGGCAAACTTTGTTGTCGCCTCATATGTTGGTCTAGGCGCGATTTTGGTGATGCATTTGGTCTTAATCGGCCTGGTGGGAATGAGTCCAGCTCAATATCTGAAAAAGATCCTGCCAGTCCTGACGTTTGCTTTTACGTCTCGTTCTAGTGCCGCGACTATCCCGCTTAACATCGATTCTCAAATGAAAAATTTGGGTAACGATCCGGCGAGTGCTAATTTTTCCGCCTCATTTGGTGCCACCATGGGGCAAAACGGCTGTGCCGGTCTGTATCCTGCCATGCTAGCGGTGATGATTGCACCCACCATTGGCATTAACCCGCTTGACCCTGGCTTTATCGCAACCTTGGTTGCCATCGTCACGGTAAGCTCTTTCGGCATTGCTGGCGTGGGCGGCGGCGCCACCTTTGCCGCACTGATTGTGCTCTCGGCACTTGATATGCCAGTGGCGCTAGCGGGTCTGTTAATCTCAATTGAACCCTTAATTGATATGGGCCGCACCGCGATTAACGTCAGTGGCTCAATGACGGCTGGCACGCTCACCTCTCGCTTAACCGGTGGCCAAGATAAAAATATCTTCGACCATCACGAAGTGGTGAAACAAGACACGGCAAACGCTTAACTGCGCTGTGTCACTATTTACAAAATGCCACGCGTTTGCGTGGCATTTTTGTTTCAACTCTCACCCATCGATTTGCTGACTTAATCCCTTATAACTTGTAAGAATTTATGTCAGCGATTACACTCTGCCGCATTATGAATGCAGGGACCTCCCTGCCCGTTGTGAGATAAAACATGAGTATTGAACAAACACTTCAGGCACGCAGTGGCGGCCAATGTGAGCTTTGTACCCGCCAAGACAATCTATCTGTGCATGAAGTCCCGTACTCGCCAGACACCACAGCAAACAGCTGCGTATTGGTTTGTGGCACCTGTAATGATCAGTTAAACAATCCGGATAGCATGGATGTCAATCACTGGCGTTGCCTGAGTGACAGCATGTGGAGCCAGGAGCCGGCAGTACAAGTGGTTGCCTACCGCCAGCTTTCGCGTCTTTCTGCCGAAACTTGGGCGCAAGATAATCTCGACATGATGTATATGGAAGACGATGTGCGTAAGTGGGCAGAAACCGGTCAAGATATCGAAGAAGTCAAAGTGCTGGATGCAAACGGTGTGGCGCTGCAAAAAGGCGACGACGTGACCGTGATTAAAGATTTGCCCGTGAAAGGCTCAAGCCAGGTGATCAAACAAGGTACCGTGATCCGCGGCATTAACCTGACCGACGATCCGACCCATGTACAGGGTAAAGTAAACGGCCAAACCCTGTTTGTGATTGCTGAATTCTGCCGCCGTAAATAACATAACAACGCACCAAGCGTAATACACGTCCAACGCCCAACGCTTGGTGCGGTTTTCTCTTCGATCCGCTTTATCTGCCCCACCCAACTTTCTACGTGTGTGATAAAACGGGGTAATAACACGCTGGATTTATAAACGGTAATCCGCCTTGCTATTCTACAACGACCAATTTTTAATGTTGCTGGCGGTGTTTGAACGCGCCGCCCTTCTCCTTATGGCACTGTTTTGGCTCACTCGCACCCACCTGATTCAAACCATTGTGCAGAAAACCCAGCGCCATCCGATGGAAACGGCGTTGATTGCCGCCTTGTTTGTCTTGTTTGCTTTATTTCAGCACCTATACCGGGGTGAATGTTGATGGGTCACTGGTGAACGTCCGGATCATCGCCATCGTCGCGGGCGGCATTTTGTTTGGTCCTTGGGTGGGGATCACGGCGGGTGTGATCTCTGGTGTTCACCGCTATCTGATTGATATTGATGGGCCGACCTCACAAGCCTGTTTGATCGCCAGTATTATTGCTGGGTGCCTGTCTGCACTGATTCACTATCGGGCGGATAAAAAGCATTACGCACGCTACGGCATTTTGGCGGGAATGGTCTGTGAATCGCTGACGATGCTGCTCATCCTCTTGCTTACTCGCGATCAAACCCTCGCCCAACATATTGTTGCGACTATTAGCTTTCCGATGATAGCGGGCACCTGTGTATTGGCTTGATCATCCAATTGGTACAGTACATAGATGACGAAAAAGAGCACTTGGCCGCCCAGCAAGCTAAGCAGGCGTTAGATATTGCCAACCGCACTCTGCCCTATTTCCGGCGCGGTGAAGCGCGTGGCTTAACCAAAGCATGCAGCATTATTCGCAACGATACCGGTGCCGATGCCGTGGCTATTACCGATACCACCGATGTATTAGCCTACGTGGGGATTGGCGAGGAGCAATATATTGATGCGCACCACCAAATCAGTCGCCTGACCCAACAAGCGGTCAAAACCGGTGAACAAATCATCAGCAATGATTTAAATGTGCATGACTTTCGCTCACTGTTAATCATTCCGCTTTGGGAGAGCGGTGTGGTCACCGGCACCTTAAAAGTGTTTTATCGCCAGCCCCATCGAATTCGTCGCCCGATGCAGGAAATGGCGATTGGCTTGTCACAATTGATTTCTACGCAAATGGAAGTGGCGCGGATCCAAAATCTTAAAGAGATGGCCAGCAAGGCTGAATTTTCTGCCTTGCAAAGTAAAATCAACCCTCATTTTTTGTTCAACGCCCTCAATGCGATCTCCAGCTTAATCCGCTTACGTCCCGATGATGCCCGCGGCCTGATTGCCAATTTAGCCGATTTTATGCGCTATAACCTAGAGCGCACCCAGGATCTGATCCCGATCAGTGATGCGATCAAACAAGTCAAAGATTATGTCGCGATTGAGCAAGCACGTTTTGGTGACAAACTCACGGTCCGCTTTGATATTGAAACCACTGCTATCACTATTGCGCCTTTGCTGATTCAGCCGCTGGTTGAAAATGCGATCCGACACGGTTTTCAGCCTTCTCGTCACCCTTGCGATGTCACCATTGCGGTACGCGCAATTGGCCGAAGAGCAGAAATTAGCATCACTGATACCGGGGTGGGCATCGATCCGAGCATTGTCGAACAGCTTTATCATGCACTATCGATAGCCACCATATTGGATTGATGAATGTACACCAGCGTTTAATCATGCTCTACGGCCAAGGCCTAACCGTGGAG
This sequence comes from Salinivibrio socompensis S35, assembly GCF_000513715.1. Classification (GTDB taxonomy): domain Bacteria; phylum Pseudomonadota; class Gammaproteobacteria; order Enterobacterales; family Vibrionaceae; genus Salinivibrio; species Salinivibrio socompensis. The sequence continues at coordinate 25,914 of NZ_AQOD01000108.1, forward strand.
CCACTGAATCCGGGAACACGGGTCTCATTTACGGTCGAAAACAAGGAGGCATAATGCGCGCTGTCATTGTTGAAGACGAATATCTCGCTCAAGAAGAATTGAGATACCTGATTGAAAAACATAGTGATCTCAAGATTGTAGCTAGCTTTGATGACGGTTTGCCCGCTCTAAAGTATCTGCAAAGCCATAACGTGGACGTGTTGTTTTTAGATATTAATATCCCGTCGATTGATGGGGTGTTGCTCGCACGCAGTTTACATACCAATACGCGCCACCTTATCATCTCACCACCGCCTACAAAGAGCACGCCGCAGACGCTTTTGAACTTGAAG
>NZ_AQOD01000109.1 GCF_000513715.1 Salinivibrio socompensis S35
ATTTATTATAAATGCGGCCAGTGTTCTTCATTACTTGAAGTAGCTTTTTGCCACCGCTTATCAGTTAGCATGAGTCTCGGCATGGTATGGCGTTACAGTTTGTTTTTGGCGAAAGAGATTATAACGCCTTATCATGCCGTTCAAAAAACAATCACGAAAGATCAACACGCCCTAGTCAATCAAAACCGATTAGTCAGTCAAAAACCGATTAGTGGGTAAAAACCGGCCCCATACCGACATTCCACAGAATAACGGAGGCGGCAAGAATGGCGACCAAGAGGACTAAGCCGCAGGTCACGACGGAGCTTGCGTAGATAAATCCTCGTTCTTCAGGAATTTCCATCAATATCGGTACACCCGTGTACAGTAGATAGACAGAATAGGCGACGCCAATTAGCCCTACAATCATAACAAACCAAATCACGGGATAGAGCGTTGCTAGCCCAACCATAAAAATGGGTGTCGCCGTGTAAGCGGCTAGCTCAAGGCATTGGGTATAATTAGGTGCAGAGCCAAATGTTCGGCTCATCCACAGTGTGAGGTAGGCAAGGGCGGCAACTCCGCCGAGTAACGCTAAGTACATGGCACTGGCAATAAATAGGGCGCTTTGTGGCGTCATGAAAATGGGCTCGCCCGCCCCGATTTGCCAGCCGACATTAACGCTGGCGTAATAGGCGCACACCGGTGGGATCAGGGCCAACAGAAGCGCATGACCAATACTATTTGATGCACCCTCGTGCCGCTCCCCAATCGCTTTCCATTCTTTTTTGGGATGGGTGTATAACCCAACTAAGTGACCTAAAATCATAGTAACTCCGCTCGTTATTCCCTAAATAAAAGGTGCAACGGTCGGCGCACGACGGCCTAGTAGTCTCTAGCTTTGCTGTGCGAAGACAGATGCCCAAATCTTCTTTCCTTAACTAATGAATAGCTCTTGACATCATAATTGGCAAGTTTTAGACGCTATAACAACCTTCCTCATTAGGCAAAGGACGAAGTCGCTCGGAAATAAAGGAAGGAAAATATGCATTCTGTGATGATTGTCATATATTAATCTTTGTTCGTCTCACTTTTAATACGGAGTGGCGTACCCTGGAGTGTTGCTGATTTTTAAGTATTTTTTATCGTAACCTTTGTTGTGCGTTAGAATGCACGTGAGTTTATATTGATAAATTTATTATTTTAAACAGCTGTTTATTGTTCGTCATTAAATTAAATATCATAAGCAGGCACAGGGTGTCTGAGTTCATCTACGATTAGTACAAAGCGATTTAAAACAGCCGCTGCTTTGCAGTCCGGGAGGAGAGCGTCGTGTTGCATAGTAAAGATATTTTAATTGTTGAAGATGATCCTGTCTTCAGTCGAATGATTGCCTCGTTTCTCGAAAGAGAAGGCGCGACGGTCCGTGAAGTAGAAAATGGCCTTGAAGGGCTACAAGCTTTGAGGCAATCCATCCCTGATTTACTGATCAGCGATCTTTCGATGCCAGTGATGACGGGACTTGAGTTCGTTGAAGAAGTAAGCCTCGAATACCCGATGCTGCCCATGATTGTGATTTCAGGTACCGGAGGCATGGCTGACGTTGCCCAAGCACTTCGCTTCGGGGTTAAAGACTTTTTACTCAAGCCCATTGAAGATATCAAATCGGTTAAAAAAGCCATCGAAGCGGTGATTAATGATGCCAACGATGATGTCCATGCCAGTGATGACTTTAGCCAACAATGGTTCAAAGTGGGTGACGATGCCGATAAAGGCGCGTCAGAAAACGAACTCAAATGGCACCTCGATGCGCTGCGTCATAACCCTGGCAGTGCGCGAGAGTTGCTGATTGGGCTGATGCCGGAGCCTGACTCACAACAAGGTGCGTGGCGTTTGTCATATCATTCGCTTCAATCGGCAGACGCGAATCCTATTGTTCTCGATTATGCTTGGCTGATGGGCGGGAAAATGGCGTTCTATGTTGTTGACTCGGCCTCAGCTGAAGAAGATGGGACGGCAACCACGTTGATGATTCGGGCCTTTTTTAATGATTTTGTCCGCTCAAGTGATGTGAATGAACGCGGATTTCTCACTTTGGTGAAACGAATTGAAGATGCGATTCGAGCATCCGCTTATACATCACCTGTGCGTGCTATGTTTGGCGTCTTGAATATGGCTGAGAACCAGCTTGATATTTTTCCGGCAGGTTTAAAAGCCACCATTGACAGTTGTGGTTCAACGAAGCGGGTGCAGAGTGAGCATTGGTTAGGGCGAGATGCATTTAGCAGTCAATTCCAGGCGGTGGACATGCAATCCGGGGATGCCCGGGTATCTTTAAGTGAAGTCGGTTTAAACAGTTTTAGCGTTGATATTCAAAAGATCGCCTAGTACGAATAGCTATCATTAGCGTATTCCACAATCTTCCGCGGCGTTCAGCAAGCGACGCATGCCTAGCTTGCTGGTGGTGGTTTACATCCGTATACTCAGGTCGCTCTGGGCGTGTTATACCCTCACCTTCGATAGATATCAGGGACAGAACGGCATGAAACATTGGTATTTACTTTATTGTAAACGCACGGAGCAACAACGTGCGGAGCAAAATTTAAAACGGCAAGGCGTGGACTGTTATTACCCGATAGTCACGGTCGAAAAGCTGCGCCGAGGCAAATACCGACAAGTCGAAGAGCCTCTCTTTCCCAACTACATTTTTGCCTGTTTTGATCCAGAACGGGTTCAGTATACGTCTGTGCGCTCGACCCGTGGCGTTGTTGATTTTGTTCGTCAAGGCGCGAACCCGATCAACGTCGATATTCAATTAATTCAACACCTGATGATGATGGAAGACAGTGATGAACAACGAGAATTACTGTATCAAGGCTTCAAACCCGGTCAAGCCGTTACGGTTGAAAATGGCCAGTTTGCCGGCGCTGAGGCCATTTTCAAAGAAAAAGATGGTGAAAAACGTTGTATTCTTTTAATCAAAATACTCAATAAACAGACGGAGCTACGCGTTAATAATTCGGATATAAAAGCATCTTATTAAGCGATACCTCTCGTCTTATAGCTATACTCAGCTAACAGCGAATCAAAAAGGAAATGCCTACTGGGCTTAGCTAGGAAAATTTTCGACTGGATGGAAAATAAGACAATATCTCTGATTTGTAGGCATAAAAGTGAGAGTGAGTGTTATATTTTTGGGAAAGTGGTTTCACTAATGAGACTTTTGTGCAACGTCGAGTTTTTCTGTGATAACCCCGTTTACTCTGTAGCGCTGCTTTACGCTGTTGTGTGTCGGTCGCGCAAAATTTACTTCAAAACGTGGTGCTTTGATCATGGAACATAAAGTGTTGGTTGTGGAAGATAGCCGGCCTTTCAGGCGGTTACTCGAAGCTGAGATCCGAAAGGCGGGTTATATTCCCTACATTGCCAGCTCAATTGGCCAAGCAGAAACGATCCTGAATCAAAATACTGACTTCCTGTGTGCTATCCTCGACTATTGTCTGCCAGATGGTCAAGACGGTGAAATCATAGATGTCTGTCTCTCGCTCGATATTAAGGTGATCGTGCTCACCGCGATGATGGATGCGCGCACCCGCGAACGCGTATTGGCAAAAACTGTGATCGATTATATCCCCAAAGACAGTCCCTCTTGTGTTTCTTCGATAGCGCCTTTGTTGAGCCGATTAGAAAAGAATTATCAACATTATGTATTGGTGGTTGATGACTCCCTCACGGCTTGTCGTTATGTGCGTAGCTTATTAGAGCGACAGTATTTGAATGTACTTGAAGCGCAAAACGGTCAAGAGGCATTGGCCATGATTCGGCGTGACGATCGGATTTCATTAGTGATTACAGATTATACGATGCCTGAAATGGATGGCGTCAGTGTCGTCAAAGCACTGCGTAAACTAAAAACCGAGGGTCAGCTAGCGATAATAGGCTTATCCGGCGAGGAAGACTCAAGCTTGACCGCACGATTTTTAAAAGCAGGGGCAAACGACTTTTTGGCCAAGCCCTTTAATCAAGAAGAATTTTATTGCCGCCTGCATAGTACGCTCAACGCACTCGACACTGAGCGTCGCTTGTTCCATATGGCGAATATTGACTACCTGACGCAGGTATGGAACCGGCGTTACTTTTTTGAGCATCCGCATACACGATCTCATAAAGGGCCTCGCAATTTGGCTTTGATCGACGTAGACCACTTTAAAAAAATTAACGACGAGTTCGGCCATCACATTGGTGATATTGCCTTGATAGAGTTAGCCAAAATGATGAAGCGCTATTTCCCTGAAGGATTAGTAGCACGTTTCGGTGGCGAGGAATTTTGCATTCTCTATGGCAATGATGAGAAAGGGTTTGAGCGGCGGCTTGAAGCGATGCGTGAAGAGTTAGCCAGTACCACATGGGAACCTTATGATAAGGCGTTTTCTATCACAATCAGTATTGGTATGGTGCATGCGAATGCCAGTATCGATACGCTTGTACAACGTGCCGATAGGTCGCTTTATCAAGCAAAAACAAGTGGGCGAAATCAATGTGTGAAAGATAATCAAATTGACGTCGCCACCTTGTAACACCATGAAAAAGAAAGCTGCCTTACGTTAGTTGTCGTCGTGGTATTGCTCACAGGCCATTAGCGTATTTTCAATCAAGGTCGCGACTGTCATAGGGCCGACCCCGCCAGGAACTGGTGTGATGTGACTGGCCTTTTCATAAGCAACATCGTACTCAATATCCCCGATCAGTTTGCCGTCATCCATACGGTTTATCCCCACATCGATAACGATGGCACCGGGTTTTATCCAATCGCCAGGAATAAATTTAGGCTTGCCGACCGCAACCACGAGGACGTCGGCTTGCCGAACATGAGCGTCTAAATCCTGGGTAAAGCGATGGCAGGTGGTGGTGGTACAGCCGGCGAGCAAGAGCTCTAACGTCATAGGACGACCGACAATATTGGACGCACCGACAATCACTGCATGCTTCCCGCGTAATGGAACATTATAACGATCGAGTAAGGTGATGATCCCTTTGGGCGTGCACGAGCGTAGCGTCGGCATACGCTGACACAAGCGGCCTACATTAAAAGGATGAAAACCGTCTACATCTTTATCCGGGCGGATCCGCTCCAATACAGGCGTTGTATCAATACCTGCTGGTAAAGGGAGCTGCACTAAAATACCGTCGATGCTGTTATCGTCATTTAAGCGATCAATCAACGAGAGTAGCTCGTGTTGAGAACATGAGGCTGGGAGATCATAGGCGCGTGATACAAATCCAACTTCGTCACAGACTCGGCGTTTACTCCCCACATAAACCTGTGATGCTGGATCCTCGCCGAGCAAAATAACCGCCAAACCAGGTGCGCGACGACCTGCCTCTGTACGGGCGGCGACGCGGGCAGCGATCTCACGACGCACCGTTTGCGCGATCAGTTTTCCATCAATCAATTGTGCGGCCATAACTATCCTTTGGCTAAAGCAATATTTGCCCGTATTGTGACAAAAATTGTTACTGAAAGCTATTGAGCAAACGTTTGCCTTGGCGCGATGGCGAAATGTTCCAGCAATCCCCACTCTGAGATATAGAGGCACTATTTTTTACCGTCTCAGATAGCACATTAGCTCAAAACAGGATAGCGGGTGACTGACAAATAAAATGGTGTGGTTTTGAGCAATTAGGTCAACATTTTAGGGAAAAGCGTTGACGGGACCTGACGTCGCTTTATAATCCACGCTGCATATCGATATTGCGCCCTTAGCTCAGTTGGATAGAGCAACGGCCTTCTAAGCCGTGGGTCACAGGTTCGAATCCTGTAGGGCGCGCCATTTTATGCGTCTCTCCGTATTTTCCTTCTCTAAAGTGCTCTAAAAATAAAGAAGTGCTCTGAAAATAGTCAAACGCGCACAAAACAGTAAAACCTGTGAGCTTAAGCGGTTGAATTGTGAGATATCACCCCAATTTCAATATTTGAACGCCATCGGTTGCCCCTTGTCTCGACTCAGTTGACGGGTGCCGCTATAATAGCGCGTCTTAATTTTCAGTCTCGGATGAGATAGCTCGATACGCCAGTTGCGTGTATCCGGATTCGCAGGGGCTATGACGGACTCATAGCTCGGATGATGCCACCAGTAATACTGGTAAACATCACTCAGTACCCCTGAGTAAATTTGAGGTTAAATTTATAATGCAAGTTACCGTTGAAACCACCGAAGGCCTTAAGCGCCAAATGACCATCACAGTGCCTGCTGCTAATATCGATGATGCAGTCACTAAAGAGCTACGCAATATCGCTAAGAATCGTCGTTTTGATGGTTTCCGTAAAGGTAAAGTTCCATTAAAAATGGTGTCACGTATGTACGGTGACACAGTGCGTCAAGACGTGCTGGGCGAAGTGATGCAGCGTCACTTTATTGAAGCGATGATCCAGGAAAAAGTGAACCCAGCGGGCGCACCAACTTTTACCCCTGTAGAGAACGAAGCAGGAAAAGATCTGGTATTTAAAGCTGATTTTGAAGTGTATCCAGACGTTGAGCTTCAAGGCCTAGACGCGATCAGCGTCGAAAAGCCAAAAGCGGACGTTCAAGAAAGCGACGTTGAAGAAATGCTAAGTACCTTGCGCAAGCAACAAGCGAGCTGGGTAGCAGCAGAAGGTGAAGCGAAAGACAAAAGCCGTGTCACGCTGGACTTCGTCGGCACCATCGACGGTGAAGAGTTTGAAGGCGGCAAAGCCGAAGGCTTCCAGCTAGAAATGGGTCAGGGTCGTATGATCCCAGGCTTTGAAGACGGTCTAGTGGGTAAAAAAGCCGGCGAAGAATTCACTATCGACGTGAACTTCCCTGATGACTACCATGCTGAAAACTTGAAAGGTAAAGCGGCTCAATTCGCGATTAAACTGCATCAAGTAGAAGAACAAGAGCTGCCAGAGCTAACGGAAGAATTCGTTCAGCGCTTCGGTATTGCTGATGGCAGCGTTGAAGGCCTGAAAGCCGAAGTACGCAAGAACATGGATCGCGAGCTTAAGCAAGCGATCAAAAACAAGGTAAAAGAGCAAGTACTCGATGGTCTGGTTGAGACAAAACCAAATCGACGTACCGTCAGCTCTGATTGACCAAGAAATTGGCACTCTGCGTCAGCAAGCGGCACAACGTTTTGGTGGCAACATGGACAGCGCTTCTCAGCTACCACGAGAGCTATTTGAAGAGCAAGCGAAGCGTCGTGTGAGCGTAGGCCTGCTATTGGGCGAAGTGATCAATTCTGAAGAGCTTAAAGCGGATGATGAGCGCGTTAAAGCACTGATCGAAGAAATGGCGTCTGCGTATGAAGACCCATCAGAAGTTGTCGCTTAATTATGAAAAAGACGAGAAGCTGATGGAAAATATGCGTAACGTTGCGCTTGAAGAGCAAGCAATCGATGCGCTGCTTGCAAAAGCAACAGTGACGGAAGCTGAAGTCGGTTTCAGTGACCTAATGAACGCGTCTCAGCAAGCGTAATTCAGGTTAAAAAACGTCTGTGTTTTATTGACACTGCGTAAACGTATCTGCTTACAATGGCCCTAATGACTTGTCATTCGGGCCATTTTTTCCATCTATTGGTCGGAATAGTCACTCAGCTATCCGGCGATCTAGAGAGCATTTTTTTAAATAAAAACTCTTGATGGATCATAAAGCTGCGTGCATCGATATAAGATTTAAGTGACCTGTTACAGCATTTTGTGCTAAACCTTGGTTAAGGCAAGAGTGATAAAAAATTCGATTAGGGATATTACGTTATGAGCCATCAAGATAGAAATGCCATGCCACCCATTACGGACGCGCTTGTCCCTATGGTGGTGGAACAAACCTCGCGCGGTGAGCGCTCTTACGATATATACTCTCGCCTATTAAAAGAACGCATTATCTTCCTGACTGGACAAGTGGAAGACCAAATGGCGAACTTGATTGTGGCGCAGATGCTGTTTTTGGAGTCTGAGAACCCAGAAAAAGATATTTATCTGTATATTAACTCGCCAGGCGGGGTAGTGACTGCGGGTATGGCGATTTATGACACCATGCAGTTTATTAAGCCTGATGTGAGCACCTTATGTACGGGCCAAGCCTGTTCGATGGGCTCGTTCCTGTTGGCTGGTGGCGCTAAAGGCAAGCGCTATTGTCTGCCAAACTCGCGCGTCATGATTCACCAGCCGCTGGGAGGCTACCAAGGCCAAGCGTCTGATATTGAAATTCACGCGCAGGAAATGATCAAAACGAAACACCGCCTCAACACCATATTGGCTGAGCACACTGGCCAGCCGATGGAAGTGATCCAACGCGATACGGACCGTGATAATTTCATGGACGCGCAAGAAGCGGTGGACTACGGCTTAGTTGACGCCGTATTGAGTCAACGAGACTAAACCCAATACGCCGCAGAGCGTTGAAATGAGACAAACTTCGCTCATTAGCCAAAGCTCGATGGTTGTTGGGTCGGAAAAAGTGGCCGATTTGTTGTAAACTCAACATAAGGCAACGACGGGCAAGTGCCCCAAAGAGGTTAGCGAATGACAGACAAGCGAAAAGACGGTGGAAGCGGAAAGCTGCTTTACTGCTCATTCTGTGGTAAGAGCCAACACGAAGTTCGCAAGTTAATTGCTGGGCCATCGGTCTACATTTGCGACGAATGTGTTGACCTGTGTAATGACATTATCCGTGAAGAGATCAAAGAAGTGATGCCGAAGCGTGAAGGTGATACCTTGCCTGCGCCAAGCGAAATCCGCGAGCATCTGGACGATTATGTCATTGGCCAAGAGCAAGCAAAAAAAGTACTTTCGGTTGCGGTATACAACCACTACAAACGCTTGCGAAACGGCGATAAAAGTGCCGAGGGTGTAGAGCTAGGTAAGAGTAATATCCTACTTATTGGCCCAACCGGGAGTGGTAAAACACTGCTGGCCGAAACCCTCGCCCGCTTCTTGGATGTGCCATTTACGATGGCCGATGCAACGACATTAACCGAAGCCGGTTATGTGGGTGAAGACGTCGAAAACATCATCCAAAAGCTGCTCCAAAAGTGCGATTACGACGTCGCCAAAGCAGAGCGCGGTATTGTGTATATCGATGAAATCGACAAGGTTTCACGTAAATCCGATAACCCATCGATCACGCGTGATGTCTCTGGCGAAGGGGTCCAGCAGGCCCTGCTAAAGCTGGTTGAAGGAACGGTTGCATCGATTCCACCACAAGGCGGACGTAAGCATCCGCAACAAGAGTTTCTCCAGGTTGACACCTCGAAAATTCTATTTATTTGTGGTGGCGCGTTTGCGGGGCTAGATAAAGTGGTTGAGCAGCGTGTGGATACGGGCTCTGGCATTGGTTTTGGCGCGCAAGTAAAAGGGGCGACGGAACGGTCAGTCGACGAGTTCTTTGGCAAAGTGGAACCAGAGGATATGGTTAAATATGGCCTGATCCCTGAATTTATCGGGCGTTTGCCGGTAACCGCTGTGCTCAGAGAGCTTGACGAAGATGCACTCGTACAAATTTTGCGTGAGCCGAAAAACGCAATCACTAAGCAATATAGCGCACTGCTTGAGCTTGATGGTGTGGAGCTTGAGTTCCGTGAAGATGCCTTACGTGCGATTGCGAAAAAAGCGATGACACGCAAGACAGGTGCACGTGGTTTGCGCTCAATTGTGGAATCTGTGCTGCTAGATACCATGTATGATCTCCCTTCCATGGAAGGAGTCAGCAAGGTTGTCATCGATGATTCAGTGATCCGAGGCGAATCAGCACCTCTATTGATGTATGAGCACTCTGATAATCAAGCTGCAGGCGGCGAGTAACGCTTGTCACTTGTTTTATCAGCGATAAATAAAAAGGGAGTCGTCACTCCCTTTTTTATTTTCTGACGGTCGAGCCGTTGAAACCTGTCCAACAGACCCCATATACTCTAAATCAGATTGAACGGAAGAGAGAAGCATATGAACTTGGAGCGTTCCGAGCGCATTGACATTCCGGTGCTGCCACTTCGGGATGTGGTGGTTTATCCTCACATGGTAATCCCGCTCTTTGTGGGAAGGGAAAAGTCGATACGCTGCCTTGAAGCGGCGATGGACAATGACAAACAGATTCTATTGGTGGCGCAAAAAGATGCGGCAACCGATGATCCAAGTATCTCAGATTTATATACGGTCGGTACGGTAGCAACCATCCTCCAGCTTCTTAAACTTCCAGACGGTACGGTGAAAGTGCTGGTCGAAGGGATGCAGCGTGCACGTATCGAACAGTTTAGTGAAGACGATTTCTTCACGGCGCAAGCTGACTATCTGACCACGCCAAGTTTGGATGAGCGCGAGCAAGAAGTGCTGGTGCGGACGGCGATCAGTCAATTTGAAGGCTTTATCAAGCTCAACAAAAAAATTCCGCCGGAAGTACTGACGTCGCTTAATGGGATTGAAGAGGCAGCACGCCTAGCTGATACCATTGCAGCGCATATGCCGCTTAAGCTTGAAGATAAGCAACACGTTCTTGAGCTTGTTGACATATCAGAGCGTCTTGAATATCTGATGACCATGATGGAATCTGAAATCGACTTACTTCAAGTCGAGAAGCGGATCCGTGGTCGTGTTAAAAAACAGATGGAAAAGAGCCAGCGCGAGTACTACCTCAATGAGCAAATGAAAGCGATCCAGAAAGAACTGGGTGAGCTGGACGATGCGCCGGATGAGTTTGAAACGCTGAAGCAGAAAATTGAAGAATCAAAGATGCCGCAGGAAGCCCGGGAAAAAACCGAGCAAGAACTGCAAAAGCTAAAAATGATGTCTCCGATGTCTGCCGAAGCCACCGTGGTACGTAGTTATATTGACTGGATGATCAGCGTACCTTGGGCGAAACGCTCGAAAGTGAAGAAAGACTTGGCGCGCGCTGAAGACGTGTTGAATGCCGATCATTATGGTCTTGAGCGGGTGAAAGACCGGATTTTGGAATATCTCGCGGTCCAAAATCGGATGAAAAAACTAAAAGGCCCGATTCTTTGTCTCGTCGGTCCTCCTGGTGTGGGTAAAACGTCTCTGGGGCAATCTATCGCCCGAGCGACTGGACGTAAATATACCCGAATGGCTCTGGGCGGGGTCCGTGATGAAGCGGAAATCCGTGGCCATCGCCGCACCTATATCGGCTCGTTGCCCGGCAAATTGATCCAGAAAATGTCTAAAGTGGGCGTGCGTAACCCTCTGTTTTTATTGGATGAAATCGATAAGGTGTCCTCTGATATGCGTGGTGATCCGTCATCCGCTTTGTTAGAAGTGTTGGATCCCGAACAAAATAACGCCTTCAACGATCATTACTTAGAAGTGGACTATGACCTTTCTGATGTGATGTTTGTGGCCACCTCCAATTCTATGAATATCCCAGGTCCATTATTGGACCGGATGGAAGTGATTCGTTTATCGGGTTACACCGAAGATGAAAAATTGAATATTGCCAAGCGTCATCTGGTTGATAAACAAGTATCACGTAACGGTTTGAAGCCGCACGAGATCACCATCGAAGATTCGGCGATCATCGGTATCATTCGTTACTACACACGTGAAGCGGGCGTTCGTAATCTTGAGCGTGAAATTTCTAAGCTGTGCCGTAAGACGGTAAAAGAAATTTTGCTCGATAAAGACCTGACGCAAGTTACGCTAACCAATGACAATCTACCGGATTATCTGGGTGTACGCCGTTTTGATTATGGTAAAGCGGATGAGCAAAACCGTGTCGGTCAAGTCACCGGTCTGGCTTGGACTGAAGTCGGTGGTGATTTGTTGACGATTGAAACCGAATCCATGCCTGGGAAAGGCAAGCTCACGCATACCGGGTCACTGGGCGATGTGATGCAAGAGTCGGTACAAGCGGCCATGACAGTGGTCCGCAGTCGTGCGGAAAAACTGGGCATTAATAGCGACTTCTATGAAAAGCGTGACATTCATGTGCACGTTCCAGAAGGCGCGACCCCGAAAGACGGCCCGAGTGCGGGTATCGCGATGTGTACTGCTTTGGTGTCAAGTCTCACTGGTAATTCAGTGCGCTCAGATGTTGCCATGACCGGTGAAATCACCCTGCGTGGAGAAGTTCTTCCGATAGGTGGATTGAAAGAGAAACTGCTGGCAGCGCGACGCGGTGGGATCAAAACGGTTGTGATTCCAAAAGAGAACGAGCGTGACTTAGAAGATATTCCGGCCAATGTGAAAGAAGAATTATCGATTCACCCGGTGCGGTGGATTGATGATGTGTTAACCATTGCATTGGTGAATAATCCGCTCGGGATTGAGCTGGTTGACGCTGAAAAGAGTGACATGCAGCAAAATTAAGCAACGTAAAACGCTGACAGACCGCAAAAGGCTTGTCAGCGTTTTTTTTGCTCGCTAACGTTGCTCAGGCGTATTGCCTGCATGGGGCAGGTAATACGCTTCCAACGTCTTTCGTCGACAAAGCGTCTGTTATTGAAAACCGCAAAACCCATAGGATTTGCGGAGAAGTAATCTAAGGGGATGAAAAGTGAATAAATCGGAACTGATTGATCATATTGCGGAGAGTGCTGATATTTCTAAAGCCTCGGCGGGGCGCGCTCTGGATGCGTTCGTAGGTGGTGTCTCTGATACACTCAAGTCAGGTGATCAAGTAGCGCTTGTCGGGTTTGGTACTTTCTCAGTGCGTGAACGTGCCGCACGTAAGGGTCGTAATCCACAAACCGGTGCTGAAATTGATATCACAGCGGCAAAAGTCCCGGGCTTTAAAGCCGGTAAAGCGTTAAAAGACGCAGTGAACGAATAATTATCACGTGACGCAATGCCGAATTATTCGCGTTTGACAGGGCGTTGGAGCTGCAAAGCCATTAACAACCGCGTATAATTCCGTGCACAAGAGCGTAAAGGCGCATCAAACGATGCGCCTTTTTAGTTGAAAAACAACCAGCCCAAACCAGTTGGAGTACCGGCCAGTTATGATGGAACGTATTCGCGAAGGCACCAATAGTCTTGTGGTGAAGATCATTTTAAGCCTTATTATCTTTTCCTTTGCTTTTGCCGGTGTCGGCAGTTACTTGGCAGGCGGTTCCACGCCGCCCGCTGCCACCGTTGGCGATAAAGAAATTAGCCGTGCTGAGTTGGATCGTGCCTATCAAAATGAGCGCGCACGTATGCAACAACAAGCGGGCGAGCAATTCAATCAGCTGCTCGGTAACCCAGAGTATGTAAAACGTTTTCGCCAAAACATTCTCGATCGCATGGTGAACGACCAGCTTCTAGAACATGAAGCTAGTGCATTAGGGCTACGAGTCAGTGACGAGCAGGTGAAAGCGGCAATCCGTGCTATGCCTCAATTCCGTCAAGCGGGTCAGTTTAATAACGAGCGTTATCAAGCGGCACTACGTCAAACCGGTATGAGTGCGGATGAGTTTGCCAATTATATGCGTACTGACTTAGTTCGTCAGCAGTTGGTTAATGGCTTACAAAGTACTGCTTTCGTGTTACCGAGCGAGTTAGAAAGCTTATATCGACTCGAAGCACAGAGCCGTGAAGTGCGAACCTTAACGTTACCAGTAGAAGACTTTGCCAAGCAGGTCTCCTTGGCGGATGATGAGCTCGAAGCCTATTACCAAGCGCATCGCGATGATTATATTCAGCCGCGTATGGTGAAAGTCGCGTATGTGGAACTAACCGGTGAAGGCTTGGCGAGTGATATTCAAGTGACCGATGAAGACATTGCCACTTATTATCAAGACAACCAGTCTCAGTATGGCTCACAAGAGCGCCGTAAGGTGAGCCATATCTTAATTGAAGGAACGGGAGACGACGCCAAAGCGCGCGCGCAACAAGCGTTAGACCGTCTTAACCAAGGTGAAGCGTTTGCAACACTGGTCAGTGAAGTCTCTGACGACACGTTTAGTGCTGAGCAAAACGGATCACTGGATTGGATTGAACCTGGGGTGATGGATCCTGCGTTTGAAAAAGCCGCTTATGCACTCGATCAAAAAGGCGATACCAGTGGGTTGGTTAAATCTGATTTCGGTTATCACATCATTCGTTTAGATGATATTGACCCAGCAGACGTGACGCCATTGTCTGATGTTAAAGGCGATATTCGCCTTGCTTTGCAACAAGAGCGCGCGGCGGATCGCTTCTATGCCCAATCAACGCAACTGGCCGAAGTGGCTTTTGAAGAGGCAAACGGGCTTGAGCCTGCTGCACAGGCCGTCAATAGTCAGGTGCAGTTTACGGATTACTTTGCGCTCGATAATGCCGAAGGTTTAATGGCACGCCCTCAAATCCAACAAGCGCTTGATAGCTATGATGTGCGTGAAAATGGCCTTAACTCTGAGCTGATTGAATTATCGGGTGAGCATGCGATTGTGGTTCGTCTCGACGATGTGAAGCCTGAAAAACAATTGAGTTTTGCCGAAGTGAAAGACCAGGTGCAGGCGACGCTTGCCGCAGAAAAAGGCCGCCAGCAGGCGCAAGAAAAAGCCGACGAGTTGGTTGCGCAACTTGAGCAGACCGGTACGCTCGATCAGCGTGATTATGTGTTCAGTGATGCGCAAGTGATCAATCGTGTTTCTCAGCAGCAAGCGGTGTCGGAGCTCGCCTTCTCGCTGCCTCAGCCTGAAGACGCAGATTCAAGTTATGGGGTAACGCAGAACCGGTCAGGGCGATATTGTGGTGGTTGCGCTGGATAACGTGATTAACCCTGCGATGCCAGACATTAGCCACAAAGCCAAATGGCCGATCGCGTTGCACGTGCGATGAGCAATATGTCTTTGTCTGCCACATTACAAGCACTGCGTGATCAGGTAGATGTCACTTATGCCGAGGTTGATGCACAACAATAATAGAAGTTGATGTACAACAATGAGTGAACGCCGTCACGACTTGTGACACTGAAAGGCGAGAAATGCTCAGCACAGCATTGTGAAATGCCGATAGAGAGTTAGATGTCTCTCGCATTCGCCAGTGTGAAAATAGAAAAACGACGCTAGGATTTTGTCCTGCGTCGTTTTTCGTTTTTAGGGGACATGAAAAGGCATAGGCGGTGATTTACTGTGTCGACGATATTTATGACACGGAGATCAAAAATGAAACACCTACTATCCAGCATCCTGGTTGTTCTGGCACTGGTGACGGCTCCCACCGCGTGGAGTGCCAGTCAAGAAACTTCTCAAGGCTCTGA
The DNA here is from genome assembly GCF_000513715.1 of Salinivibrio socompensis S35. Taxonomy (GTDB): domain Bacteria; phylum Pseudomonadota; class Gammaproteobacteria; order Enterobacterales; family Vibrionaceae; genus Salinivibrio; species Salinivibrio socompensis. Next base: position 15,166 of record NZ_AQOD01000109.1, read on the forward strand.
ACAGGTTGAAACGCTCTCGGTAAACATCAACACCGCCAGTGTGCAAATTCTCTCAGAACAGCTCACGGGTATTGGACCTGCCAAAGCGAAAGCCATTGTTGACCATCGACAAAAGCACGGAAAGTTCGCCTCGCCTGATGATCTGGTGACGGTGAAAGGCATTGGTGCGTCGACCCTGGAGAAAAACCGCGATCGGATTAAAGTCTAGTAAAAATTGACCTGCATATTTTGCGCAAAGGTGCGATAGCCTTTGCGCGAATATTGCTTGTGTCTGCGCGCCGTAATGCACACAATGAAAACTGGTTGTAGGAAAGTAGCAGGACGCAATGACACACAAACAAAGTCACTTTTTTGCTCATCTTGCGCGGATGAAGCTGATTTATCGTTGGCCTTTAATGCGCAATGTGTCCATCGAAAATATCTCTGAGCACAGTTTACAAGTGGCGTTTGTCGCTCATGCATTAGCCCTTATTAACAATAAACGCTTTGAGGGGCATTACCAGCCAGATCGTATCGCAGTACTCGCCATGTTTCATGACTGTAGCGAAGTGATTACCGGCGATTTACCCACCCCGGTTAAGTACTTTAATCCGTCGATTGCCGCTGAATATAAAAAAATCGAGAAAATGGCGGAGAAAAAGTTGATCGCCATGCTGCCGCCAGAGCTGCAGGATGAATACAGCGGTTTAATCGATTCAGACCATATTGATCCCGATGATTATTTGTTGGTTAAACAAGCCGATATTTTATGTGCCTATTTAAAATGCTTGGAAGAAATAGCGGCGGGAAATCATGAATTTGAGCAAGCCAAAAAGCGACTTGAAACATCACTAGAAAAGCGGCGATCGCCGGCAACAGATTATTTTATGGCCACCTTTGTGGATAGCTTTACCTTATCGCTTGATGAGATCAGTGACGATGGATTTTGAACTATCTGACGCCTGGCAAATCCGCCAGATGACCAATGAGAACAAAAAACGCCGCCACGATAAGCGCACCGTTTATCAGCGAGACCGTGCACGTATCTTACATTCGGCCGCGTTTCGCCGCTTACAAGCTAAAACACAGGTATTGGGGGCCGAGCACAGTGACTTTTATCGCACCCGATTAACCCATTCGCTCGAGGTGTCACAAATTGGTACCGGCATTGTGGCGCAGCTCAAAGAAAGACAGCCTGAGTTTCGGCCTCTTTTGCCGTCCACTGGGTTGATGGAAAGCTTATGTCTTGCCCATGACATTGGCCACCCGCCCTACGGGCACGGTGGTGAAGTGGCATTAAATTATATGATGCGAAACGACGGGGGCTTCGAAGGCAATGCCCAGACATTCCGGATCGTGACGCTGCTTGAACCTTATACGCAACATCATGGCATGAACTTGGCGCGTCGCACCTTGCTGGGCGTAATGAAATACCCCGCGTTTATCAGTGCCGCGCACAATGGCTCACAGCCAGCGCCTGTCAGCGATTTCCGTCACCTCAAAGCGCGTGACTGGCAGCCTGCGAAAGGCATTTACGATCATGATAGTGCGCGTCGAGACTGGGTGCTTGAGCCGTTAAGTGCGGCAGATCGGGCGTTATTTTTGACGTTCAGAGATAACACCCCTGATGACCAGCACCGCAAGACCCGTTATAAGTCATTGGACTGCTCTATCATGGAATTGGCGGATGACATCGCTTATGGCGTCCACGATCTCGAAGATGCGATTGTGATGGGGCTGGTCACGCGTGAACAATGGCAAGAGGCCGTGGCAAGTTATATTGCTGAATGCGGCGATCCTTGGTTAGAGGCCAATATTGGTGAGCTGAGTGAACAAATGTTCGGTCCACCGTATGAGCGCAAAGATGCGATTGGGGCCTTGGTCAATACCTTACTGACGTCGGTCGAGGTCGCCCCGACGGTTCAAGATGGCTCTTACCGTTTTACTTCTCCTTTGTTGGCCTGGAACGCGTATTTAACCGAGGTGATGGCTGGCGTGCTTGAGGTACTGAAGCAATTTGTCAGCGAATTTGTGGTGAAGCAGCCTGAGCTTCAGGTGGTTGAGTATAAAGGTCAGCAATTGGTGATGGAGCTGTTTGACGCCTTTGCCTCTGATCCCGAGCGCCTGCTGCCCAAAGACTATCGACAAGATTGGCTAATGGCACAAGCCACGGGCGAGTCGGGGATGCGTGTGATTGCCGATTACCTATCGTCGATGACAGACAGTTTTGCTCAGAAGCTGCATAGCACTATGTTTACCGCCGCGAGCAATGGGCCTCTGTACGCTATTCGCTAGTACGGAGGTTTTTGTGAGATTGAGGCATAAAGGCAAGTTGGCGGGCTATCATGGCCTCAAAGCTTGTCAACAAGGGTCGATACTGTTCAGCATCACCACTTAGCTCACTGAGCGCAGCAAACCCAGCCTCCAGGGTAGAAAGAGCCCCCGGCTTACTACTTTTGCGGATGGTGTATTGGCTCGATGGCATGGTGGTGATGTTGACCGTGGGTAAATCATGGAGATTCTTTGACAGTTGATACATCTTGTACGCTTTCTTCCATGTTCCGTCGAGTAAGATGACTCCCCACGTCACCTTGCTATCGCTTTTTGCCACAGCGCGTTTGGTCAGCGCTGACAGTGAGATGGTCTGTTCGCCCGGATAGAGCACCACATAGCGACGCTGAGACTGTGCGAGTTTCTTATTCAGCGCACTGTGCGCGCTAAAATCCTCTCCCGTCCAACGTTCACAATTGTCTAACGCTAACGCGAGCAAACAAGCGCTATTCTTCGGGTGCGAGACTTCATCGGGGTGCTGCAAAATAATCACTGGGATCGAATTGGCGATCGGTGTGATGGTATTGCATACGCAAATGGCTTTCGCTTTATGGCAAGACGCGCAGTATCGAGACATGAGGATCACTGTTTGATAACGGAATCAAGCAGCGTTTTACCGCTGCTTGATAGAAAACGCAAGTATCGTTTAGGGGCTTAGGTGGCTTGGCTATAGCCGGAAAGGAAACGCTCAAAGCGGCTGATCGCCATTTCCAAGTCATCCACCGCGGTAGTGTGACTAATCGAAAATGATCGGGTTTTTTCCAGTTAAAGCCAGTGCCATGCACCATGAGCACTTTTCTTGCAACAAAAAGTCGAGCATTAACTTTTCATCATTATGAATGTTATACCGTTTAGTATCGATCTTAGGGAACAGATACAATGCCCCCTTGGGTTTTTTACAACTCACCCCAGGGATCTGATTGATCAGCTCATAGGCTTTGTCGCGCTGCTCTAATAACCGCCCACCCGGCAGGATCAGCTCGTTAATACTCTGATAGCCGCCGAGTGCCGTTTGAATCGCGTGTTGCATCGGCACGTTGGCACACAGGCGCATCGACGCCAGCATTTCAAGCCCTTCGATATAACCCCGCGCAAGCTGTTTTGGCCCGGTTACCAGCATCCAGCCGGCACGAAAACCACAGACTCGATACGCCTTGGACAAACCGTTAAAGGTTAAACAAAGTACATCTGGAGCGAGGGTGGCGATTGAATAGTGCTGAGCGTCGTCATACAAAATTTTATCGTAAATCTCGTCGGCAAAAATGATCAGCTTATGTTGGCGAGCCAGCTCCACGACTTGCAACAAAAAGTCACGGCTATAGACGGCCCCGGTCGGATTATTAGGGTTAATCAGTACCAGTCCGCGAGTGTTAGGCGTGATTTTGCGCTTGATATCGTCTAAATCCGGATACCAATCAGACTCCTCATCACACAGGTAGTGGACCGGATTCCCCCCAGATAACGACGCCGCCGCGGTCCAAAGTGGATAATCGGGCGAGGGTACGAGCAGCTCATCGCCATTATTCAGTAACGCTTGCATCGCCATGACGATCAGTTCGGAGGCGCCATTACCTAAGTAGACATCTTCGACGTCAAGATCCATCAAGCCGCGCTTTTGGTAATGTTGCACCACCGCTTTACGCGCCGAGTAAAGGCCCTTTGAGTCGCAGTAACCTTGGGAGGTGGGCAGATTCCGGATCACATCGACCAGGATTTCGTCGGGGGCATCAAAGCCAAACGGCGCGGGATTACCGATATTCAGTTTTAAGATACGGTGGCCTTCTTCTTCCAGCCGTTTTGCTTCTTTCATCACTGGGCCGCGAATGTCATAACAGACATTATCCAGCTTGGCGGACATACCGATTGGTTGCATTACCCTTCCTGTCAATTAAGCGTGAAAATTATTATTAGGCTTTTTAAGTAACTTACACTATTTCTCACCCACTTCGAAAGATGGTTGATCGATTTGAAACCGATTCAGTAGATAAGGCTTTGTTTAGCTTGAGTCGACAAAAATCGACCCATTTTAACCGAAGACTGATCTAGCGCATATTTGTCTTATTCGGTGACAGGTAGACTGACAAGCAAGAATAACGTGCCACATAAAGAGAGCATGTACAGACTTGCGGATAGGACTGCCGCCTAGGCGGTTGGAGGATGTTGTGACTACCTTGATTCAAGCAGCTAACCACTTGCAAAGCCAGCTGGCGATCAGTCAAGCGCCAACACAATTACAAACTGAGTTTACCTGGCCAGGGAATTTATCGCCCATCGCGTGGCTAGACGCGCAACCTGTCTATCCGAAGAGTTATTGGCAGTCGCGTGATGGCCGGGAAGAGGTGCTGATACTGGGGGCATGCCGTCAGTTTGCTCAAATTCAGCAGGCGCAAGCGAGCTTATTACCTGATCAGCGAATCTGGGGATGTGTGGCGTTTGATGATGAACCAGGCAGCGGCGACTTTTTTCTTCCTGTGGTCGAGCTTATTCGCCGCGATAAACAATGGCAGCTGTGTGTCAACCTCACGGCTGATACTGACAGCCAAGCCATCCTCAACCAGATAATTTGGCAAGGTCGCCCTCTCGCGCCGATGGTAGGGCAAGTGAGTCAAGAAACGCATACCCCAACTCATCGCCAGTGGTGTCACACGGTGACGCGTGCATTGTCATACATGGCGCACACTGAGCTGAAAAAAGTGGTACTCGCGCGGCAAACACGCTTAACGTTGGATGGCGCGGTGAGCGGTGGACAGCTGCTTAGCCACAGTCAGCAACATAATGGCGAGAGTTTTCATTTCCTGTTTGCAACCGGGCCTGACGATGCGTTTGTTGGATCGACCCCAGAGCGGTTATATCGCGCGCGAGATTGTCGTGTCACCACAGAAGCGGTCGCGGGCACCGTGCGTCGCGGCGCAAGCTTTAGTGAAGATCATCACCTCGGTGAGTGGTTGTTAAATGACAGTAAGAACGTGCATGAGAATCAGCTCGTCGTCGATGATATTTTTGCCGGCTTACGTCGCCATTCATTAACGATCACCGTTGACCCTGAACCGCATTTGATTGTGCTTCGTCATCTTCAACATTTGCGTCGTCGTATTAGTGCTATCGTTGGTCCTGGTGTTGATGACAGTGTGATCTTGGGCGCGCTTCAGCCGACCGCCGCGGTGGCGGGTCTTCCTCGTGAGACAGCCCGCGAATTTCTGTCCGCACAAGGGATAACACGAGGTCGTTACAGTGGCGCCGTCGGCTATATTTCGCAACGAGAAAGCCAATTTTGTGTGGCGATCCGAAGCGCGCAAATTACCCATAACACGGTAGATTTATTTGCGGGCGCCGGAATCGTTCCTGGATCGGATCCCGAGGCTGAGTGGCAAGAATTAGACAACAAACTGACGACCATGCGTCAGTGCTTACCGTGTCCGCAGGCGGACGAGCATGACGATGCCATTGCTGGGGTATGCTGATGTCGCTGACACTCACGCATATTTGGGCTGAGACCCTTATCGACGAGTTGTCTCGCCTGGGCGTCCAACATATTTGTGTTGCGCCAGGATCGCGATCGACGCCGCTCACGTTGGCGGCTATAAAACAAAGCCAACACCCTCAACGCCCGGTCACTTTGCACCGGCATTTTGATGAACGCGGCCTTGGATACCTTGCGTTAGGGTTAGCCAAAGCCGAACAGGCACCGGTGGCGATGATTGTTACCTCAGGCACGGCGGTGGCGAATTGTTTACCAGCGGTGGTAGAGAGTGGGTTAACCGGTGAGCCATTAATTATCCTTTCTGCAGATCGCCCGTTTGAATTGGTCGATTGTGGGGCGAACCAAGCCATTGTGCAGAGTAACCTGTTTTCGTCCCATGTCACCGCTCAACTTGACTTACCCACGCCAGATGTGGGGATGCCACTTCGCGCTTTATTAACCAAAGTGGATCAGGTGCTTGCCCGTCAAGCTGAGTGTGGCGGCAGTGTACACATTAATTGTCCATTTCGAGAGCCGTTCTATGGTGAGCGAGATCCCGCGCTTGCGCGTCAGATCCGGGCCCCGATTGCTGACTGGTATCAAAGCGATCAAAGCTATACCCGCCATCATGGACGGCTTTTTGCGTCGGCAGAGCAAGATTGTCTACCGCCCCCTTTGCCACTCGATTCCGCAGCCAAAACGGTGATTGTTGCAGGCGCGCTGCCACACGGGTTATCAACATCGGTGAGCCGCTTAGCCGAATCGTTGAATGCGGTGGTATTGGCAGACCCTCAATCAGGCATTGCCAGTACCGCCCCTGGCTACGATCTTTGGTTAAACAACCCCAGATTGCAGGCGCAGTTGCATCAAGCGCAATGGGTGATCCAGCTTGGCGGTCGTTTGGTGTCAAAACGTTTGGGACAATGGTTGGCGCAAACCTCAGCTCATTATTGGTTGGTGACGGAGCAAGCGCAGCCACTCGACCTCATCATCGGGCGGTTGAACAGTGTGTTGTCGACAAGCGCCACTGGTCGTTATGGCTTAATGCACTGACTGACCAGGTGAGTGCGTTGTTCTCAACGTCTGAAGGGCTCACTTCGCCCGATGATTTGCCCCTTGTTTGGCAGCGAACATTGACCGATGAGGCGAAGGCACAGATGGAGAAAGCAGCTGACAGGCTTTGTCCTTCATCGTTGTCAGAACACCGCCTCTTCCAGCAATTGCCGTCAATGCTTCCCGAGCACGTCGATATTTTTATCGGCAATAGCTTGGCGATTCGTTTAGCGGACATCTGGTCGCAACTTGATACGTATCCTGTTTTTGCCAATCGCGGTGCGTCAGGGATTGATGGGTTATTTGCCTGTGCCGCTGGGGTTCAGCGATGTCGACATCAGCCTATGCTGGTGGTACTTGGCGATACGAGCGCGCTCTACGATCTTAATAGCCTTGCGCTATGGCGTGAAACGATGGCACCGGCCGCGATCCTTATCCTCAACAACAATGGCGGTGGCATTTTTGATTCCTTGCCAGTCGAGCCGCAGCTTTGTGACACCTATTATCGCATGCCGCACGATCTGCGCTTTGAACAGATTGCCGCACAATTTTCACTGAACTATCAGCAACCGACCTGTGAATCCGATCTCGCTGCTGCGCTCGCCCAAGCGTTGAGTACGCCGGGGGCGGATGTAATTGAAATGGTGACGCCTGCCGGTGAAGCCGGAAAAATCTTGACCGAGCAACTTGCCAACATGGCCGTGCAGGAGGGGTAATGTTGGCTTATCAGCAAGGTGGCAACGAGGAAGGCCGCAAGGTGGTTTTTCTGCACGGGTTGCTGGGAAGTGGTCAGGACTGGCAAGGCGTCACGTCTCGCTTAACAGATTGTCACTGGCTCTGTCTCGATTTACCCGGCCATGGTGACAGTGTTGATTGTCCGAGCGTTGATTTTGCCACCACTGTCGACGCGGTGCGTCAGATCTGTGACCAAGTGTGGGGCAACCAGTCGGCTTATGTAGTGGGGTATTCGCTTGGTGCGCGCATCGCGATGCATTTAGCCACCGCATATCCAGCGCGCTGGCAGGGCGTACTCCTCGAGGCTGGGCACCCAGGCCTCATGCATGCTCATGAACGTCACCAACGGCTGGTCCATGATCAAGCCTGGGCTCAGCGATTTGCGCATGAGCCGCTCTCTGCCGTATTAATCGATTGGTATCAGCAACCGGTGTTCCAATCTCTCGATGCCGCGCAGCGTACCAAGCTGATCAGAGTGCGTGGTAATAACCATGGGCCCGCCATTGCCACAATGCTTGATGCCACATCACTCGGACGACAAGCCGATCTGCGCCCGGCATTAGGTCATGCCTTTCGTCAAGGGTTAACTATTGACTACCTTTGTGGTGAGCAAGACCCTAAGTTCATTTCACTGGCTCATTCGCTCCAACGCGCCACGGGGATCCCGTTCTCCTTGATAAAAGGAGCGGGACATAACTGTCATTGGGCCAATCCGTCGCAGTTTGTGCAGGTGTTGTTAGATAAGTAACTTGTATTAAATTAAATATTTTTATATTCCAATTTTCGGGGATTTGTACCCCATCAGCTAATTAAGGGGAGAGCCATGGCTGTAACGCCGGGAATGACCGAACAAGAACTGTATGCACCCATTGACTGGATGCCGACTGAGCTAACTTTTAGCGATATTTTGTATCACAAATCCGCCGATGGCATTGCGCGTATCACCATCAATCGTCCGCAAGTGCGTAACGCATTCCGCCCCCAAACTGTGAAAGAAATGATGCAAGCGCTTGCCGATGCGCGTTATGACAGCCGTGTGGGCGTGATTATTTTGACGGGGCTCGGCGACAAAGCGTTTTGCTCTGGGGGGGATCAATCGGTACGCGGCGATTATGGCGGCTATCAAGACGATGAAGGCACGCATCACCTTAATGTGCTGGACTTTCAGCGTCAGATCCGTACCTGCCCCAAACCGGTGATTGCCGCGGTTGCGGGTTATGCCGTCGGCGGGGGTCATGTCCTGCATATGATGTGTGATCTCACCATTGCGGCAGATAACGCCCAGTTTGGTCAAACCGGACCCAAAGTGGGCAGTTTCGACGGCGGCTGGGGGGCCTCCTATATGGCGCGCATAGTGGGGCAGAAAAAAGCCCGTGAAATCTGGTTCCTTTGTCGTTTTTACAATGCGCAAGAAGCCTTGGATATGGGCTTAGTCAACACAGTGGTGCCCTTGGATGATCTCGAGCGAGAAACCGTACGTTGGTGTCGCGAGGTGCTGCAGCATAGCCCAATGGCATTGCGGTGTTTAAAAGCGGCACTCAATGCCGATTGCGATGGTCAAGCCGGGCTTCAAGAATTGGCCGGCAATGCCACCATGATGTTTTACATGACCGACGAAGGGCAAGAAGGGCGAAACGCCTTTAACGAGAAACGTCGCCCTGAATTTGATCGTTTCCCACGCAACCCATAGAGGTAATCATGAGACAGGCACGGATATATCAATACACCTTGCCGGTCACTGCCGGTCTATTTTTACGTGACCAGCGTTTAACCCAGCGTGAAGGCTTGGTGGTGGAATTAAGCGAAGGCGCACAACGCGGATGGGGCGAAATTGCGCCCTTGCCTGGATTTAGTCAGGAAACCTTCGCTGAGGCACGGCATGCGCTGATTGCCGCGACCGCTGTTTGGTGTGATCACCGTAATATCGCCATGCCCCAACTGCCGCCTTCGGTTGCATGGGGGTTAAGCATTGCCCAAGCCGAATTGGCGCAAAGCTTGCCCACACCATCTTCGTTTCAGACGGTGCCTGTGTGTACTGGAGACCCAGATGCGCTATTAGCCGCACTTGGACATGTGTCGGATGGCCCGCAGGCGGGGAGGGCATCCAATGAAGCTAAAGTCAAAGTGGGCGAGTATGAAGTGGCGCGTGATCGCTTAATGGTGACCACCTTGCTCGAGGCCATTCCCCACCTTCGGTTACGTCTAGATGCCAATCGTCGTTGGCGGCCTGAGCAACTGGAGGCCTTTTGGTGTGGTCTTAGCCAAGCGCATCAAGCGCGAATCTGCTGGATTGAAGAACCTTGCAGTGATCCGTATCAGTCTCTTGCTCAAGCGGAGGCATTAGGGTTGCCATTAGCGTGGGATGAAACCTTGCGAGACAGTGACGACACAGGGTTAAAAGAAAGTGATCATACTCGGACTTGGGTGATCAAACCGACGATGGTGGGCGATCTCGCGCAAGTGAGTCTATCAGTCACACGTGCGCACGCACTCGGTAAAACGGCGGTGATTAGCTCATCACTTGAAAGTAGCCTGGGGTTGACGCAATTATCACGCGTTGCCAGTTCGCTCACCCCTGACGTGGTGCCTGGACTCGATACCTTGGGCGTGTTTGAACAACAGCTGGATCGCACCTGGCCTGGCGCCAATCAGCTTGGTTCCACTTGACGATCAGCCGTTAATTTGGGTCAACACCTTGTGATGTCGTCCTGCTTTACGTTTAACACGTGGCCGTGGCGTTACTGGGCGGCTGACTCGCCTGATGCAATCGCTATAGATAGCGAGACACCCCTCACATGGCAGGCGTTGCGTGTTTTAGTCGATGCTCAACAGCGGACGTTCAATGATACGCCGATTGTGGTATTGAATAGCCACGATGCCCCGCAGTCTTTGGTCGTCACCCTGTTGGCGGCTTGGCAAGCCGGTAAACAAACCTTGGTGTTAAATCAGGCACTCAGTGTCGATGTACAAACGGCAGTGCTTGATAATCTGGGCCCTTTTCAATGGGCCCAAACCTACGACTCGGTGTCCGCCTCGCAATCGGCATGCAATACGGCGCTTGGCAAATCGATAGGCCGTTAACTCTTACCTTAACGTCAGGCTCGACGGGCGCGCCCAAAGCGGTGGTGCACGGCGCGCGTCAGCATCTTGCCAGTGCCGCCGGGCTGATAAAGCGGTTGCCGTTTACAGGCGTCCATGCCCCCCAAGGGACTGATCGTTGGCTGCTTTCTTTGCCGCTCTATCATGTCTCTGGTCTCGCCATTGTCTGGCGTTGGTTGTTCGCGGGGGCTGAGCTTGGCATTTACCCCTGTCGAGGTGAGCACTTAGTCAGTGCATTGAAGCGGGTGACCCATGCATCACTGGTCCCAACCCAGATCTATCGGGTCTTACCTGAATTGAAGGACAACACTGAACCCCGGCGTTTGGCCCATGTGCTATTAGGAGGGGCCGCGATCCCAACCGCCTTGACCCAAGACGCCGAAGCCATGGGCATTGCCTGCTGGTGTGGCTATGGCATGACAGAAACGGCATCGACTGTGACGTTAAAGCGTGCCGATGGGCTAGACGATGTCGGCGCGCCGCTGCCTTATCGTGATGTACGGATACGTGATGATGGTGAGATTGTTCATCGTGGTGAAACGTTAGCCTTGGGGTATTGGCAGGCTGGAAGCTTACACCCATTGGATGCCGAGCAAGGCCTTGCGTCGCGGGATCTCGGTCGCTGGGAGGCGCAACAGACGTTATCGGTACTGCGCCTGGTTGGACGTCTGGATAATCAATTTATTTGTGGCGGCGAGAATGTTCAACCTGAAGCGATCGAAGCGCACTTACAGAGTTTAAAAGGCGTGACTCAAGCGATGGTTGTTCCGATACGTGATAGTGAGTTCGGTCATCGCCCACTGGCCATTGTGCAGTGCGCGAGCCTTTTTCGCCCCGAGTATTGGCCGAGCATTGTGCCTCATTGGCACCGTATCAGCGCCCCGTACACTATCTTTGTTGGCCGGATACGCAACAAGACGGCCTGATCAAACCGTCTCGCCACGCGCTGACGCTATGGGCGCAAGCCGATATTAACCGTTAAGCGCTGTCTTCTTTTAGGCGGATCACTTCGCCACGCAAATAGTCAGCGCTTGCTTGTTCAGGCTCAACTGCCGGGCCTGCGGTCACGGTCACCTTAGACCAAAAGCGTTTTGGCCACTTCAACATCGCTTTGCCGCCATGGCGGCTGAAGTAACTGCCCCATAATCCCTGTAATGCAAGGGGTACCACGGGGACCGGTGAGCGTTGCAAAATCATGTCCATACCACGGCGGAACTGATCCACCTCTCCATCATAGGTGAGATGGCCTTCGGGGAAAATGAGCACCACCTCACCATTATCCAGGGCGCGTTGGATCTCATTCATCGCGGTACGAATGGTGCGGCCGCGATGACTAATGGGGATCACTTTTGAGGTGCGGAAAAACCAATGTAGCACCGGGATTTTGTATAAATCTTCAAACATCACAAAGCGTATGGGACGGTGGCACGCCCCCGCGAGCAAAGGGGCGTCCATATAACTGACATGATTACAAATCAGTAGTGCGCCCCCTTGGTCTGGAATATGGTGCAGATCTTTGTGCGTTACACGGTACAAGGTGTGCGTGATCATCCAGCTAAAAAAGCGCAGGGCAAAAATAGGCACTAGCTTACTGACGTAAAGCGCGACCACCAGATTGAGCAAGGTGAGCACGAGGAAGAATTCGGCAATCGAGAGCTCAACCACCACCAACAGGGTGATCCCAAGGATGGCACTCGCCACCATAAATAAAGCATTAAAGATATTGTTTGCGGCAATCACGCGGGCACGTGCAGCTTTATCGGCACGTTGCTGCATCAAGCTATACAGCGGCACAATAAAAATGCCACCAAAAACGCCAATCATCAGCAGATCAATAAACACCCAGGTTAACGCCGGATCGGTCACAAAGGCGAGCAAGTCAGCGTGAGGCGTTGGGTTGGCAGGCGTGGCAAAAAACAGATGTAGCCCAAAGACAGTTAAACCAATGCTGCCCAATGGCACAATACCCGGCTCGATTCGATGGCCAGAGAGTTTGTCACATAACAATGCGCCGACAGCGATCCCTATCGAAAATAACGTCAATAAAAACGAGACACCGGTTTCACTGCCACCGAGTAGCGCCGTGTATTTCGGGAACTGAGTGAGATAGCTGGCGCCTAAAAACCAAAACCAGCTTATTCCTAATATCGCTTGCAAGGTTACCTTGTCTTTACGTGCAAATCGCAATGTTTGTCGCATCAGTGACACGGGTTTATAGCGCAAGTTTAGCTCGGGGTTCCCCGCCGGTGCGGGTGGAATCGCATGCGCCGATATTACCCCCAGTAAAGCAAAGGCGAGCACAGCGATTCCTGCAATAAGATTAGAATCAGGATGATGGGCGATAAAACCCGCCAATAACGTGCCCAGTAAAATCGATAAAAAAGTTCCCGTCTCCACTAACGCATTACCAGAGACCAGCTCTTTATCACTCAAGGTTTGCGGTAAAAGCGCATATTTCACCGGACCGAAAAAGGCCGACTGGGTCCCCATTAAAAATAACAGTGCCAATAGGATGGTCCACGCTTGTAGGTACAGCGCGACGGCCGCACAAGACATGATCAGCACTTCTAGCCACTTTACCCGTCGCATAATCCACGCTTTGTCGTGTTTATCGGCAAGCTCACCGGCAAACGCTGAAAACAAGAAAAAGGGGAGAATGAACAGCCCTGCCGCGGCATTAATAAAAAGAGTGGCATCTATAGGGAGCTGATCCGCGGAGGCAAACGCGACCATGATGACCAACACGTTTTTATAAACGTTGTCGTTAAAGGCGCCCAGTGCCTGGGTAATAAAATAAGGCAAAAAGCGTCTCTCACGCAAAAGTTGAAACTGTTGGCTCATGAGTACATTGGTCCATTTAGCAGGGCAGTCAGCGCGTTATACTAGGGCGTGTTGATCTTTCGTGATTGTTTTTTGAACGGCATGATAAGGCGTTATAATCTCTTTCGCCAAAAACAAACTGTAACGCCATACCATGCCGAGACTCATGCTAACTGATAAGCGGTGACAAAGCTACATTAC
>NZ_AQOD01000110.1 GCF_000513715.1 Salinivibrio socompensis S35
CGCACGGTTGGTGTTGATAATTATGTTGCTCTACTACCGCCATCACACGTTGGCGTGTCTTCTCGCTGATCCGGTAGCGCTCGGCCTTACCATTAATCACATAACTGGCTGTCGTCCGTGATACTCCCGCGAGACGAGCTATTTCATCGAGTTTCATAAACGAATCCTTATACCGATCGTTATTGATGGCTTTGTGAATGCGATCAAAGTTTGCACACTCCCGATCAAGAATAAGGTTGCATTATAAGCTAAAACGATTCAGCCTTAAAGCTGAAAGGTTTCAGCTATTGTGATAAATCCCGTCAGCGTCACAGGAATAACGTTTATTAGGCCGCGAGTCGGTAATTGTGGCTAGAATGAAAAGAGGGTGAAGACATGGCTTCACCGTGGAGGATTACAACCAAAAGCTGAAACGATTCAGCTTAATGTGGAAAGCTGATAAACAGAACAAAAACATTGTCAGTGGTCTAGGTTAACGTGAGCGAAGACAACCCACTGATAAAGAAACACAGTCATTAAAGAAACACAGTCATGGCAGTATTGTCTGGCGTGACGGATAACGACTAACCCGTGCACTTGGCACTGAGCCTTTGCACTTGGCATTGACATAAGAGGAAAGCCTCATGCTGGCACTTAACGCACAAGACATTCATATGCAGCAACGCGCTGCTTCCAAGCAAGAAGCGATTAAAGCCATTGCCGGTTTGCTGACGCAAAAAGGACTGGTGGAAGCGGGCTATCAAGACGGCATGTTAGCTCGAGAGGCGCAAACCAGTACCTACTTAGGCAGTGGGATTGCGATTCCCCATGGCACAACCGATACCCGTGATCAGGTAAAACACACTGGGGTTCAGGTGTTTCATTTTCCTGATGGCGTGGATTGGGGGGATGGAAACCTTGCTTATGTGGCCATTGGTATTGCCGCTAAGTCCGACGAGCACCTCAGTATTCTACGCCAGTTAACCCGTGTGTTATCGCAAGATGGCGTTGAAGAACAACTGAAAAAGGTGGCACGTGCTGAGCAGGTTGTTGCGATCCTCAATGGTGAAACCACCGGCGCACAAGCTCTGATCTTTAAACCTGAGATGGTGCTCAGTGGCTTTCCGGCTTCAGACATGACCACCCTCCAAGCAGTGGGAGCAGGTTTACTCAAAAATCATCACTGTTTGAATAACGAGGGAGTGAGTCAGCTGGTGGGAGGCAGCCCTATTCATCTTGGCCAAAGGCATTGGCTACTTGGGGAGAGTGAAGGCGTTGAGCAAACCGGCGTTTCGGTGGTCATGCCCGCGACGTCCTTCACGCATCAAGCGCAGCGAGTCAGTGCGCTTTGGTGTCTTGCCGCGAATAATGGTGCCCACCTTCCTGTTCTGAAAACGCTAACGCAATGGAAAGCCGACGAGCAATTGGCTGCCTGTGTGTCTCTTTCGCCTCAGGCACTGGTTAACGCATGCTCCCCTGAAGCCTCAACCGATGCATCAACGGCAATTGCGTCTACTGACGCGCACGGAAAGGTGACCGATGAAGCCACTAAAGAGGGTGAAAGTGGCACCTTTACTGTCACCAATTCACATGGCTTGCATGCACGTCCAGGGGCGATGTTGGTCAATACCGCGAAAAAATTCCATGCAGACATTCAGGTCGCTAATGCGTCGACTCAATCAGCCTCGGTCAATGCAAAAAGCTTGATGAAAGTGATTGCCTTAGGGGTAAAGCATGGTCATCAATTGCACTTTACCGCGCAAGGTGCGGATGCGGAACAGGCCATTGCTGGTCTTGGCAACGCCATTAAAGAGGGCTTGGGGGAACACGCATGAGTGCCATTTTAACCGTGACTTTTAACCCTGCCCTCGATATGACAGGCACTATTGGTGTGCTGCAACCCGGTGATGTCAATTTGGTACAAAACTACACCCTGCATCCGGCGGGGAAAGGTGTCAACGTTGCACGTGTATTGAGTGATCTTGGGGCCAATGTATCCGTCTCAGGGTTTCTTGGCACAGACAATCAAGACCCATTTTCACAGTTGTTTGCTGAACAGGGGATTGCCGATCATTTTTTACGTGTGCCGGGGGTAAGCCGCACCAATGTGAAGCTAGTAGAAAATGCTGGCCGGGTGACGGATTTGAATTTTCCTGGCATGGCGGTGGACCAGACGAATATTGATGCGTTGACCGAGAGCTTGCTCGCATTGGCGGCAAGCCATGAATGGATCGTATTGGCGGGCAGTTTACCGCCAGGTGTCACCACCGAACAGCTGATGATTTGGATTACCACCTTGCGAGAAGCAGGTAAAAAAGTGGTGGTCGACACCAGTCAATACGCACTACGTGCAGCCATTGATGCAACACCTTGGTTGGTCAAACCCAATGAGGCGGAGTTAGCCCAGTGTCTCAATGCTTCTATCAGTAAT
Organism: Salinivibrio socompensis S35; assembly: GCF_000513715.1. Taxonomy (GTDB): domain Bacteria; phylum Pseudomonadota; class Gammaproteobacteria; order Enterobacterales; family Vibrionaceae; genus Salinivibrio; species Salinivibrio socompensis. The sequence goes on from NZ_AQOD01000110.1 coordinate 2,411, forward strand.
GAGCAAGCTGTCTTATTAGCACGAGGTGAGCAGCTTTTTAACCAAGGTATCGCCAACGTTGTCATTTCTCGCGGGATAGACGGCGTGCTGTGGCGCGATCATCAAGGCTGGCTAAAAGCCGTGGCGCCGGCACAACAAGTTGTGAGCACCGTTGGTGCGGGAGATTCTTTAGTGGCGGGCTTGGTCTCAGGCTCTCACGCCGGGCTGAGTAAAGAGACGACACTTCGCCGTGCTGTGGCCATATCGGCGCTTGCGGTCACTCAAGTGGGAGTGGGAGTGAGCAATCATGAAGACGTGAATCAATTATCTGAACAAATCAGCGTATCGCCTGTTGAGCTGTCAGTGCATGCGCAATAAAAACCAATCCATAAGTGGGGTAGAAGGTATGAATCTGGTCATTGTTACGGCATGCCCTAGTGGTGTCGCCAATACTGTTATCGCGGCGGGACTCCTTGAGAAAGCCGTCGACGCAAAAGGATGGACGGCACAGATAGAGTGCCAGTCGCGTGTTCAACCAACAACAGCGCTATCGAACGCTGAGATAGAACAGGCAGAACGCGTGTTGCTTGTTGGCGAGCCCAACGATACCGCGCGTTTTAAAGGTAAACACGTTTACCACGCGACCCTCAATGAGGTGATGGTGGATGCGCAGGCGGTACTGGATGCGGTGTCAGATAAAGCGGAGCTTTATCAATCGGATACCAACAGCGTCAGCAAAGAGAGTAAGCCGTTGAGCATTGTGGGTATTACGGCCTGCCCAACGGGGGTCGCGCATACTTTTATGGCTGCTGAGGCGATTGAAGAAGCGGCTAAGGCAAAAGGCTATCAGGTTAAGATCGAGACACGTGGGTCGGTTGGCGCGAAAAATAACCTCACTGAGCAAGACATTGAAGCCGCGGATCTGGTCTTTATCGCTGCGGACATAGAGGTCGATCTCACGCGTTTCGCGGGGAAGCGCCTCTACAAAACCAGTACTGGTATAGCATTGAAAAAGGCAGCGCAAAGCCTAGACGATGCATTGGCTAACGCAGAAGTTTATCAATCGTCATCGTCCAGCACGTCGAGTTCAAGCGCTGGCCAAGGTGAACGAAGCGGGGTGTATAAACACTTGATGACCGGGGTATCACACATGCTGCCACTGGTTGTCGCTGGTGGTTTGGCGATCGCGCTATCGTTTGTGTTTGGCATTGAGGCGTTTAAAGAGGAAGGGACGCTCGCCGCTGCCCTAATGGAAATTGGGGGTGGCAGTGCCTTCGCGTTGATGGTGCCCGTACTGGCCGGCTTTATTGCCTTCTCGATTGCGGACCGTCCAGGTCTGGCGCCAGGCTTATCGGCGGGATGCTAGCCGCCTCGACAGGGGCCGGCTTCCTAGGCGGTATCTTGGCCGGTTTTATTGCCGGTTACAGCGCTAAATTTGTCGCGGACAAAGTCAGCTTACCAGCCTCGATGGAGGCCCTTAAACCCATATTGGTGATCCCGTTATTAGCCAGTTTGTTTACCGGTTTGGTGATGATCTATGTGGTAGGCGGCCCCGTTTCGGTGGCGATGGAAAGCTTAACAACCTTCTTGCAAAGCATGAACTCAACCAATGCCGTTATCTTAGGTGTGTTACTCGGGGCCATGATGTGTTTTGACCTTGGTGGGCCGGTGAACAAAGCGGCGTATACCTTTGGTGTCGGCTTGATTGAAAGCGGAACTTATATGCCCATGGCTGCTATTATGGCTGCAGGCATGGTGCCGGCGCTAGGCATGGGCTTATCGACTTTCCTAGCCAAGCGTAAGTTTAACGATGCCGAGCAAGAAGCCGGTAAAGCATCATTTGTTTTAGGACTGTGTTTTATTTCGGAAGGTGCGATTCCGTTTGCAGCGAAAGATCCGATGCGTGTTATTCCATCTTGTATTGCCGGTGGCGCGTTAACGGGGGCGATCTCCATGCTGATTGGCGCGAAGTTAATGGCGCCGCACGGTGGCTTGTTTGTCCTGTTAATCCCAAATGCGATTAGCCCTGTATTGTTATATCTCGCCGCGATTACGGCCGGTACCTTGGTGACAGGTTTAGTCTATGCGGTGATTAAACCGGTTAGCCAAGCATCACCATTGACAGCAACGCAATCGTCTTAGTGAGACCTAAAACACTCACGTAAAAAAGGCCCTTGATGGGCCTTTTGTTGTTTATGATAACGATGTGTCGTTTATGATAGCGATTCCGGCTGAGGGACCACAGGGTAGCGGACCCCCATCATTTGCTCCATGCAATGCACCACCTGGCAGCTGTATCCAAACTCGTTGTCATACCAGATATACAGCACGCAACGGTTGCCATCGGCAATGGTCGCTTGGCTATCCACCACACCGGCAAAGCGAGAACCAATCAAATCACTCGAGACGAGTTCGGTGGATTGGGTAAAATCGATTTGGCCGGAGAGCGGGGAGTAAAGCGCGACGTCTTGCAGATACGCATTGATTTCATCTTTGTTGGTGGCGTGATTGAGGTTGAGGTTTGCAATCGCCATCGAGACATTCGGGGTCGGGACACGTACTGAGTTGCCAGTAAGTTTTCCTTTCAGATCCGGTAACGCCTTGGCCACCGCACTCGCTGCGCCCGTCGACGTCAGCACCATATTGAGAGAAGCCGAGCGACCACGACGATCGCCTTTATGGTAATTGTCTATCAGGTTTTGATCATTGGTAAACGAATGGACGGTTTCAATATGACCGCTATCAATGCCAAATTTATCATGCATGGCCTTAAGCACCGGCGTAATGGCATTGGTGGTGCAGCTGGCGGCGGAGATAATCTTGTCATCGTTTCCAATCACATCATGATTAACGCCGAAGACCACATTTTTAAGTGCGCCTTTACCCGGAGCGGTTAGCAATACTTTGTCTGTCCCTTTGCTATCAAGATGCTGACCGAGTCCCTGTTCATCACGCCACATACCGGTATTATCGACGACTAAGGCATTGTTAATACCATACTGGGTATAGTCGACCTCCGTCGGGTTGTTGGCATAAATGACTTGAATGAAATTACCATTGGCGATCAGTGCATTACGGGTATCATCCACGGTAATGCTGCCATTGAATGGACCGTGCACCGAATCGCGGCGCAATAAACTGGCGCGTTTTTCTAAATCTCCTTCTTTGCCGCCGCGGACCACGATGGCACGCAAACGCAACGGGTAGCCTGGACCACTTTTTTCAACCAGTAAGCGTGCGAGCAGGCGGCCAATACGGCCAAATCCATAAAGCACCACATCCTTGGGCTCGACGCTATTGCCGGTGCCAATTAAGTGATTCAATTGGCTATGAAGAAAATCAGTAATCCCATTATCACTGTCATGGGATTGCCAGTACGTCCACGCGAGCTGGCCAAGATCAATTTTACTTGGGGCCAGGTCGAGCTCTGTCATCGCTTCGATGAAAGGGAGGGTTTGGCTCGGGGCTAATGTGCCGCCCGTGTAACGACGTGCGACGCGGTGTGCCTTGATAATATCAATGGTACTTGCGTTGATAAGCTGGCGGCCAAAAAGTTGAATCTCTACGCCTTTTTGACGATAGAGCTGGCTCAACAGCGGATACATGGTTTCAGAGTGAGTTTGACTGGTTTGCCAGTCGATGAGGTAGTGTTCTGGACTCATGAATCGACCTTTTCACGAATGATTGTGGGTGGGCAGGGTGCCCAGTAGGGTAATGAGCTGATCATGGTCAGCCTTGTTATTTTGCTGCGCAGTCTAAATGACGCAGGATTATTCACCTACTAAAAATAAGTTCGAATATTCAAGCACTCATATGCGTTCGCGAGAAATAAAAAGCCGTGAGTGAGAAGAGGTAATTGTGATCAAGATTAGAAACTAAATGAAACAATTTCTGTTGTGTCAGGATTATTGTGAGTGGCAATGGAGCAGTAGTTGATTACTTTTTATCGGAAATTAAGTCAATGAGAGCTACACAAGCAGACAAGCAACAAAGAGTGCTGCTTGTTTGCTGTTTAATTAGCGCGCGTTTACGTTTGATGTAAACACTATTTTAATATTAGTGATCAGATCCCGAGTTCATCTAACAAGTCGTTACTGCCGTTATCTTTCTTTTCGTTCTTGTCGTTAGATTTTTCTTTTTCTTCTAGTCGACGCACGGTTTCTGCCTCTAAGATGGAATCAGGATCGACTTCTTCCCCTTCTTCAAAATCTTGCAGCTGAATGAACTCGGTACGTTCCATTGCGAGCTCAAGATAAAAAATATGATTATTTTCGGTGGTAAAGCTGACGCGACGCGCCTGAGGTTTATCAATGTTGCTGTCGACAGACACGGAGATATTTTTGTTCACCGCCATCATCTTCGGCTGGTTTTGCGTGATAGAGGTTTGAATCGAGCGCTTAATCTTGCCCGTAAAGTCACCGATGATTTGGTTCATCAGCTCGCCAAGGACATCACCGACTTCATCGGATGTATGCTGAGTGGCTAATTCTTCTTCTGGGATCCCATATGCTGCATGTAGTTGCTATAAATCTCTAATGCCGCCTGAGAGGAGAAGTTAATGACAACCAGCCCCGAGAAGCCGCCATCAAACAACACAAAACAACCTATATCCGGTTTAAGGCTGGTTTTTACGATCTTTTGCACCATGGCGGCATGGTGCACCGGAGAATCTGTCGCCTTGGTTAATACTGCCGTGGCGGACTGACAAAGTTTGAGCAGGATGTCCTCGGAGGTGACAACTTTGGTTTTTCTCATTATTCACTACCGTCGTGGTTGATGATACTTGCTTTCAGTGTGGCACCCGATCGCGAGGTTTGTACACTGATTTTCAGGATATTYTTCGGAATAAGGAATTCATCATTGAATTCATTATTTTTGATTCTGGCTGATTCGATGTCGAGCGTGTCTAGCGTGTAAGTAAGCCGCGTGATTGCCGCTTGCATCTGTGTTAACGCCTCATCAAGCGCTTGCGTATCCTGTGCCTTAGCGGCATGCTCGGCGTCTAAACATGCTTGATGCAATTCTATGGCGCCGATACTGCCCGTCGCGGACTTTTGTTTATGCGCAGCCTCTTTAATGCCTTCCCAATCTGTAAACGGTGGCGCCAACTGGCTCAGAGTGGAGAGGCTCGGTAAACTGCGTTGGCGAAATATGGCAATGATATCAAGATAAGACTGCTTCTGGCCGGCATAGAGCCGCTCGATGACGTTTAAATCGAGGATGGTTAGCGAACTTTCGCGTGTCGCGGATGTTTTAGGTTCTTGCTCTTGTGCCGTGTTGGATATTGTATTGGGGCTTTTGCTGAGCCAATGATTCAAGCGGCTTTCGAGCTGGTCTAGCTCAATGGGTTTGGTGATGTAATCATCCATACCCGCGGCAAAGCAACGCGCATCCTCGCCACTGAGTGCATTCGCCGTAATCGCGATAATAGGGACGTACCAGTGGAGGGCTGTCGCGCTCTCAAGGCGGTTGCAAGTGCGTAACCATCTTTATTGGGCATATGACAGTCCGTTAAGACCAGATCAAAACGATTGGCTTGGTAAGCCTGCAATGCTTGATGCCCATCATCAACCATCACCACGTGATAGCCGAGATAGTGGAGCTGTTGGGTTAAAACGTGTTGGTTGGTGGGGTTGTCTTCGGCCACCAGTATACGGCCACGTGTGAGCTCGCCATTGTGCTTTATTGCTTGCCCGTCTGGAATAACATTCGACGTTAGAGATTCACCTAACATACTGATCTCTGGACTGTCTAAACCTAAGCATACGCGGATCCCGTGGACTAAACGGCGATAAGTCAGCGGTGAGGCAAAAAGCTCGACAAGGTATTTATTGGGATGGGGATTCAGCGATAAGTTCTCTCGTAGGGTAATAATGTGTTTCACCCCAAGCGCATCAAAACGAATATCGACGTGGGTGTCGTGCGTGATCAATATGACGTGTTTGGCAGCACTAAGCGGATGCGCGTTCGACGTCGGATCTTGTTGGTTACGTGGTTTTGTTTGATGAACGCTCGCATGCGCAATACCCAAATAATCGAGATAGCGATTAATGGCGTGTTTTAGCGCGTTATCGGGCAAATCAAGGTAAATAAAAACACGTTCGATATCATCACCGCTTAGTAGCTCAGGGTGAGGAGCCGTCGATGTGTCGATGGCATAATTCAAGCGAACCTGGAATTCGGTTCCTTTTGTTTGTTCACTCTCAACCGTCACCTCACCCTCGAGTAAATCGATAATATTTTTACAAATTGCCAGTCCGAGTCCAGAGCCGCCATATTCACGCGTTGTTGATGACTCGGCTTGGTTAAAGGGTTGAAATATATTATCTAATTTGTCATGGCTAATACCAATTCCATTATCCGTGATCGTAAATAGTAATCCTGTTTTTTCTGGCGTGCCTGCGTCGAACGGCGTTATTTTGACTGCAACCTGCCCGGATTGATCTGGCTGTCCGCCAGAGAACTTAATCGCATTTCCCACAAGGTTGAAAAGGACTTGCTTGAGTCGGTTAGGGTCGCCAATCAATGCGTCGGGCAGGCTAGGTTCAACAAATAGTGACAATGTCACATTTTGTTTTTTGGCATGGTGGCTCACCGTGTCCATGACTTGATCAACCGTTTCAGAGAGGGAAAAAGTAACCTGTTCAAACTGGAGTCTTCCTGATTCGGTACGAGAGAAATCAAGGATGTCGTTAATGATCGCGAGTAGTGAAAGGGCGGATTCTCTCACCGTGCTGAGCAACCCTTGTTGGGATTGGGTTAAAGAAGATCGACGCAATAGATCTAGCATGCCGATGACCCCATTCATGGGCGTGCGTATTTCATGGCTCATGGTGGCGAGGAATTGGGCTTTAACTCGTGATGCACTTTCGGCACGCTCTTTTTCTGCAATCAATTGCTCACGAGCTTGGTTGCGCGAGATAATGTGGGCTCTGAATATCACTAAGCCCTGAGCAATTTTTCCGACTTCATCGGTTCTATCTTGAAAGTGATCGGAAGGTGGCGTCATGTCACCGGCAACGAGTCGCTGCATAGAATCTGCCAGTGTGGCAATGGGCTGAGTGAAAGACTGATAAATGTAGAAATACATGGCACTGCTAACAAACAAAATAAACAATAATAAATAGCCAAGGTTTAATTGATTGGAATGGAGGATGGATTGTAAGTCAGTCATTGATCGGGTGACTTCATTCCCCGTCCCTTGTGCAAAAGTGGATAGCGCGTTCTCTAGTGCATGATATTCATGATCGCTCAACGTACGAACAGCTTCCATGGCAGCAACCTTGGCGCTCGGTTGGTAATTATTAAAAATGGCAATACCACTGCGTTTAAGGCTGGTAAAGTGATTGCTTAATTGCGCGATTTTTCTGAGTGAGGCCGGGTCGTTGAGCTCGAATTCTGCCAAGGATAAATACTGCTCAAACGTGGCCATGTCTTCCATAAAGAACTGACGGCTACTGGCTCGGCCTTCCAAGTATTGGTTCAGCTCGGTGAGCATATCGCCATTTTCATCAATGAGCTGGTCAAGGTATTGCAACACCGCTAAGTTGTCGGGTTGTTTTAGTTCTTGCGCGGCTTTGAGTTCGGCGATGAGGTTATCCATCGGGCGGGCGACATCGATGGATAACCGCATCAATTGCTTGCGTGCCCATTGCTCCGCGATAGGATCAAACTCGGTTAATACTTTTTGATGAGCAATGCGTTGAAAACGTTCGTAGAGCTGACTAATTCTTGTTAATTGTTGCTGTGCGTCGGGTTTGATGGCTTGCAGCTCTTCGAGCCAGTTTTCGAAATCTTGTTGATTCTCGAGAAACACTGCCAGCGACTCGTGCCGTCCCATGACATATTTAAGCATGCTGGCGTTCATATCGCTCGCTGCCCTTAGCATCTGCATGGTAATAATCGCACTTGGAACCTCGTGACGTGTGGTCCGCTCCACATCTCGGTTAACCCGCTCCTGCATGATATAGCTTGAAACAGATAGCCCCAGCACCATCAGCGTGATAAACGTCATGATTAATCCAATTTTACTGACAATGCTTTTACTAAATGGGCGTGGGCGGTTTACCTTCATGGATTTTTCTTACATCCTTGTGAGCAATTGATTCGGTGCACATCCGTGATAAATGGCTCAATGTGTGGTTTGTTTTCATCACTGCAAACTCAAGCTATACTGCAATGAAGAGTGGATCAGCGGTTTGCATGAGTAAAGTGCGCCATTGATAAGCAATAAAGGCTTACTGTTCACAGTTTTGCTACTGTATGCCAACGAGCAACGTGCCAGTACGTGTTATTGCGCATGCTATCTTATAGTATAGGCTGCAAAGAAGCAGTATAAGCTGCATGGAAACGAAGGTGCATAGAAGAAGGTGCATAGAAACAGTATAAATCGCGTGGCGTGCTGCGAAGCGTGACTCGCTTTCTAATTTCGTCCTCAAGGGGCGCATATTTCGGATATTCGCGATACAATAGCGATATATGAACAGTCTAAGGACAAATAATCATGGTAGTAGATTCAGACGGGTATCAAGCACTGATCGAGCACTTTGCGTTCAATCTCACTGTGTTTGAACAACCTGGTGAAGCCATTGGCGATGAAACCATTGCTGACATCGTGCACGATCTCGTCGCCTCTAACATCATGACCATTTGTGAGCAGAACCCAGGGCTCTCATCCGCGTTGAGGTTCACGATTCTCCGTGAAGCCGATCGTGTGGTTGAAGATATGGAAGAGGTCTTAGCCGGGCGGTGGGAGCAACCTGTCACGGCAGAACAAGTGGGCTTTTTAGAAGAGTATGTGGCGCTGGTTAAAAACTTGTTTGATGGTGCGATGGTTGAATTTCGTTAATCTGTGGGAGGGTGTTCAATATTCTGTGTCAGCTAAAAATCATAGCGCGATGTGATCATCCAGTCGACCCTCAAAATGGATTGCCAACTGCGACAGTGTGAGGTTCCAATTCTGCACCGGATGTGTCCATCGCTCAGACGCTTTTAGTATCCCTGCATACAATAATTA
>NZ_AQOD01000111.1 GCF_000513715.1 Salinivibrio socompensis S35
TAGCTGTTTGATCAAAGGTGTTAAKACGCCATCTTTTGCCAGATAMCACCTTTGCCACTACGAAGCGCTTCTAGGGCAGCTTCCATATCGAGTTCTATTTTCTTGTCGGTCATGTATCATTCCTCTTTCGACCATTCTAACGAAATGACACAGAATTCTGAACACTACCTCGCAGGTCAGCCAATATGCTAGCCGCACGGCATATTGAAGCATACATCATCATTAATAATCACTTTATATTTTAATTATTTAATCAGTTCTTCTTTCATTCCTTTTTCTTAATTGAAATTAGTTTATTTATCCCATTTTTAGAGTTATTACTCACTAACAGAGACATTACATCTTCGAATGTCATGAAATTGTCATAGTGTCAGTCTTGTGTGGGGTTTTGATCATAAAAATTAAAAATGAGGCATTGCTCCAAAATTGTGTATTTTTAATTAATGTCTAATTTTTCGTTATGTATGCTGGCGCACGATCAGTGATTGCAGCACAACAGGTCATTGATGTTTGTAAGATGTTAACGCAGTTCAGCGTGGTGGGATCATTCCTGGCTGTGCTGCCATTTTGGTGAAGGTATCGAGGGTTCAAAGTGTCCAAAGAAGGAAGCGTTGCGCCAAAAGAGCGCATAAATATCAAGTACGTACCTGCAACGGGTGACCAGCAAGCGGAAGTAGAGCTGCCACTTAAAACCTTGGTTGTTGGTGATTTTAAAGGTCACACTGAAGAGACGTCGGTTGAAGAGCGTGCGACAGTGTCAGTAGACAAAAACAATTTTGAAGATGTAATGCGCGAAAGTCATTTACATCTTTCCACCACTGTAAAAAATCAGCTTACTGATGATGAAGACGCGGAACTGCCTGTAGAGCTGTCTTTTAAATCAATGAGTGATTTTGCGCCTGATTCTGTTGCTGCCCAAGTTCCTGAGCTCAAAAAATTGATTGAGCTTCGTGAAGCCTTAGTTGCGTTAAAAGGTCCTCTTGGCAATATTCCAGCATTCCGTGATCGCTTGCAAGAGCTGCTTAACTCTGAAGAGTCTCGTGAGAAGTTGCTTGCTGAGCTAAGCATAGTCAGTAGCGATGATGACGCTCCGAAAGAGTAATTGATTCAAACCAGTAGTAACTTAAGCCTTAGGAAATAGAAACATGTCTACCAGTGAATCAGTAGTAGAGTCTCCCGAAGTCAAGGAAGGTGGCTTACTTGACGAGATCATGGCGAAAACGCGTATTGAGCCTAGCGAAGAAGGCTATGATGTCGCAAAGAAAGGTGTTGCCGCCTTTATCGAAAACCTCGTTGGCAACGACCAAACTCAAGAGCCTGTTAACAAGGCTCTTGTCGATCAAATGCTTGTTGAGCTTGACAAGAAAATCAGTGCTCAAATGGACGAAATATTGCACGACACGTCTTTCCAGGAAATGGAATCGGCATGGCGTGGATTAAAATTATTTGTCGAGAGAACGGACTTTCGTGAGAACAACAAAGTTGACATCTTGCATGTGACCAAAGATGAATTGCTAGATGACTTTGAGTTCGCACCTGAAACAACTCAGTCAGGTCTCTATAAGCACGTCTATTCATCAGGTTACGGCCAGTTCGGTGGTGAGCCAACGGGTGCCATTATTGGTAACTACGCCTTCACCCCATCAACGCCAGATATGAAGTTGCTTCAATATATGGGAGCGCTAGGTGCGATGGCCCATGCGCCATTCATCTCAAGTGTTGGGCCTGAGTTCTTTGGTATTGAGTCGTTCGAAGAGCTGCCAAACATTAAAGATGTCAAGTCGATCTTTGAAAGCCCGAAATATACCAAGTGGCGTTCACTTCGTGAATCTGAAGATGCTCGTTATCTTGGCCTAGCAGCACCACGTTTCTTGTTGCGTGTGCCATATGACCCAACAGAAAATCCGATCAAATCTTTCGTGTATCACGAGAGCGTTAGCCAAGCTCATGAACATTACCTTTGGGGTAATACCGCATTTGCATTTGCAACACGTCTGACGGATAGCTTTGCTAAATATCGTTGGTGTCCGAATATTATTGGGCCACAAAGCGGTGGTGCAGTAGAAGATCTGCCGGTTCATGTTTATGAATCGATGGGCGCGCTACAAACTAAAATTCCGACGGAAGTGTTGATTACTGACCGCAAAGAATTTGAGCTTGCCGAAGAAGGATTTATTGGCTTAACCATGCGGAAAGGTAGCGACAACGCTGCTTTCTTCTCTGCAAACTCAATTCAAAAACCGAAGGTATTCCCAAATACCAAAGAAGGTAAAGAAGCGGAAACCAACTATAAGCTCGGTACACAGCTGCCTTATATGATGATCATTAATCGCTTAGCGCATTACATCAAAGTGCTGCAACGAGAGCAGATTGGTTCTTGGAAAGAGCGTCAAGATTTGGAGCGTGAGTTGAATACTTGGCTCAAGCAATATGTCGCTGACCAAGAAAATCCACCAGCAGATGTACGTAGCCGTCGACCACTTCGCGCAGCCAAGATTGAAGTGACTGATGTTGAAGGCAACCCTGGCTGGTATCAGGTGTCTTTATCCGTTCGTCCTCATTTCAAATATATGGGCGCGAACTTTGAACTGTCTCTCGTTGGTAGGCTTGATCAGTAATCATGGCATACGTTGCGCTAGAAGACAGTGCATTTGGTGTCGGCTTCTTGGAGCGCCTTGAAGCCGGCGCTAAGCCTGTATCTGTCACTCAGGGCCGAGCAGTCCAGATGTGGTGAGATCGATTAAACGCAATATTGCCAATGTACTGAACACCCGCATTGGTGGTGCGCAAAGCTCTCCTGAACTCGGTCTGATTGATTTCAATGACGCCACACTCGAAAGCTTAGACTTATCGCTAAGAGTGAAGCTAGCGATCAAAGACTGTTTAGAAAGGTATGAACCGAGGCTAACGAATATCCTGGTGACATCAGATTTTGATCCGCATTCACCGTTAATGTTGCGGTTTAATATTGTTGCCACAGTCAATAGCGAAGCACTGCACGAGAAAGTTCAACTTAGCTTGTTTTTAGACCAGAACCGCCAATACCGAGTGTTGTAAATCGCATGACGAAAGACAAGTATTTTCGAGAAGAACTCGCGTTCTTGAAAGAGCAAGGTAAAGCCTTTACTGAATTGCACCCCCAGCTGGCTCGCTTCTTACACGGTCGGCATACTGACCCCGATGTAGAGCGGTTACTGGAGGGCTTTGCGTTCTTAACGGGCAAGTTGCGCGAAAAAGTGGATGATGATTTTCCTGAGTTAACTCACTCAATCATCAATATGCTTTGGCCCAATTATTTGCGGCCTGTTCCCAGTATGTGTATCGCGCAATTTAAACCAGAAGATAACCTCAGTGAAAAGCAGACGGTGATAAAAGGCACAGAACTGGATAGTAACGCTGTTATGAAGACGCAGTGTCGCTTTCAAACGTGTCGTGAAGTTGACCTCTACCCGCTTTATTGCGCCAACGTTCATGCAGAACACACGCGTGAGGCGACAACAATACAGCTACAGATGATGCTCAGTGGTGATATGTCGGTACGAGATGCCAACATTAATAAGCTGCGTTTTTATATTGGTGGTGACAAATACAGCGCACAAATGATCTACCTGTGGTTGAGTCACCATCTAGAGAAGTTAACGGTACACGTTGATGGAACAGAATTTTCGTTACCACGTGATGCGTTCTCGTCTGTCGGATTTAACCCCGGCGACGGTTTATTGCCGTATCCGCAAAATGTTTATGATGGTTATCGTGTGCTACAGGAATATTTGTCATTTCCTGAAGCGTTTCACTTTATCGACATAGGCGGACTCGATAAAGCCATACCGAGTAATGTGTATGGGAAGTTTACTGTGCAGTTGCACTTATCTAAAACCTTGCCATCGGATGTCAGAGTCAGGGCTGAGAGTTTTCAACTTTACTGCACACCCATTATTAACTTATTCAATCATGATGCAGATCCTATTGACTTAACAGGAAAAAATACTGAATACAAGGTGATACCATCGAGTAACAAACCGGCTCACTATGAAGTGTTTAGTATCGACAATGTCACGGGGCGACAAGATAAGGTGATTGATGGACAGCCTATTCGCGGTCAAAAGCGTGTCTATACGCCCTTTGAAAGCTTTCAGCATGAAGTTGAGCGAGTGCGTAATCGCGAAACACTCTATTACCGAGCGCGCGTCAAAGACAGTATCCGTGGGGATGGCTTTGATTCTTTTATCTCTTTCATCCGAGGGGACGAATCGCTATCCGTGGACGTCGACGAAGCTGTTTCAATTAAGCTGACCTGTACCAATCGACAGCTTCCTTTAGAGCTAGGTGTTGGCGATATTTGCTATCCAACTGATAGCTCACCGCCATTTGCAGAGTTCAAGAATATCACCATTCCAACACAAGCACTCCGCCCAGTGCTAGACGGGAGTTTGTTATGGATGTTGATTTCTAATTTATCGCTCAATTATTTGTCATTGTTATCCAAAGATGCATTGAGCTGTGTATTAACGGCGTATGACTTTCGTGCTTTGGTCGATCGTCAAGCAGAGCGTGTTGGCAAGCAGCGCCTAAATGCAATTGAAGATATTCAATCAAAGCCAATGGATAAGTTATTGAGAGGGATGCCTGTTCGTGGCTTACAGTCAACGATTTACCTGAACCAAGACGGATTCGGCTCTGAAGGCGATTTATATTTATTTGGAACGGTGCTCAGTCACTTTTTCTCGTTGTATGCGAGCATTAATTCTTTTCATGAGCTCACCGTTATCAACACAACCAATAACGAGACCTATACATGGCAGACGAGAGTCGGGAAGCAACCACTCATCTAGAAAAACAAACAGTGAGTGGCGCTGATCTCGTAAAAGATGCGCGCGTGTATAGCTTCTTCCAATTAGTTGAGCTTTTGCAAAAGCACAAAGGGCTGAACCCAGAGGACGAAGAGTGGGAACGTGAGTGCCAGCTAGTGTTTAGTGCAAACCCAAGTCTTGGGTTTGCTGCGTCAGATATATCATCGCTTGATCAAGTGAATGATCACACAGTGATGCTCACTAACTTTTTAGGGCTTGCAGGCTCACAATCGCCGCTGCCGGCATTCATTACAGAGCAACTGCTACATGAAGAGCCAGGAGGTATTAAAAGACCCTTTTTGGACTTTTTTAATAACCGACTGATTGCATTGGTTTATCGCATATGGCGCAAATACCGCTATTACGTCAGGTTTCAGCCAGGTGCGGAAGATCAGTTTTCAGCGCAGTTATTCGCGCTTGTTGGGCTTGGCGACACCCAGTTAAGAGGGGAAACCCCGATAAACTGGTGCAAAATGTTGGCTTATGCCGGAACGTTGGCGGGTAGAAGTCGCTCACCGACAGTGGTTGCTGGGATCATCGCGCACTGTTTCGATCTTGAATATGTAGAGATCCGCCAATGGGTCACGCGTAAGGTCAAGATTGCGAAAGAGCAACAGATGTCTCTTGGCTGTATGAACGGTCGACTTGGTGAAGATACAGTGATTGGAGAGTCGGTTTTTGACTGTAATGGAAAGTTCGTCATTTGTATCAGAGATCTGACGCGGGAGCGTTTTAACGATTTTCTACCTGTCGGCAAAGAATATCAGCCTTTGTGTAAGTTAGTTGAATTCATTCTGCGTGAGCAGATGGCATTTGATCTGGAGTTGTCGATGACAGATGAAGAAACTCCTGCTCTTCAGCTAGGGCAACAGGTCGCGCTGGGATGGACATCCTTCCTTGGCGAAGATTTGCAAGATAAGCGTGTATTAATTCAGGTAAGGCAATAAAGATGGTCTCGCAACATCAACATGGCATAACACTCGTGGTCGCGAATGCGCAAACCTTGGAATCTGGTTTATCGGCACAGATTCGCTTAGTGGAATCCGGTGGCACGATTGGCGCATCACCTGCCGCGCATTGGCGATTAAAAGATCGTTTGGGACGCGTGCATGATTTGCACTGTGAGATCGTGGTTGTAGATGGTGCATTCTGTGTGCGTGATGAGTGTGGACAGACCTTTGTTAATGGTAACGATATGCCCCTTGGTAAGGGGCAGCTAGCACGGTTAGCACACAAAGATGAAATGCAAATTGGCCCATACAAGATACGCGTGTTAACCGGAGAAAACGAAGAGGTTGATACTGGACACATCGATACGCTTTTTGATTCTAACCACACGGATTTGTTGTCAAATACGCATGAACCCGTTGATACCGAGCTTGAGCCCGAGGATGCGTCAGCGCCGATTGATCCGTTGGCCGAGCTAGAAGCATCGACAGAGATCCAAGGGTCAAACTGGTTATTAGATGATGAACCCATGGAGCAGATCAGTGAAGCGGGTCATCTAATTTCAAAGAAAAACTTAGTTGAAAAACGACCTTCATTTACGCCTCAGGCCGACAGTGAAGATGTCATGTCTGCCTCTGTACGCTTGAAGCGTATTTTTGGTTTCGGGCAGAAAAAAAACCAGACCAAAAGTAACAAGTCATATCAACAAGCATTGGATGCGCCGCCAACTAATACGGCATCACGTACTCCTTCCAAGCCGATAGAAAATGAGATGAAGCCAATGGACGAAAAAGCGCTAGGACTTCTCGAGCAAGAAGTGGCTAAGAGTTTGCAAAATGAAACATCCCCCGCACCGTCAAATGACAATGGCGGACACGGGCAACACCTATTAACCGGTCCCATGCTAGAGGGGCTTGGTGTTCGCGTCACGAATGAACAAGATGTTCAACGGATGCATTTCTTGTCACAAGAAATGGGTCAATCGTTACAAGCGTGTTTAAAAGGCTTGCTATCACTGCATGAACAAGCTTCAGCGGGGCGCTTTGGTACGATGAACCGTAACCTTCAACCTATTGAAGACAACCCGTTACGTCTTGGTCTTTCTTATGAAGAAACGGTTCGTACTATGTATGACGCGGATAAAAGCTTAGTTCATTTGTCTGCCCCTGCGGCCATTGCTGAGAAGCTTAAAAAATGTAAGAGATCACAATGAAGCAACCCAGGATGCGATTTCAGAAGCATTAGACCAAATATTAAATGCTTTTTCACCGGAGGTGCTATTACGCCGTTTTCAACATTGTCGGCGCAATACGGACGCACATGAAGACGGTGAGTCAGCTTGGGCTTGGGAAATGTATTGTAATTATTACAAAGAGCTCACATCTAACCGTCAACAAGGCTTCGCGAAACTCTTTTGGGAGATATTTGAGCAGGTCTATGACAAGCGTATTCGCGAAAAACAACAGGAGGGCTAATCATGTTTAAACAATTAGGTGTGCTTTGTGCCATGTTGCTATTGACAGCCTGTAGTTCTTCAGATGAATACAAGCCGGAAGATCAATCTACCACCGCGACGTTTAGTTTAGTCAGTGACAGTGGCGTGAACCCGAATATAGTAGGTGATCCAGCACCTATCGAGGTACAAGTTTTTGAACTCGAAGATGATTCGATGTTCATGTCTGCGGGCTTTGATCAGCTGCGCACTGATTATGAAGGCGCATTGAATAGTAACTTTATTAATAACTACGATTACGTGCTGACACCGGGGCAATTCAAATTTGTCAATGCGTTTGAGATCGATGAAGACACGAATTATATCGGCGTGATGGCACATTTTGCCGAGCCTAATCTCGGGGAGTGGAAAAAAGCTGTCAAAGTGCTGAACAAAGGCCGCGAGTATCATTTGTTGATGCTATTTCAAGATTATGACGTGAAATTAGAAAAGGTAGAATAAAGGTAATGTTTGCACGTAATCGCGTGATATGGAGCGAAGGGCTCTTTATTAAGCCGCAGCACTTCCAGCAGCACCAGCGTTATAGTGAATATTTATTGGAAGAGCGGTTGACTTCCGTCAGTAAATATTTATACGGCATTGCTGAGCTGTCACTCAATCCGGAATATCTAGCATTTGGTCGTATTGCGATAGAGCGAGCGGTCGGTGTCATGCCAGATGGAACGGCGTTTCGTATTCCACAAGAAGACGTGATGCCTGAAGCGTTGGAAATCGAAGACGGATCGCTTTCTAATCATTTGATTTACCTCGCGATACCGTTGCGCAGTGAATCAATTATGGAAGTGAACTGGCCTGACGAAAAAGGGTCAGGACGTTATGAAAGCCGCCGTATCGACGTGCGAGATGTTCAGAGTGTGCAAGGTGATACAACCACGCTTGATGTATCACCGGTTCAATTGCAGTTGATGCTAGAAAAAGAGGATCGCAGTGCCTACGCCTCGATTCCGATTGCCCGAATTTTAGAAAAGCGGCCTGATGGCAGTGTTGTTCTCGATCCTAACTTTATTCCGTGTCATTTCAATGTTGCAGGCAATGCGACTTTGCACCGTTTTATCACTGAAATGGCTGGTTTGATGCAAGAGCGCGCAAAAAACATCGCCCAACGTATTAGTTCCCCTTCTCAAGGCGGTGTGGCGGATGTCTCTGATTTTATGCTTTTACATTCGTTGAACCGTTTGTATCCGCAGATGAAGCACCTTGCTTCTTTAGGTAGTCTGCATCCCGAGCGCTTGTATGAATGCTTGTCGTCAATTTGTGGCGAGCTAGCAACGTTTACGGATGAAAGCCGTTTGGCACCGTCAATGCCAGCTTACAACCACGATATGCCGGGTGATGCATTCTGGCCTGTTATTCGTTATTTGCGTCAGAGCCTCAGTGTGGTTCTGGAGCCTCGTGCGGTCTCAATTCAGTTAGATAAGCGCAATTACGGCCTGATGGTCGCGCCGGTTCAAGACCCGCAATTGATGGAGTCGGCAGAGTTTATCGTTGCCGTTAAAGCACGTATGCCATTGGATGAGTTACGGCGATTGTTCACTCAGCAAACCAAAGTCTCTTCCGTTGAGAAAATTCGCGAGCTTATTTCACTTCAGTTGCCTGGCATTCCGCTGATTTCGCTACCCGTGGCGCCTCGCCAGTTGCCTTATCATGCTGGCTATACCTACTACCAATTGGATAAAGAGAGTGCGGCGTGGTCGATGCTCGCGAACTCTAGTGGCTTTGCGTTCCATGTCGCCGCCGCATTTGATGATCTTGATATTCAATTTTGGGCAATAAGAGATTGATTATGGCAGCAACTGACGAAAGTGTCTTTAAAGACCTCCTATATGATAACGTTGAAAAAATAGACAGTGACCAGGATTACTGGTTTCAGCTACGTGGACACAACACTAACGCGCTGGTGGATGCGGCAACTCCGCTATTCGGACTGGCATTGCGAGTTCGTTCATTATCAAGTTGCGAAAATATTGAGCAAATCTACCACCAAACGATCGAGGAAATAAAAGCGATTGAGATAGAGTTATCAGAGCAAGGTTATGAACACGCAATGCTGATGGCATATCGCTATATATTATGCACCTTCCTTGACGAAGCGGTGATGGGAACCCCATGGGGGGCCAACACTTGCTGGGCTGAACATTCAATGTTGTCTCGTTTCCATAATGAAACATGGGGAGGCGAGAAAGTATTTACCATTCTGAGTCGTTTGGAAAATGAGCCGAGAGATACCGGCCGCTACTGGTGTTTATTTATCATTGTTTGTGCTTGGGTTTTGAAGGCAAATATCGAGTCATTGATGGAGGTCATGCACAGCGAGAAAAAGTTATTAAAAGGCTACATGACCAACTATTAGATGATGAAAAGCAACCCAAACAACTGAGTGAGGGGAGTGATCATGTCGTTAATACTCGGTATGCACTTAGCCGACAAGTACCGCTTTGGTCTGTTTTTGTCGGATTTCTCGTCTTGTGGGCGGGTATCTTCGCTGGCTATTCATACTTTCTACATGAAAAGTCTGAAAATGTACTCAGTCAACTGAATCAGTTGCTGTGAGCCGAACAACATTATATTGATTAGAACTAGGTGTCCCTGTGATTCGAATTGAATTGTCCACGCTCATCGCTAAATTGAATGAGTCAAGCAAGCTAGCGCTAGAGCAAGCGGCCTCATTGTGTATTGAGCGTCATCATCCTGAAGTCTTAGTAGAGCATTTCCTCGAGGTCTTGCTAGACAATCCATTGTCTGACGTTCGTCTTATTGCCAAGCAAGCCAATATTGATACTGACCAGTTAAAACAAGCGTTGGCGGGTAATTACGAGCGTGATACGACGCTTGATACTTACCCGGCATTTTCGCCATTATTGGTCGAAGTGCTACAAGAGGCATGGTTGCTGTCAACCACAGAGCTAAATCAGTCAGCACTACGCTCTGGGAGCGTCTTTTTTGCCGTGTTGAACCGTGCCGATCGCTACCTATCTCGCGCTGCATCCAAGCTGTTAGCAAGTATCAATCGCGAGAGCTTGAAAACGCATTTTGACGCCATTGTTGCTGACTCTGCCGAAACCGCCGTGGTCAGTGATAATCACAAAGGATCCAAAGCGCATCGATGGAAGGCAGCGAGTCTCCGCTTTACAAGTATTGTTCTAACATTACAACGCAAGCCAAGAATGGCGAATTGGATCCGGTCCTTTGTCGTGAAGAAGAGCTCAACTTAATGGTCGATATTCTTTGCCGTCGCCGTAAGAACAACCCAATTGTGGTTGGTGATGCAGGTGTCGGTAAAAGCGCCATGGTCGAAGGGCTGGCTTTGCGTATTGCGGCTGGTAATGTGCCGGAGCGTCTACAAGACGTTGAGCTTTTCTGCCTTGATCTTGGCTTGCTCCAAGCGGGTGCTTCCGTCAAAGGTGAGTTTGAGAAGCGTTTGAAAGGTGTCATTGATGGAATCAAGAGTGCACCGAACCCTATTATTCT
This sequence comes from Salinivibrio socompensis S35, assembly GCF_000513715.1. Taxonomy (GTDB): domain Bacteria; phylum Pseudomonadota; class Gammaproteobacteria; order Enterobacterales; family Vibrionaceae; genus Salinivibrio; species Salinivibrio socompensis. The sequence continues at coordinate 10,780 of NZ_AQOD01000111.1, forward strand.
CTTTATTGATGAGGCTCATACACTCATTGGCTCAGGGAACCAGGAAGGGGGCAGTGATGCGGCCAACTTGCTCAAACCAGCACTGGCGCGTGGTGAGTTGAGCACGATTGCTGCAACCACCTGGAAAGAATACAAAAAGTATTTCGAAAAAGATCCTGCTCTGACTCGTCGTTTCCAGCTGGTTAAGCTTGAAGAGCCTTCCGTGAACCAAGCTGTTGATATTATGCGGGGACTAGGAAGTGTTTACGAAAAAGCACATGGTGTACTCATTGCTGATGATGCCTTAAAAGCGGCAGCGGAACTGTCTGCTCGCTATTTATCCGGGCGTCAATTGCCTGATAAAGCAATCGATGTACTCGATACCGCCTGTGCACGGATCGCCATTAACTTAACGACTCCCCCTAAACGCCTTACGCTACTGGAGACGCTCTGTCATCAACGCCAGCAAGAAATAGAGATGCTGAAACGCGCACAATATATTGGCCAAACCGTTAATCAAGCGCGTTTGGATGAGCTAGAGATACAAGAGCAAGCAGATGAGGCTGAAAAACAATCGTTACAGGCGCGTTGGAATGAACAACGCGCGCTAGTCGAAGAAATTATCGAACTGCGAGCCGCGCTACTGTATTCACCGTCTGACGATGAACAAGCAGATGTGCTCAATGACGCGCAACCGGTGGTCACCACAGAAGATGCTCGCGCAGAGCAGGCCAAGACATTAGCAGAGAAATATGACGCGCTTAACGCGATTCCTCATGATCAGCGGTTGATGCATCCACACGTTGATGCTGAACAGGTGGCAGAAGTGATTTCTGATTGGACAGGCGTGCCTATCGATCAAATGAACAGCGACGAGCTCTACAAAATCACAAACCTGACAACGTTATTGGGAAATGCAATTAAAGGGCAAGACATTGCTATCGAACGCATACATCGACACTTGCTAACCGCGCGTGCGGATTTACGGCGTTCTGGCCGACCTAAAGGGGCATTTTTATTTGGTGGGGCCAAGCGGTGTCGGTAAAACAGAAACCGTGGTGCAACTCGCCCAGCAACTTTATGGTGGTAAGCAGTTCTTAACCACGATCAATATGTCAGAGTACCAAGAAAAACATACGGTCTCGCGTCTTATTGGTTCTCCTCCAGGTTATGTTGGATATGGCGAAGGTGGTGTACTGACCGAAGCGATCCGCAAGATGCCCTATTCTGTGGTGCTTCTCGATGAGGTCGAAAAAGCCCATCCAGAGGTACTCAATATCTTCTATCAAGCTTTCGATAAAGGGGAGCTAGCGGACGGTGAAGGGCGCATGATTGACTGTCAGAACACGGTCTTCTTCCTGACGTCAAACTTGGGATATCAAACGATTGTCGACTATGCACATGATAAAGCCAATATTGATGATGCTTTATACCCTGAACTTGCCGCGTTCTTTAAGCCTGCCTTATTGGCGCGGATGGAAGTCGTGCCTTACGTCCCGTTAGAACGTGACGTGTTGGCGGAGATCGTACGAGGCAAATTAGCGCACTTGGAAGCGACTTTCGCTCAGCGCTATGGCGCCACCGTTGATATTGACAACACCCTAATTGACGAGATTTTGAAGCGTGCAACACGGAGCGAGAATGGCGCCCGTATGCTCGAGGCGATTATTGAAGGACAATTATTGCCACCCGTCTCACTCGAACTATTAAAAAAGCTGGCCGACAAAGCGGCGATCACGCACGTTCGTCTACTGGCAGACAATGGCGAGTTTAAGGGTGAGGTAGAGTAAGAATGCATAACTGGCTAGCTTATGTCACTGACTTAGCTCGGGAAAGGCGAACAACTGATTTGCAGTCTCGCTTTATCCAGATTTTGGTCGGCGAGCTCAAGCTGCGCAAAGGAATGCTGCTAGTCCCGAGTTGTGATGGCAGGCAGCTTGTCTGCCATTCCAGCGGAGAGTCTTGGTCGGTCACCGATTTTGACACACCATTTGCCCATGTGCTGCAAAACGCGACGCCAAAGCATTTGGTGGCAGAGGACATTGTTTATTGGCAGTCGAATCGAGCCTTCTCAAAGGCGATTGGTGATCTAGGGTTATTTGAAGCCGTCTCTATTCGGCCGTTAATCCGCCATGACAAACAGGTAAAACTCTTGCTGTGTCTTATCGGTGATAGCCAAACGTTATCGAGCCTTTGGAATGAAGCGTCATTTTTACAGGTATTAGATGTGTTTGAGCAACAATGGTCGCTGATCAATGAGATGGAAGGAGAAGAAAGCAATCGCCGTGCCTTAAAAGCCTCTCTGACGGATATCGAAAAGCAAACGCGCCAGCAAGAAAGGGCCGCGAGTCTGTCCTCAACCTTGATTGGAGACAGCACGTTGATGGGAAGACTGCGCGAGCAAATTGCTAATGCGGCTTCCTCACAATTATCTGTACTGGTTCAAGGTGAGACCGGGAGTGGGAAAGAACTTGTCGCACGCGCCGTGCATGATTTATCACCGCGTCGACATCAGCCATTTATCCCGATCAACTGTGCCGCGATCCCTGAACACTTGCTAGAAAGTGAGCTATTTGGCTACGAAAAGGGGGCATTTTCAGGTGCGAATACAGATAAAGAGGGCCTGATTGCCCAAGCAAATGGCGGGACATTATTTCTTGATGAAATCGGTGATATGCCGATGAGCTTGCAAGCTAAATTGCTGCGGGTGCTCGAATTAGGATCGTTTCGCCCTGTCGGAGGACGTCGAGAGCGTCAATCTGACTTTCGACTCGTGTCTGCGACACATGTGCACCTGCTTGACAAGGTAAGATCAGGTACTTTTCGCCAGGATCTCTACTATCGTTTGCTCCAATATCCAATTCATGTGCCAGCGCTTGCGCAGCGTAAAGAAGATGTGCGCCAGCTGAGCTATCACTTTCTTGATAAGTTTAATCACCAACATGGCACCCGAGTAAGAGATCTGCAGCCTGAAGCGCTCGATATGCTCTTGAGTTATAGCTTTCCGGGTAATGTACGAGAATTAAAGCACCTTATTGAATACGCATGTGCCAAACGCCTGATCGTGAGTCCATTAGTATCGCGACCTTTAGTGGGTGTATCAGTAACGGGCAACCTGTATCAGGCTCCTCCAAGGTTCAGTCGATGCCTATAGGCTATGCCAATAGCGCCTCGACGGCTGATAGCGTGCTAAATATTGATGCCGCCTCTATCGCCGATCTAAAACAAGCGTTGCTTGACTTTGAGCAGCGGATCATTACTGACCGCCTGTCTCAATTTGATGGAGATAAAAGTAAAGCGGCAGACAGTTTAGGGATCCCTCGACGGACCTTGACCTATAAGTGCCGAAAATTAGAGATAAAAGCCCCATGAGAAAGCAAAGTTCCTATTCATTAGCCGGGGTAATGATGATGTCGATATTGATATCATCCGCGGTAAATGGCGAACCCGTATCTGCGAAACAACAAGTGAAACAAGCTACACAGTGTCGCGCCGTGGCGTCTAGGCTCGAGCGTCTGGCCTGCTTTGACCGCGTATTTAATACCCAAGTGTCGTCGGCTGCGCCTGCAGATAACCACTTAGAAATGCCCTTACAGTGGCGCAGAGCAACACAAGCGGCACAAAACAGTGCACCCAAAACATGGTCATTAAATCAAGAGGGTGAGGGACGAGGAAGTAGCGCATGGATTACGTTGCAGGCGAGTAACATTAACACCACTTTTCGAGGCAGCGAACAGCCTTTATTGATGCTGAGCTGTATCGATAACTTAAGCCGAGTGGAGTTGATGCTACCAGAGTCGATTGATGATGGTCGGGTCAAGCTAACGTTTCCAAATACCCAAACCCAGTACTGGCGGAATGATGACTCAGGAGTCGTGCTCTCGTCTTCTCGTGGCCTACCTGCAATCCGTCTAATGAAGGCATTGGCGCAGGATGAACGCTTAACCATTCGCTCTAATTCTCAGTACGTTGATGGGCTGACATTTGATACCCAGCCATTAAGTAATGCGCTGGGCGCTCTTCGTTCTCGTTGTGGTTGGTAAATATGGAACTGAAAGAATATAAACGCAGTATTTCACAGCCGATCCCCGGAGAAAGTGCAGTTGGTGAGCGTTTAGTTGATGACCCTTTATTTGATTTCGTTGAAGATCAGATGATGAAAGTGGGCTCTCTCTCCCATGCTGATGTTCAGTGGGACGAGGTGGAGCACAGCGTTGTTAAGTTGTTGGCAGAAAAGAGCAAAGACATTAAATTGCTGACTTACCTGCTGCAGTGTCTACATCACCAAGCGTCTCCGGCTCGCTTTATCCTCTCGTTTGAGTTGATGGCATCCTTTATGTCTCAGTATTGGAAGATAGCTTCCCAGCACCGGGTAAGCGTGGGAATCTGCCTCGTCGAAAGTTCTTTAGCCAAATGGCACAGCGATTTTCGATGGCGATAGATAAAACGGACTTTGGTCAGTTTGATGCGCAAGATCGTGAGTTACTGACGCAGGCGATCGCAGAATGGGAAAAGGCCGTTGAAGAGAAAGGCCTGACCAATGACGTTGTCAGTAGTGTCGTCGTCAATGTGCGAGCCGAACTGCGAAAGGCGGAAGAACGTCAGCGCGCGAACCAAACCGCGAAAGAAGCCCCACAAACCTCGGCGCGAACTGCGACGACAACCACAACACCCTCAGGCTTAGATGTTGATCACTCCAGCGACAAAGCAACCAAGCAAACGTTATTGAAAGTTGCCGATTTTTTGGCGGAACAAGATGACGGGATGGCTCTTGCGATCCGACTTCGTCGCTACGCGGTGTGGTATAGCATTACTGCCTTACCCGATCATAAGCCCGGTGGTGAGACGCAATTGCGAGGAATGCAACAAGATCGAGTGAAGGACTACCAAGATAAAATGCGCCATCCGACTTGGCATTGTGGCGGCAAGTTGAGCAAAGCCTCACGATGGCACCTTACTGGTTTGAAGGGCACTTAATGAGTTACTCCATTGCTCAAAAATTGGGTCACCAAGGTTGGTGTGACGCGATTCAATCGGAAGTGAGCCAGTTTTTAGAGCGGCTTCCTGGGTTGGCAGCGCTGACGTTCAAGGGTGGAGAGCCATTTGTGTCTGATGCGGTTAAAGATTGGCTAGCTCATGGCAGTACGGGGCAAGCAAGTGGAAAGGCCGTAAATGGTGATTGGCAAGAAAAAAGAAAAGAGGCCCTGTCGTTGGCCAAAGAGGGAGGTATTGCGGTGGCACTCTCCATGCTAAATGATGGGCTACAGGCGGCGCGAGAACCACGCGATCATTTCTATTGGCGAATGATATCGGCTGATCTAATGCGAGCTAATCAACTTAATAGTATGGCTCAAAAGCAGTATCAAACGCTAAATCAAGAAATTAAAACCATGAGCGTCATCGACTGGGAACCCAGCTTGGTGGAACAACTTGAACGCAATACAACGTCAGAGTGATTAAGGGCGAAAATTCATGTGGAAATACATTTTTAAAATAGCGAAAAAGCTAAAGCCTGGCATGGTCGCAGCCTTTCCTATTTTATTAGCAGCGATTTTTATTCTCGTTAATGTCGCCATTTGGTGGTCAGGCCCTTGGTTGACGATAGGTGAGAAAAAACCATTAGCATCTGTAATGGCACGGGCGATTTGTAGTGGCTTTATAACGCTTGGCGCCTTAGCAATTTGGGGGGTGTGGCAATGGCGTAAGCTGCAAAGTTTCCAGGCAGAGCAAGCGCACACAGAAAAATTGCGAGAAGACCCGATTCAGATTTATGAAGAGCGCCAAGAGAAAGAGCTGGATCAAGTTGTTGCCAATATGAAGCAAAACTTGAACAAGCGAAACCATCTCTATGCACTCCCTTGGTATCTTGTTCTCGGGCTCGAAAACGCGGGTAAAACTAGCTTAATTAATCGTTCGGGGCAGAACTTTGTGTTCTCTTCTGTCATGCGCGCGTCGGGCAAAAAGAGTGAGAATCCATACTCATTTGACTGGTGGATCGGTGACGAATCGGTTGTTATCGATCCAGATGGTGAGTTGCTGACACAAGGACACAAGGACGAAAACAATGATGGTGAGCTTGAGCGTCGTTTATGGTCGCATTTTGTCCAGTGGCTAGAGCAGGCTCGTAGTCGTCGTCCATTGAATGGGATTGTATTAACTCTTGATGCGTCACACCTTGCCACGGCCACAGCATCAGAGCGCAAAGCATATGCGAATCTATTGCGTGCCAGGTTGCGAGAGTTGATGGAAACGTTATCGACAAGACTTCCTGTTTATATTGCACTTACGAAACTTGACTTGTTGTATGGCTTTGAACCGTTTTTTAAACATTATTCTAAGCAGCAACGCGATGAGGTGCTTGGTTTTACTTTTTCTTTAAACTCAGTGGATGATATTGACTCATGGCTGAAAGAGTTTGATGAAGACTATTCCGCATTCATCGATCGTATTAATGCGATAGTACCGCATGCATTGGCCGCTCCAATCGATTTTGAAGATCGTAAAGCCATTTACAGTTTCTCGCGTCAGATCGCTGGCCTGAAGGACATTCTTGCTACCTTTTTTAATGAAACACTGGCGAGTGACCAGTTCTCTACCTCAGCGCTAGTCAGAGGCGCGTACTTTACCTCTGTTTATCAGCAAGGCGTACCAACAAACGCCTTCGATGACGCAGCCTCTCGTCGTTATGGTTTGTCTCATGCGGTTAACCATGCTCAAAAGGGCAAGAACTCAACGATTTTTTTCACCCAAAAGCTATTTAGCAATATTATCTATCCAGAAGCGGGGCTCGCATCGGATAACTTCCGTGTGGCAAAACATAAACGGCGCCTCATGGGTATGTCTGTACTGGTATGCTCGATTGCCACGGTCTTATTGGTAGGAACTTGGCATCGCTATTACCTGGCTAACGTTGCACATGCAGATGCGGTATTAACAAAAGTTGATCAATATAAAACCCAATTTTCAATCAATGCTGCCGGTGCGTCGCAACGCGAGGTGCTCAAACCGCTCAACCAGATCCGCCAGGCGACGCTGGAATTTGGTTTTTTCCGTGAAAAGACTCAATATATTTCTGACTTTGGCTTGTATCAGGGACACGTGATTGGACCGAAAGTTGAGCAGGCATATCTTAGCCTGTTAAAAAGTCGTTTCTTGCCACTCTTAATGGCAGATACCGTGGTGGATATTAATCAAGCGGAGACGGATCAGGAACAGCTAGTTGCATTGCGTGTTTATCGGATGATGGTGGATAAAAGCGGCCGCTATCATGACTATGTAATGGACTATTTTAGTCAACAATGGCAACAAGAATTTGCCGGGAAAAAGGTCATTCAAGAACGTTTACTCGATCATCTCGATTACGCTATGCGCCATACTGACTTAACTGGAGAGCGTAAAAGAGGCGATAGAATTTCAGATCGAGTAATGCGCCCTTATGATTTTACTATCGCTCGTACGCAGGCATATTTACGGACTATGCCAACCGACCAACGTGTATACCGGAATTTGAAGTTAGACGCAGAGACAGTGTTGGGCGACGGGAATGAATCTGCGTAACGCGGTAGGTCCTGTTTTTGATGTTGTTTTTGATGAGCGAGAAGTCGACAGCGACAACTTATATATTCCTCAAATGCTGACTAAAACGGGCTTTGAAGAATATTTTGTTCCGAAGCTCCAGTCGGTTTCTGACTTGGCGCTGATTGATAGTTGGGTATTAGGTGAAGCAGAAACGGCGCAGTTTAGTGACGCGGATAAAAGGGCACTTAGAAACCAAATACGTGATTTATATGTTGCTGACTATACTAATACGTGGCGCACAGCGCTGAACGAAATTGATGTGAAGTTTTTCAGTGATATTAACGATGCTGTAACGGTTCTGGATAATTTTACTGGGCACGTTGGACCCTTGCAGCGTTTATTACGCACGCTCGAAACCAATACCCAGCTTGCATCAGGCCTCGGTTTGGATGAAGACGCTCAAGAAGCGATCTCAGAAAATCCAAAATATGAGGTGGCGTCACAAATACAGGCACCATTTTCAGATTTGAACAGTCTTGTTAAAGCAGTGAATGATAAACCGGCCTACTTGAATGAAGTATTGGCGTCGGTACAGGAGCTAAAAAGCTACCTTAAATCTATCCAAGATGCGCCTGACATAGGTACAGCGGCACTGGATGCGACCAAAGCACGTGTTAAGTTGGTGAATACCGACCCCATTTATACCCTCAAACGGATTGCTACCGGTTTACCTGATCCGCTGGATGGCATGGTTGATAAACTCGCCGATGAAAGCTGGCATGTCGTCAAACAAGCGGCAATCAAACACCTTGAAACTCGTTGGTATCAAGAGGTCTATCGCCCTTATCAACAAAAGTTAGCGAACCGATATCCGTTTAATCCAAATGCCAGTAAAGATGCATCACTGAGTGACTTTGAAAGCTTCTTTGCGCCGGAAGGAACCCTGGATAACTTCTATAATAGCCAGCTGAAAATGTTTATAGATGAAAACATATCAGTCGGGAATAAAGGGACAAATGGCTCGCTAATTCGCCCAGACTTGTTGGCGCAGATCCAAAAAGCGCAAAAAATTCGAGAAGCATTCTTTAACCGTAAAGGTGTCTTAGATGTGAGCTTTTCTGTTGAGCCTTTGCGTTTAAGTAGCAATAAACGGCGGAGTGTCTTGAACGTTGATGGCCAGTACGTGACCTATAGCCATGGACCAAGAGACAGTATTGAGCTCATTTGGCCAAATACACTTCGTGATTCGGCGACGTCTAAATTAACGTTGGTACCGACCAAAACTAACTTGTCACCACGTAGCGTTGTGATCCGCGGCCATGGGCCTTATTCCGCCTGTTGGATCGAGGTGCGGTGGTCTCCGCAAGCACGACGTCTGTCGATTATCAGTTTAATGTCGATGGTGGTGGAATGATCTACCGTGTTAATGCTCAGGCGGCAACGAACCCATTTACGCAGCGTTTGTTCAAGTCGTTCAAGCTGTCACGCAATCTCTACTAACTGATCATGGGGCGAGTGTCTCGCCCCTGCTTTATCAGGAATGCTAAATGTCTTTTATAGTCTCAATTGATAACCAGCCTTTTCGTGTTATCCAAGATGTACAACCATTGCGTGATGATGAGCGTTATCAAGCAATTAGAGATCAAATCAATAAACGACACTCGCCATTATCTGGAGGAACCGATTGGTCAATTTGTAAAAGATAACTGTCAAGCGCTCGCGAATGAGCTGGGCATTGATTTACTGCTCAGCGGGTACTATACCGTTGCGGCGTTAAAAACCGAGGGGTTAGCGGGCTTTGCAAATGGGTTGGAATTGATCCTTGCTTGTTTAAATAACGAAGAAGCAGTCTCTGAAAAACGTGCCCGCGCGCGCAAAGAGGCGCTAGAGTGGGTGAATGCGCGGGTGCAAGGCGAGTTGAACCAGATTAAACCAGATCAACAAGCACTGCGCGAGTTGTATCGTGGTGAACGGTTGTGCGATGCGCTTTACCATGTTTTGGCGCAACAGCAACCAAAGCATGTGGTTGACTATGAAGGACTTGCGTATGTTTTGTTTGAACATATCGACCGAATAGAAACGCGATTTCATAGTGCACTAAAACAGCAACAACGCGATGAAAGCGTGAATCCAACGATCAGTATAGAGAAAAGCCGACTTCGCAGTTTACTGGCAGGTGTTGCGGGAGCTGGCTTGGTGGTGCTCGCCTGGCTGGGCTACCCACACATTCCCTATTTTCAAACACCCTACAAAGTGAACACGTCACAGCCCTCCCTTGACAGTGCGGAAGCGCTGAATCTGTTTTCCAAGCAACATTCACCAGATACGCTTTCTCGTTGGGAGCCGCAGTTGATTCCTTTATACGCCAATGCGGTCGAGCAGGAGATAACGCAATCGGTCGAAACGGGGAAAGTGTCTGCCAAACAGCACCTCAATGCGTTAACCACCTTGTACGGAGACAATGAGAAAACGTCTGCGGTAGTGAAAGCGTATCAAGCTGAGCGTGCTGAGGCATTGGAGAGCACTGCGAAATATATAGATAAATTTCGAGCGGTTCGAACCAAGATGGCGAACATCGCGCTGCTGGTAGATCAAAATCGTTGGTCGGCACTACAGGCGCAAACACGCTCGTTGGAGAGTTTTGCTATCGGGCTTTCTCCTATCTATGGTCGCGCGGATTATGTGACGACCTTAGTCGAGCAGGGCGAGATAGACAAAGCTAATAATGAGCTGTCAGTGCTCACGGAACGCCTCAATCACCTGAGTTGGAAAGTCTCTCAACTACAAGATGTGATTGATGAAAACCAGAGCAAAGATATAGAAACGCGCAAATGACGCTGAGCAACTTTTTGCTTGGCTTGGCAAGAAGTTGCTTGGCACGTGCAAAAAATTGGTCAGCGTGTTGGCAAATCATTGAATTATATCGATAAAAAAACTGGCATGCATTTCGCATTGTAAGGTGGCGAACAGGCACACCGCCACGGTGGCGATGTGTCTTCTATTACATACAAAGGAGCGATTATGCCAACGCCATGTTATATCTCGATTGAAGGCGAAACCCAGGGTTTGATTACGGCCGGTGCCGTTGCTTTATAACGCACTGGCGTCAGGCGAGAAGATGTCCACCGTTGAGCTGAAGTGGTACCGCACCTCGATTGAAGGTAAACAAGAAAACTTCTTTATCACCAAGCTGGAAAGCGCCTCGATTGTGGACATTCATTGTGAAATGCCCCATTGCCAAGACCCGGCGAAGTCAGACTTCACCCAGAACCTGACGGTGTCGATGTCTTACCGCAAAGTGACGTGGGACCACGTCAACGCAGGCACGTCAGGCTCAGACGACTGGCGCAAGCCTATCGAGGCCTAATCCTTCATGGCGACATGAAGACAVACATCGATGATGTCAGCTA